>JBGVOL010000102.1:0-49174 GCA_045126475.1 Lachnospiraceae bacterium | reverse complement strand
CGAACAATATCATTATTCCTATTTTGAACAAACGTCCTGCCATTTTGCTTTTCATAACGGTTGCATAAGCAGAAGAGCCTAGCAACATTATACCAACAATCAAAAATGCTGTTCCCATCATCTCAAATGGATTGATATATGGTTTTAAATAAGTCTCCAATACTGTTTTATCTAAAGGAGCAAGAAGGCATGTGGACAAAAGTTCTTTATATGCCCCTTTATTTCCGTATTTATGATAATTAATAAAATGAAACTCTAACTTATCCTCTACAGTAATTGTAGGGCAAAGTATCTGTTCCCATCGTTTTCCACACATGGAAGGCATTAAGTCTATTCCGTAGTTCCTAATCTCTGTTGGAGCATCCATATACACTTGCTCCTCATTCACATACATACTTACCCCGATATGATTACAGTAGAAATTTATTATTGCTCCTTCTGATATCTCCACATCAAAATGCCCTTTTACTATAACATCTCCGTCCAGTGCAGACATATCGCTGTCTTTATTGTATGGATACCAATTGTCTCCATCATAACTGTATTCTCCTGTAAAAGTAAGACTCATAGGAATAGGCATACTTGCCTGATTATCATTTCTTACTGCAAAAGTCAGGCAGATGGCTGCCATGAGGATAGGTATTATAATCACTGCTGTTTTTATGTATTTATTATTCAAGTGGTATCATCCTTTTTTTAGATTTTATATTTCGTACAGTCTTTAACATTATACTACATGTTTTTCTTTTCTATCATAAGAGAAATCAAAAATTTTTCCCCTCATTATACCATGAAATCAGGTTGTGTTCTACTTGTATTTTTTAGACTTTTGTAGCATTGGGCGAACTGTCAATATATATCAGTTCGCCATTAAATCAACAACACACTTCTCCTTACCGAGTTATTACCTTGTTCCCCTATTCTTTTCAGAAACAGCTACACTCCTAGAATCATCCCTTACGCCATAATACTTCCTACGATACTGATATTCCTCCATAAATTCATCATATATAGTCATCTTATAACAGATGCTCTTCATCTTTTCTGCCGTATATCCCATACGCTGACAGTAAGCATTATATTCTGTTGTATAATCATCTGTAGGCGCAGGCAAAAGTGAAGCACGCTCTTCGATAGACAGCCTGGTATAATCAATTACCTCATGAACAATCACTACATCTTCTAGTACTGTTTTTTCTATCTCAAAAATATCAGTCTCTGCTTCTTCTGATACTACAGTAGTCTGTGGCTCATCTACTGAATCAGTCTGAATCTCTACAGTCTCAGAAATCAGCTCCTGTATCTCTTTTTCTTTCTCCCTTAATTCCGCAAATTCCTCATACGACATAACCTCTTCCTTTGCCTCCTCCAAAGTTGCATCTGCTGTATCTCTGTATTTGATACCTTCCAGATAATCCATATACTCCCACTTCCATTTATGGGTAGCACTGGAAATCCCTTTTAATGCATCATCCCAAAGTGCTCCTGCTCTGGAAGCTTTTTCACGATGCAGTTTTACTGCCTGCTGTCCCTCAAATTCTTCCCTGGTCATAATCGGAGTGGTAAGCTCTTCTTCTGTGAATCCAGCTGCATCATTTGCATTTATAAACTGTGATTGCAGATAATCCACATAATCTTTATTCCAATCCTCTCTTGCAAGTTCTTCGCCACAGTATTCCTGCCAAATACGATTTCTGTCAAATACCAGTTTTCTTTTCCGTGCAAGAAGTTCTCTCTGTTTCCGTTCTTCCTGTAGCTGTTTTTGCTTCCTTGCAGCTTCTTCACGGGCAAGTGCCACAGCTTTCACTCTTGCTTTTTCCTCTGCAATTCTACGGGCTTCCTTTTCTGCATTACGCTCTGCCACAACCTTGGTAATTCGTTCTACAAGATCTGCTTTTCCATAACCTTCTCCCAACTTATTTCCTCGAATACCCTGCTTCATATCCGACGTGGAAAATGTCACTGTTTTATTCGTAACACGAATCTTCCAGTTATACATAAATTGCAGACATTCCACCAACTGCTCTAAAGAATCCACGAAAGGCAACAGCTTGTCTATGGTATCCCGAATCAGCTCTCGGTTGGAAGTAATGCCCACACCATCCTTGGCATTTTGATTCATCAGACGCTTTTCCACCCAGTAATTATCCGTATGCTTCTTAGCTAGTAAATCCACCTGCCCAAAGCCCAAACGAATACACTTCTCCATTACCCACTTCTTCGCATGAAACATCATCTTCCCGGTGCTCTTGTGCTTACAGCCCTGTTTCCATTCACAGGGCTTCTCATGCCACCTGCTCTGCTTTCCGGCATACTTTCTGACGGAATTGATAACCATGTGAACGTGCATATTCTGACTGCCATTATGACCGTCGGGATGCACTGCCACTACTGCCTGATGCCCCTGTGCAAACACCTCCAACCACTGCTTACCAAATTCCAATGCCTGCTCCATGGTAATGGGATCATTTGGCTCAAAGCTGATGATATAGTGATGTGCCTTTACATCCTTTACGGAATTATTCTTGCCATACAGACGATTGACCTCGATGCATTCCGCACCAAAGCTATCCACATCACAGTTTACACCTGATATCAGATAATTCTCGCGCTCCTGTATTCTGCCTTTTTCATCCAATATGGGCTTATTGGTATATTCATCAAACTGGCAGGTAAGGTACTCCACCGCCGAGGAATAAAATCTGTTTTTCACTGAAATATGCTTCAAAATCGCCATTACTTTTCGCCCTCCTTATTTCTCTTACGCCTGCGTTTCTTTCCACAGGCAACATCTTCCAATGCCGGAAGTATTTTAAATTTCAAATTAAGCAGCTCCCTTATGGCTTCCTTCAGTTCATAATAAATGCTGTAAAAATCTCCGCCACCATTTAAGTGCTTTGCTATCTGGTTTAGGTTAGAACCAATCTTTCCAAGCTGCATGGAATACTCCTTCAGCAGACTGGTATCACCATAACAAGGAAGCTTTCTTCCCAATGCACACCGTCTGATATATTCCGAAGTGCTAAGCCCGGTCTTTCTTGCCTTCGCTTCAATCTCTTCCTTATCCTCTGCCGAAATACGCATGGACATCAGAACCATATTCTCTTTCTTTTTATCTGTATTTCTCATAAATTCCTCCATTCCGATACACAAAAAAGCAGGTAAATAAATACCTGCTCCCTCGTACCTACAAAATATAAATTTTTAATTGCTACTCCAATAGAATAATTAAACTGCCGGATACGGCAGATGGTTTTCGCCGATGCAAATTCTGCATCTCCCCTCCCGTGCATAGCCTCGCTCCCCTAAGGTCGCTCACCAATACGTTCGTTGCACTCACGGATATTTCCTTTAGAAGTCTGTTGCGGCTCGTTATATCTGCTCGCCGAATATATGGAAATGTGTCATACACCTGTCTTACAGAAATCTGCTAATCACATTCCTCATAAGAAATCCTGCGTAAGCCCTCGCATCATTTTCCATAAGAAATCTTCCTATCGCTGATGCGTGCCGACCTAAGTCGGCATAGGCTCCGGATACGTCGCATAAAGTAGAGCAAGTTCCGCCCTGTATATACACGGGCAGGAACTTGTTGGGGATTTAGCATCCCCAAGCCCCAGCTTCTTCCGCCTTATGGTCAAAAAAATAAAGACTGCAAGCAGACTTTATTTTTTGCCAAAGGCTTGGCTGCCTTCGTAAGAATTTCGTATCACAGCTTTTTCCAAATAAAAAGAACTGTCTTACAGATAAGGTGTATTCCTCATACAAGGCACCTTTTTGTAAGACAGTCCGTCATACTGTGATATTTCATTTTCTTACTCATCATCCATATCAAACAAGCTTCCAAGCATATTTTTTGTGGCACTATCCATAGCTTTGGAAGTATCTGCGGCAAGCTCATTATCGGGAACTGTTGGCTCCGGCACATTAGTTGTTACAGTAGCTGGCATATTATTCGACATCATATTCTGCACAGCAACCGCCATACCATTAGGAACCACACCAGCCATCTGCATCGGAGCCATAGGAACAACTCCCATATTCATCTGCTGTGCCATTGCCCCCAGAACTCCGGCAAACATATTGTTAGCCACATTCTGTGAGGACTCCTGCACCACCTTGGTAAATTCCTCTGCCATGCTTTTGATTGCCTGCTCCATCCATTCTGTAATTTCCTTTTCCCGAATACCCCTTTGCTCACTTTCCATAGCAGAAAGCAAAGCCTGCTTGATAAGCTCTGTCTGATTCAGATATCCCGGCTGGCTGGATTTCGCCTCCAGCCACGCAAGAATTTTTCTGTCATTTTCAGATTTCGGATTCAACCGAAAAGATATTGCATTTCCCATAAGAGCCTCCTATCCCAGATTTTCTGCAAGATAACGGTAGCCGATGGCATTGGCTTTCACATCCGTTACATACTGGATGTTTCTGCCCTGCGTTCTGCCAAAACGCTTCATCACACAGGCACCACCGCCCACATACACAATATTCTCATGCAGTAAATCCACCTTAATCTCCCGAAGCTTCGCTTCCACCTCGTCTGCATACTGCTGTAAGCCCTTCTCAATAAAAGGGATAAAGTCAGCATTTACATTGGACTGCTTTCCACGGATAACATCAACAATGTCATCCTCCGGAATTTCACACTTTAACTTGGGAAGGGCATCCTTTTTGATACGCTCAATGGTGGTAATCAGTCCAAGCTCATAGGTACAGGCATCCTTATCCATGGGAATTCTGTCACGGACGCTTAATATATCCAAGGTCCAAGAACCCAAGTCCACACAGCGAAGTCTGTCCATGTCTCCCATACGGTTCGCAATAGCTGCATAACACTGGGCATAAATCTTTACCTTATCCATGAAGAAAGAATAATGCACTCCCTCAAAGGTAAAAGAAATACGCTCCTTATGCCACAGATAATCACGGAACTCCTTACGCTCCGCACCAAACAGAGTAAGAGGTACACCTGCATATAATTCCACATGGGAAGCCGCTGTCTTACCCTGATACTGCAATTCCTTGGCAATCCCTGCAAGGGTCAGCAGAAAATAATTCTCATTCTCTGTCTTGGTTGCCTGCTTTCCAAGTCTGCCCTGTCCTACGATATACTTTCTACCCTTATACTCCAAAAGTCCGTTCTTGGTAAGAGGTTCATAATCCACCGGAGCTATAGAAGTCTCCATAAAAGTATGCTCTCCCTTAATGGATCTCCAGCCGTGATCCAGTGCAATTTTAACAGGCGCCATAGTTGTTTCCGTCATAGATAAATTTTCTCTCATAAAATCCTCTCTTTCTCCGGCATAATAACCGGTCTGCATATTATTTTTGTTCTGTGTTGCAGTCTGACCTGCATTAGTGATACTTGTAAACAATCTCTCCATAAATAACCTCCTCCGCAAGCTGTTTTGCCTGCTCTCTTATTTTCCACATTTCCATAGTGGAATGTGCATCCTTTGGCTTATGCTTCACCAGATACTTCTCTACAATCCTATCTAACATCTCATAAGCCTCCTCATTCACTTCCTTTGCCTTAATATGAAGCTGTCCCATTCTGACATGGTGACGATACCTGTCAGAGTGGTTTTCCTTCATATAAGAAATCCACAGATGACCGTATTTTCCGATATCGGCGGCTGCTACAAACGAATCCGTATCGAATTTCGTATCAGTATCATCCATACCGATATTCGGATACCAAATACCATCCACCTCTGTATAAGTACCGCCCAACTTCTCAAACATTGAAATTTCATTACTCATAATCTTAACTCTCCTTCCATAATCCATTTGAATTTTTGATAATAAAAAGAGCCCACATACCTGCATTTCTACAAGTACATGGACTTATACTTTTGTCATCCTCATCTGATGATTCCTATTCGTTTGTACTACACACTTTACTACACACTTTTTATGATAAACTACACACTTTTACGATAAGTTACGATACTTTTGCGATTTCTGTAAAAGTGCTGTAAGTGGCGTAAATACGGCATTTTTCGAGGTTTGGGAGAGTCTCTAAAATGGGACAGCCAAGAATTCAATAAATTCCTGCTTGTACTGTTCCATTTGTTTAAAACCTCCTGCTCTTTACCATTAAGGGATTTCCCCATTTGTGCCTCCTTTCCAGGCTGTAGCTTAGATAAGGAAACATCAAATATCTCATCTATACTACCATAAAACCTTGAATTTTTCAACCATTTCAGCGTGACGATGTACTCGTTTTGGTGCGTTTACAACCATTTCAACGTGACGTTATGAATAATCAGTAGTAGCTTTTCAATTAAAGAATTTCTTTTTTCCACAATGTTTTATCCACTCACTAATCCTTCTTTATCGAATACTTCTCTCTAAATGCTTCATAGTCCGCTTTCGCAATTTTATATTGCTCTCCTGCCTGATCCTCATTCACAGAATACTCATACTCAAGTGCCTCGCCTTGCAATGCATGCGAAATAATCCTTCTTAAATATTCTTTTTGGTCATAATTCGCCATAACCAACGAATCCCTCACATACATCGGATTATTCCGCAGCAGTGCCACTTGAAAATCTACACCTTTTCCCTTTAAATAATGCCACAGAAATGTAATGCACGTTCTGGTATTTCCTTCTCTGAAAGGATGAATACTCCATAATGCCAACAAAAAATCAGCAACCACATCTCCCTTCTTCGCAGTCTTCGCCCAATCTAAATCTGCATATTGTTGCAATAATCTCTTTAAGCGATTCTCTATCTCGTGGTAGTCTGCATACTCTGCGGAACCACCGGACAAAACACGCTCACTCTTGTACAAATTCTCTTTCCGGAATGTTCCTGCCCATTCATAAATATCCCCAAATAAATACTTGTGGATGGATACCATGTGCTCCACATCATAAGTATAGGCAATCCTTGCAGGCTTCACATCCAACCCCAACAGCTTCGCAAATACTTTCTGTATTTCAAATTTTTCTAAAAGTTCCTTTTCACGAATGTTATATTTATTGATAAGAACATCACTTTCAGGGTAACAATTCTTTCCACCACTCATATATTACGCCCCCAAATACTCAAATCTGTCAATTCTGACTTCCATTTCTTCCAATGTTATTTTGCCAAAGATATAGGAATCCAAAACCTCCAAAAACAATTCATCCGGACCATTTGTAGCACTTAACATAATTGCCATAGCATTTTCCACACTCTTTCTTCTCGCATCACATGCTTCCACATAACTTTGGCTGATAAGCATTCCTTTATACTGTAAGATTGTTCTCATCATATTTATAACGTATGCCGGAGGGTTTCTTCTTTCCTGTTCCCAATCTTTCAAAGTAGAAACAGGAACATCAAACATTTTGGCAAATTTGCTCTGACTTAATCCTGTTTGTAAACGTAATTCTCTTACTTCCACGATAATTACCTCCACTCATTTCTCTCTATATATAGTATACGGCATTGCCTACCATTATGCAAGGTATTTCGAGCATTATGTCATTTCGAAAACTGCACAATCTATTGCAAAAACTAATACTTTGTGCATTTTTCAAAAAATCAATCACTAAAACGGCGGTGAACCACAAAAAACTTGTCTTCACCGCCGCTTTCGAAACTTTAAATTTTTTATACTTTTGAAAAAGCCCATGCACCTGCCACCCGGCAAGCACATGGGCTTCTACACCATTTAAATCCAAATTCTTTTTACCTTCTTCTATCAACACCTATTGACTTATAGTACGAAGCCTTATCTTCATACATAAGCTTTTCCGATTCGGACAAAAGTCTGTCCAAACCGGCTTTTCCGTCTTTCATCCAAACAGCACCCACAGCCATGACAACCCAGTTATCCACCATATCCTTCTTAAGTTCTTCTATTTTTTTGTACAGCGATTTCTCATCTATATCGGGACACAACACCAAAAGTTCATCACCACCGATTCGGAACAATCCGTAACTGCCAAATACTCTCTTTAAGCACTCACAGGCACGAATTATAAGTTTGTCACCTGCCTCATGTCCTTCCGTGTCATTTACCTCTTTCAGACCTGTTATATCACAGTACACGGCACCTACACATTCTTCAGGGTTCATTTTTGCCACATACCTGTCCATGGCAAATCTGTTTCCAAATCCCGTCAGCTGGTCACAGTAACTCATATTCTGAAGCTGTGTTACAAGGTCACGTCTTCTCAGGCATGAAACTATGAAATATCCCATAATTTTAAGCATATCCTGTGCATAATCAAAAGATTCACCGTGAGGATTGTCAACACCATAGAATCCAATGATTTTTTTGTCGTCATAAAGTGGTATAACTACAAGTGAATGGATACTCTGTCGCTTGAGATTATCATATTGAAGCGGGTCACTCTCACGTATATCCTCCAAATCCTCGATAATTATGTTCCTGTCCTCACCAAAATTTCTGTACCAGTTTGCACATATCTCCTGAGGAAGATTCTGCAGATTGTCCTTTTCCGGAGTGACTCCGTTTGCCACCCATTCAAAGGTGTTATCGTCTCTTCCGCTACTGTTTTTCTCAAAAATATATGTTCTTTCGCCTTTTAATGCTTTTCCCAGATATTCCAGAATTATATCGATTGACTTACTTGGCGTCGGTGCCTGAAGTGCAATCCTCAGCCCCTGATTTGCCAGTGCTTCAAGATTCATATAGCTTTCAAGCTTATCACTCTGACTTTTCTGTGCACTTACATCAACGGCCATCTCCAGCAGATAACGCTTTCCGCCATCCATTATAATAGTATCCTTTAATGCAAGGTATTTATTAAGTATCGGGCTGTAATATTCCCACTCTTTAAAATAGCCTTCCTTAAGTTCATCACTATTGCAAAATGCACATGGTGCACTGTTCCTCTGAAGTATCTCATAGCATTTTTTTCCGGCAGTATCATCCAGAGAATGAATGCCAAAGCTCTCCCTTGTCTTTTTGTTCAGATAAACAATCTGATGACTATCCACATCGACAGCATAAACATATTCATTGAGATTTTCAAAAAATCGCCATATTTTATCCATAAGTGGTACCTCAAAATTCCTTTGCGAGTCCTACAAGCTCGTTAATGTCTTCTATACCATATTTTTTCATATATGACTCAATACCGGAAACCGTGTCAATGGTAGCGGTAGGGTTCATAAAGTTTGCGGTTCCCACAGACACGGCTGTAGCTCCCGCCATTATAAACTCAATGGCATCTTCACCATTGCATATACCTCCCATTCCAATGATAGGAAGATTTACCGCATTTGCTACCTGATAAACCATTCTCACAGCCACAGGTTTAACGGCAGGACCTGACATACCGCCGGTCTTGTTTGCAATAGCAAATTTACGTCTGTGAATATCTATCTTCATGCCTGTAATGGTATTTATAAGCGAAAGTGCATCAGCACCGCCCGCTTCTGCTGCCTTTGCCATAACGGTTATGTCTGTAACATTAGGACTTAATTTCATTATAACAGGCTGTTTTGCATATTTCTTTACTTCTCTTGTGATGGCCTCCACCGCTTTTGGATCCTGTCCGAAAGCAATACCGCCCTCCTTGACGTTCGGGCATGAAATATTAATCTCCATCATGTCAATAGGTTCATTTGCAAGACGTTCTACCACGGCGCAGTAATCCTCCGTAGTCTTTCCGCACACATTTACAATAATTTTCGTATCATATTTTTTCAGAAACGGAATATCTCTCTCACAGAAAACATCAATACCGGGATTTTGAAGTCCAATGGCATTTAACATTCCGCCGTAAACCTCCGCAATACGCGGTGTAGGATTTCCCGGCCACGGCACATTTGCCACGCCCTTTGTAACTACCGCTCCAAGCCTGCTTAAATCCACAAACTCACTGTATTCCATACCTGACCCGAAGGTACCTGATGCCTCCATAACAGGATTTTTAAATTCAACGCCTGCTATATTCACACTTGTATTCATTACAGTTCCACCTCCAATGCATTAAATACAGGTCCATCCTTGCAGACACGTTTATTATGTACATGCGAATGATGATCCACCTCTTTACTCTTACATACGCATGCAAGACACGCACCGATACCGCACGCCATTTTTTCCTCCATGGAAATCCAAGCTTCCGTACCTGTCTGAACAGCATATTCCTTTATAGCCCTAAGCATCGGAGTCGGACCGCAGGAATATATAATGTCTGCCTCTAAGTCATTCTCCTTTATGGCGTCCATGACATTTCCTTTTGTTCCAACAGAACCGTCCTCTGTGGCAACAGTCACTTTTCCAAACTCTGAAAGTTCCTCCGCAAGGAAATTTTCCGAATCCCTGTAGCCCACAACAATCTGAATATTCTCACAGCCCTGTTCTTTAAGTGCCGCTGCCGTCTGAACCATAGGCGGTATGCCGATACCACCTGCAATAAGCATTGCAGATTTTTGCGGATTAACCGTAAATCCGTTTCCGAGAGGTCCTAATATCTCTATCTCATCTCCTGATACATAAGTTGAAAATTCATCAGTACCCTTACCCGCTACTCTGTATACAATTCTTAACATACCTTTTTCTTTATCAATACGACAGATACTTATCGGTCTTGGAAGTATTCTTGAACCGTCATGACAGTATAATGAGATAAACTGTCCCTCCTTAGCCTCCGAAGCCACCAAAGGACAGCTAAGCCACATACTGTATATGCCTGCGGCTATTTTATCCTGACTTACAACCTTAGCAATTTCCTTGTGTTTCATGTCATTCTCCTTAAACTAAATTATTCATTAATTCAAACTGTAAACAGTCTTTCCCGCAACAATTGTTCTTACTACTACACCTTTCGCCCTGTAGCCCTCAAACGGTGTGTTCTTACCCTTTGACACAAACTCCGAAGCCGTAATAACGTGTTCTCTGTCCGGGTCAATAATCGTAATATCAGCAACCTTTCCCACAGCAAGGGAACCTTTTTCGATGCCCAGTATTTTCGCCGGATTGTAACTCATTTTGCAGGCCATCTGATACGGAGTAATAACTCCTTTATGGACAAGTTCCGTCATAGTAAGCTCTACTGCCGTCTCACTGCCCACTATACCGAAAGGTGCCTGTGCCATTCCCTTTGCCTTCTCATCAGCATGATGGGGTGCATGGTCTGTTGATATAGCATCAAATGTATCATCACGGAGTCCCTCAATAAGTGCCTCCAAATCTTTTCTGCTTCTCACAGGGGGATTCATCTTGTAATTTGAATCATCCCTGTCTATGTCATCCTCACAAAGTGTGAAATGATGCGGGCATACCTCGCCGGTAACCTTAATACCTTCTGCCTTTGCCTCCCTAATCATGCGCACACTGTCTCTTGTAGAACAATGACAGAGATGAAGTGTGGCACCTGTTTCTTTTGCAAGCATTATATCTCTTGCCGTTATAACATCCTCAACCGAATTTGAAATACCTTTTATTCCAAGCTCTTCAGCTTTCTTTCCCGCATTCATTGCACCGCCTTGAACAAGATTTATGTCCTCACAATGGGCAAGCACAGGTATTCCAAGTCTTGCCGCCTCCTTCATGGCTTCCCTGTATATTCCTGAATTCATGACAGATTTGCCATCCTCGGAAATGGCATAAATACCGGCTTCCTTCATGGCTGCAATATCAGTTATCTCCTTACCGGTCTGTCCTAAAGTAACAGCTCCTACCGGCAGAACATTGATAGGTGAAACCTCCTTAGCCTTGTCCACAATGTACCTCACAACCTCCGCACAGTCTGTTGCAGGCTTTGTGTTAGGCATCGGACATACGGACGTAAAACCTCCTTTTGCCATGGCTTTTGTTCCTGTCTCTATGGTTTCCTTATGTTCAAAGCCCGGCTCTCTTAGATGCACATGCAGGTCAATAAGTCCCGGCATCACATAACAGCCTTTCGCATCTATCACTTCATCGGCGCAAACATCAAGTGATTCCCCTCTCTCTGCCACAACGCCGTCTCTTACAAGAACATCCATAATCTTATCGGTATTGGTATCAGGGTCAATAAGTCTTCCGCCCTTTATCAATGTAGTCATCACAGTTCTGCCTCCTATATCTCCAACTCTAAATCCTCATTATCATCCGGGGTATCCAGAATATACTTTTTTAAGTCTCCAAGAAGTCTCTGGTCTTCTATGTAATCTCCGAACTCTTCCGGTCCAACCCACACACTGTCCGAATAGTCATCTGACATAATAACCACGTCACCCTCTGCCTTACACAGGTATGCAATACCCACATAGAAGGTGTCACCTACAGTGTACGTCCATGTGTAGAGAATCTTAGATATGGACACTCCAAGCCCCATTCCGTTCTCAATGTTTTCAATAACAGTTTCATCCGGTCCTTTCCCCGGTTCAAGCTCACAGTCAACAAACTCCCATTTATATGGGTTAATAATATTATCATCGTACCACTTCTGCACCAGAAGATACTTTCCCTGGCATTCAACGATACCTTTTACTTTTATACTGATTCTGCTCATGTCATCGCCCCTTCGCAAAAATATAAGATTAGTATAACCTTTTTTTACAAAAAAATAAAGTAAAACTCGAAAAAAAGAAACAGTATCTTGCGATACTGTTTCTTTTTTCCTGAGAGCGCGAGACGGGGATCGAACCCGCGACCCCCTCCTTGGCAAGGAGGTGCTCCACCGCTGAGCCACTCGCGCATTTTTATTTTTCTGAGGTGTTGCCTCAACACTTGATGAAGTATAACATATGGTTTTGTAGTTGTCAACATTTTTCAGAAAAAATTTTATATTTTTTTTGAAAAGAATATTCAACAGCCACAAAACCTTGTATATACGTGTTCAATACTACCTTATCACAGCAGTTCTTCCATGATTTTCACAGCTTCTTCGTACTCAAAATCATCTATTTTCTCCTGTGCCCGGTATAGTTTTTCTACCATATCAACTCTGTCTTTCTGTGATAACAGTTTTCCCAACTGTTTGGAAGCAAGATCTGTCTCAAAATCTTTCAGTGCAGATATCGCCTCTTTTATTATTGATTTAATTTCCCTGTCAGAGTACCTCTTGCCGTTTTCCGAATCTTCATTATTCTGTTCTTCGGATTTCTTATTGTAAGACTCCTCTTCTTCAATAATAGCTGCGATGGCATCTAAAAACTCATGATATTTCTTTATAAATTCCGGACCGTTCTTCTTAACATAATCAACATCACCGTCTTTTGCCCTATGTTCGTTTTCCCTGGCAATGGCAGAAAACGCCGTTGCACCGATTGATGCAGAAACGCTCTTTATGCTGTGGGCCTCAATTGCATATTTTTTAATATCCATTTCTTCCAGATACTGCTCTGTCAAAGCAAGCTTTTTGGTACAGTCCTTAAGAATATCCTTCATGGTCGTCTTATAAGCCGCCATGTTTCCTCCAAAATATGACATTCCCGTCTCAAGATTTATGCCTGCCTCCGCCATACGTTCCTTTGTGAATGCGGTCTTATCTGAAGGTTCCGTTTTTTCCTCTGTCGCAACATAGCTTTCGCTTATGTCGCAGAAAACCACCTTATCCCTTGGAATCCATTTAAGCAGAATATCCCTTAAAATTCCAAGTTCAATTGGTTTTGCAAGGAAATCATCCATTCCTTCCATTTTGAAAAGGTGGCGTGCCTCATCAGTTGCATTGGCAGTAAGTGCTATGACAGGGACCATTTCACACCAGTCACCCTTTTCCCTTATACGTTTCATTGTCTCGATTCCGTCAATATCAGGCATCATATGATCCATAAAAATAATGTCATATTTCTTTTTATCCACTTTCTTTAGAGCAGCAAATCCACCATCAGCCGTATCGACATCAATATTGTAATCATCAAGAAGTCCCTTTGCCACATTAAGATTTACAAGTGAATCATCGACAACAAGCACTGAGGCATTCGGTGCAGTAAAGAATATCTTCTTTCTCGTATTTCCGTCAAATGCAAAATCAGGACCTATAGGCGTTTCGTCAACAATCTCCTGCATCACCGTACAGGTAAAGACAGAACCTTCACCGTAACGGCTCTCAAAAGTAATATCACCATGCATTTTATTTGAATAAAATTTTGATACCGTAAGTCCGATACCGACTCCCTGGTTAGCATAGGGATTCTTGTTGTTAAACTGGGAGAATACATCAAAGAGTTTATCTTTATCCTTTTTCTTTATACCTGCTCCGGTATCCTTAACCCTGAATACAAGCTGTAAAAGTTTTCTTCCGTTCTCGGATACCATATCTCCTTTTTTTGAACCTATATCAATACTCACATAACCTTTTTCCGTATATTTTACGGCATTATCCAGCAGATTACATACAATCTGCCTTAAATGATAAAAATCTCCGTAGAGTTTTACCGGAATATTTTCGTCAACATTCAGTTTCATGATAAGTCCTTTTTCATATATCTCATTTTTGAAACTGTCCATAAGAGTTCCGATAAGTACGCTGATATTATACTCTTCCATATTACTTACCGTTATTCCCGACTCAATTCTCGATACTTCAATAAGGTCATTAAAAAGATTCAAAAGACGGTTGGTGGCACTCTTAATTCCCGAAGCATAGCTTCGTGTGGTATCATCACCCTCTCTCTTTATAAGAAGGTCAGAATATCCCATCAATGCATTCATGGGAGTTCTGAACTCGTGACTGAGTTTTGAAATAAACTCGCCCTTTGCCTTCAGTGCAAGGTCAGCTTCCTGTCTTGCCTCATCATAGAGCGACAATGCGTTTGCCATCTGATTTTTTGCAAATTTCAACTCTTTTTCAAGTCTTTTAATTCTTTTGTCCTTTTCATCAAGTTTAATATCTTCATCCTTATTTTCAACTGCTGCCATAAATTCCTCCCGATGATTTTCTGTACATTGCACACGTAATAAATATAATAACAGTATAAACCACCCCATAATAAATGACAAGGCTATATTTATATACAAAGATGCGGCAGACGGAAATACATGTTTCCGTCTGCCGCACATCTCACCATATTCATTTGCTCTGCGCAATTTTATACATTAATCTCGGCTGTCATACCAAGTATGTCTTTATTTTCCTCAAGTACAGGATTGATAACTTCCGATAAGAATTCATCAACCTGCTCTACTGAACGTCCGACATAGTTAATCGGATTCATGCATGCCTTTAAGTCATCAATTGACATACCGAATGACTCATCTGCTGCAATAAGTTCAAGAAGATTGTTGTCAAGACCTTTCTCCTTAACATTCTTGCCGGCTTCCATAGACAATGTACGAATCTTCTCATGAAGTTCCTGTCTGTCTCCGCCTGCCTTAACGGCATCCATCATAATATTCTCTGTTGCCATAAACGGAAGCTCACTCATAAGGCGTTTTTCAATAACCTTTGGATATACAACAAGTCCGTCTACAACATTTAAGTAAAGGTCGAGAATACCGTCAACTGCGAGGAATGCCTCCGGAATGGAAAGTCTCTTGTTTGCAGAATCATCAAGTGTTCTCTCAAACCATTGTGTTGCTGATGTAATGGCAGGATTGAGAGCATCAATCATGACGTATCTTGCAAGTGATGCAATTCTCTCACTTCTCATAGGGTTTCTCTTGTATGCCATAGCAGATGAACCAATCTGATTCTTCTCAAACGGCTCCTCAACTTCTTTTAAGTGCTGCAACAATCTTATATCATTTGAAAACTTGTGTGCACTTGCGGCAATACCTGCAAGTACATTGGCAACCTTTGTGTCAAGCTTTCTTGAATAAGTCTGTCCTGACACAGGGAAACACTTCTTGAAGCCCATCTTCTCAGCTATCATCGGATCAATCTTTCTTATCTTCTCAGTGTCATTTTCAAACAATTCCTTAAAGCTTGCCTGTGTTCCTGTTGTTCCCTTTGAACCAAGAAGCATCATGCCATCAATTATATAATCAAGGTCCTCAAGGTCCATTTTCAGTTCCATAAGCCAGAGAGTAGCTCTCTTACCTACCGTTGTAGGCTGTGCCGGCTGGAAATGTGTAAAAGCAAGTGTTGGCTGTGCCTTGTATTTGTCTGCAAACTTTGCAAGCTCTGCCATAACATTTATAAGTTTCTTTCGCACAAGCTTAAGTGCCTCGTTCATAACGATAACATCTGTATTATCGCCTACATAGCAGCTTGTAGCACCTAAGTGGATGATTCCCTTTGCCTTTGGGCACTGAACGCCGTAAGCGTAAACATGGGACATAACATCATGGCGGACAAGCTTCTCTCTCTCCTTAGCCACATCATAATTAATGTCATCCTGATGTGCCTTAAGCTCTTCAATCTGCTCATCTGTAATATTTAATCCAAGTTCTTTTTCAGTCTCAGCCAATGCAATCCATAATTTTCTCCATGTTCTGAACTTCATGTCAGGAGAAAAAATATACTGCATCTCCTTGCTTGCGTAACGCTCTGAAAGCGGGCTCTGATACTTATCGTACATCTTTTTACCTCGTTTTTCTAAATTATAATCCTAATCTCTTGAATACTTCGTTGTAAGCTTCCTCAACATTGCCGAGGTCTCTTCTGAAACGATCCTTGTCAAGCTTCTCATGTGTGTTCACATCCCAAAGTCTGCATGTATCAGGAGAAATCTCATCTGCAAGAATGATTGTTCCGTCTGCAAGACGACCAAACTCAATCTTAAAGTCAATAAGCTCCATACCTGCATTTAAGAAATATGCCTTAAGAACATCATTTACCTTGAAAGCATACTTTGTAATTGTATCTATCTCCTCACGGGTAGCTGCGCCGATTGCAATTGCGAAATAATCATTAATAAGCGGATCTCCAAGTGCATCATCCTTGTAGCTGAACTCTATAGTAGGGCAAAGGAGCTTTCTGCCTTCTTCAATACCAAGTCTCTTTGAGAAACTTCCTGCTGCAACGTTTCTGATGATAACCTCAAGAGGAACGATTGTAACCTTCTTTACGGCTGTTTCTCTGTCACTTAACTCTTCTACGAAGTGTGTAGGTACGCCTTCCTTCTCAAGTAACTTAAATACATGATTTGTCATTCTGTTATTGATAACGCCCTTACCAACGATTGTACCCTTCTTCTCACCGTTGAATGCTGTCGCATCATCCTTGTAGTCAACGATTAATACGTTCTCATCGTCAGTCTTAAAAACTTTCTTTGCTTTTCCTTCATAAAGTAAGTCCAACTTCTGCATATTAGCCACCTATCCTTTTTCTTAATTCTATTTCCGGCTGTTTTTACGACAAAAATCGGAAAAACATGCCAAGACTTTCTAAATTATAATACATACACCGCAAAAATTCAAATAGAACTTATCATCAAATATTATTGTTGAAAAAAAAACACCTATCTAGTATAATATCCTTAATCAGTTTTTCGTATATTTAAAGCCAAAAACAGTTAGGAGAATGGATTATTATGGAAGAAAAAAGAAAAAGCAAGCGTCTTAATGTAGACATGACACTTAAGATTTCAAACCTGTTCCGTCAGGATAACGTATTGATTGAAAATATTGATGCACCTATCAGAGTTACCAATATTTCAAAATGTGGTATCGGCTTTGAGACCGAAGCTATACTTCCTGTGGGATACTATTTCAATGCAAAGATTACTTTAGGCAACAAAGATTCATGCCTTTACACGGTAGTCCAGATTGTTCGTACAGAAGCTCACGAAGACCATCTTTACTACGGTTGCGAATTTATCGGTCTTGCCCCTATTCTCGACTTTGTATTTGAAGACTTTAATCCTGACTGGGACAAGTAAAACATGAAATCTTCTTTAAAGCTTAAGGATTGCGACATGCGCGATATACTGTTTTCCCACTACGAGGACAGTACCGCAAAGCTTCGGATTTTTGAAGAATTCTGCATCGGTAAAACCCGCACTGATGCATTTCTGATTACAGAAAACGAACTGATTGGCATCGAGTTTAAAAGCGATAAGGACAATCTCGACCGTCTCGCAAGACAGGTGAAGGATTACAACAGATTCTGTGACAGAAATTATCTTGTCATCGGACAGCATTTCATGGAAAAACAAGATACATTGAATGAAATTCTCCCGGAATTCTGGGGGATTTATTCTGTTACAATTAACGAAGATGGTGTAAAGACTCTGCGTCTAATACGTGAAGCATCATCAAATCCCAAGTGCCGTATTAAAAACCAACTGAAAATATTATGGCGTAATGAACTGATTCATCTTGTAAAAGATAACCGTCTCGGCGGCGTCACTGCATATAACAAAAAGCAGTTAGGAGACAAACTTTATAAAAATATAGAAAAAGATAAGCTCAAGCAGTTAATATGCAATGAGCTTCTTGAGCGTGATTATAGTATATATTCCAAAGAAGAATAACAGATAAAGTGAGGCGTAATTTATGAATCTTATTCCCGGAAAAATCAATACAATTAAAGACCAGACTCTTATATACGAATCCGGTGACAATATAGAAACCATTTCCTTTATAAAAAAGGGCAGTGTAACGAAGGAGGATTCACAGGCAGGTAAAACAACTGTTGGTGCAGGCTGCTTTATCGGTCATAGGGACATTTATAACGGATTTTATTCTGCCCAGTACACAGCGGAACCTGATACGGAGCTTATACCTGTCCTGGCAGACTCACCATCCACCCTTGTTCATTTCCTCAGTGCAAACCCGTCGGTTCATGCGGCTGTTGCTCCTGCAGTATGCCGGATGATTGTGGATTTTCACGAGATTTACAACTCGCTTTTTTATGATGTGGATGATTTTTATGCGTCTGTTGACTCATCATATGAAAGATACATTGAGTGCTGCCGCGAACTATCAAAAAAGCCGGAAGAGTTTCTTATGCCGCATGATGTCCGCTTATACAGATTTGAAGAGCAGGATTTTGCAAAAAATTACAATGTAATGTCAAACATTGCCACTGTTCCCGGCAAAGCCGAAGCGGTATTTAAAGCCAACGGCGTAAAATTTTTAAAGGTTCAGACGTCACTTATTAACAGCATTTTTACTACCTATGATGACATGGTATTCTACCTTCGTTCCATGGTTTCACTTTTTACAGGCAAAGATGATAAGTGTCTTTTTGCGCTTGCTTCAAAGCTTGGAAAATCTTCCGGTAATCATAAGCAGGTTACTGCACTGCTTGAGGATATGAAATCATCCATCACAAACTTTGATATGGCCATTAAGCAGCATACCGGTATCGCTCTTGACATTGACTACAACAGAGTTGATTTCTTTTTTATGACATCACAAAAACAGTATGACAACGATGATGATGACATGTATGCCAATGCCCTGGATAATGATGACTTTGATCTTGAATACTCTCCTTATGATGATTCAGAGCCGATACAGGATGAAACTGCAAGCACTGAAGATGACGATTATTACGAAGAAGATATTCCTGATTTTTCCAACACACTGAAACAGCTTTGTGATTTTGCCGAGATGTCTTATCGATATGATGAGTTTAACGGATATGTTGAGAAATTTATGACTCTTGCCGACAAGGAATCACGCGAAGACTCCGTTCGTGTTTTCCGCAAAATGTTCACTTCTGCTTTCTATGAACTGTATGAGGAAGTATTTATTCATTATGCAAGAAACGGTGAACACAACAGCCTTGTTGAACTGTTTTTAAATTTCGGATTTTTGGATGAGCGTCTTCTGACAGACCCTCAGATAGAATTCCTCTGCTCCATACCACCTCTCAACCGCACTGAACCATGCAAAGTCTACCGAATGAAGGACTGGCTTATGAGAGTGTACAATGGTGAGGAGATTCCGTCAAAAAATGAATTTGACATGGAATATATTGATTACGTCAGGGATCGTAAGAAAAATGAAGCACTCTCAGCGGAAGCTGAACATGAGCTTCTGACAAATAACGAGACCAAGGTACGATTTGAGATACAGAACATGCTTAAATATAACTGTCGTCTCATTAACGGCAGTCTGCTTTCTTTCTTCCCTATGCTTCACATGGAGAATTTTGAAGGTGAAATGAACAATATGCTTCTCACATCGGAGATTATAAATGAACAGATTTCAAAACTTCTTGAGATAGATTACAGCGTCTTCTACCGTGAGATGCTCTATGCTGCTCCTGAGAAGAAAATTGAGAAAGAAGCAATACAAAAAGAGATATTCCCAAACATAGTCCTTTTCCCTGTGGCGGGTATCAATGGTGTTATGTGGCAGGAAATTTCCGGCAAAAGGAGCAATTCCGAAGGAAGAATCTTTCTTCCTGCATTTTTTAACGGAAAACTTGAGGATACTTTCCTTACTATATTTGGCCGTTATCACTGGGAGCTTTGTAAAACCCTTCAAGGTACTGCATGGAACAATATAGCTGTTCCTTCCCTGACCTCGGAATACGCCGACTATATACAGTTCTACAGAAAGAATAAGGATTTGTCGGCAGAAAAGAAGGAAGCTCTTAAGAATCAGTTTACACGGTGCAGGAATAATATGCGTGAAATCTTTGTTTATGACTACATAATATGGATGAAGTTTGAATCCGCCGGTGCCATCAGACTGAATAAAGTGGCAAGACGTCTTCTCGCCACATACTGTCCTTTCAGCAAGGAAATCAGAAGCCGCATTTCAAGTCAGCCAATTTTCGAAGAGGCCATGGCTAAATTTGAGCGTGACCGACAAAAGAAATCCAAGGAACTCATGCTACGCATGAAAGCCCTCGAAAAAAAGGAAGCCGAGATAACAAAAGAACTCACCGATACACAGCACTTCTACAACGATTTATAGAAAATTGCTGTCACACCTCGTTATAATTCATATGGTGTGACAGCAATTTGTTATACTACGTCGAGGATTTCAACGATGTACATGGTGTGGTAGTTTTTGTCTGCGTACCATTTTGAATCTATTTCGCTGTCGCAGAAGTGCTCCGGCGATATTGGGCCGGCGTACATTTTTCTGCAGAGAAGTGTCTGTGATGCCTCCTCAAATACAGGTATGCCGTTTTTCATTGTGACGGTGAGTCCTGCGGCTGCAATTTTGTCCTCATCCCTGCCTGACACCTTACCCATGTATCCCATCATCTGTTTCTTATCTTCACCGAAAAAAGCAAGTGACAATGTATCACTCTTATCGATAAATTCTTTTGTATATCGGCTTTCACGGACAAATATGTATGCCACGTTCTTACCCCACATTACTCCGAGTCCGCCCCATGACGCAGTCATGGCATTGACTTTATCCCCATCACATGCAGTGATTAACATCCACTGTTTTCCGATTCTCTCAAATGCATCTGAAAATTCTTCTACTTTCATGTTCTATTCCTCCTATCATTCTATAACTATTTTATTATATTATATACAACAAAATTTGTATAATATTATTTTCTTTTATCTATTGCATTTATTTCAATTAAAAGATAAAATATAACAGACTGGGTATTTTACCCTCAAAACAATAAGGGAGTATAAAAAACACAAGGAGTAAACTATGAACAAAATGAAATCTTTTATCACGAAGAACAAAATTCTGGTTACGATGACAAGTGTGGTTACCATGAGCGTTTTTCTTATTTTTACGGTTATTGCCGTAGCAATAAGCGGAACACCTTCCACACCTTCAGCACCGTCATCAACCGAGGATTCAGCTTCATCCGATATAGGAAATGTAGCTGACAGCAGTACGGAAGGTGATTCATTTCCGCATTACACAGGTGAAAATGACTCATGTGGCTCAGAAGATGAATCAACGACTGAAGAGGAAACTACAGAACCGCCTGTTGACCCTTACACCCTTCCATATATGATTATGGTAAACAGGGCTGCAAACTGTGTAACAGTTTACGGAAAGGATGACAGCGGTGAATTTACTGTTCCGGTAAAGGCAATCACCGTATCATGCGGCAAAAATGTTGGGGACACACCGACAGGTACTTATCAGACTATCAACGAATATAACTGGCGTCAAATGGTTGATGATACATTTGGACAGTATGCATACCGAATTGTCGGTTCAATACTTTTCCACTCTGTTCCTTATTACACACAGTCCAAGGCTGACCTTGAGTGGGAAGAGTTCAATAAACTGGGAACATCCGCTTCTCTTGGATGTATACGTATGTCGGTTGGCGATGCAAAATGGCTTATGGACAACTGCCCAATCGGAACACTTGTAAAAATCTATGATGATGCAGCTAATCCGGGACCATTGGGGAAACCTGATACAATAAAGATTCCTGAAGACAGTCCTTACAGAGGCTGGGATCCTACTGACCCTGACCCTGCAAACCCATGGAAACAGTTTTCCGCTACGCTTACCCTTCCTGCAACAAACGAAATAACAGTTATGGAAGGTGCTTCAATTGAAAATATACTTGCCCAGTTATCAGCAAAGGATACCTGTGGTAATGATATATCAGCCAAGATTCAGATTAGCGGAAACTTTGACCTTGCCGTGCCCGGTACTTACAGTGATGTCGTTGTAAGTGTTACAGATGCAATCGGAAGTCATGCAGAAGCTACTGTTACAATTATAGTACAGGGCAATGAGACCGATTCTTCTGAGAATGAGTCTTCTTCTGAGGGTGAATCTTCTTCTGAGAACGAATCTACTTCTGAAGGTGAATCTTCTTCTGAAGGTGAATCTGCTTCCGAAAGTGAATCTACTTCCGAGGGCGAGTCGCCTTCTGAGAGCGAATCTGCTTCTGAGGGTGAAACTACTTCCGAAAGTGGAGCCCCTGGTGAAAATAATTAGCTTTCAGTGATTACAAAACTTGAGGCTGTCGCAGTGCGACAGCCTCGTTTTTATTTCTTCGGAACCTGTTTTCCCGTATGGTCTATAGAATAATTTTCACGTAATATCAACTGATCAATGGTTACAAAAGTATATCCCTTTTCCTTCAATCCGTCTATGACAGCCTGCAATGCCTTGGCAGTGTATTTTGCTCCGTTATGCATGAGAATAATGGCCCCGTTTTCAAGTGCTTTGTGATTAAGCACCGTATCAACAATATTCTGCACACCGTAATTTTTCCAGTCAAGGCTGTCAACAGACCACTGTATAGGATAATATCCTATCTGAAATGCGGTATCCACCACAAGGTCATCATAGTCGCCATATGGCGGTCTGAAAAGCTCCATCTCAACACCGGTAAGTTCTTTGACCTTGTTATGTACAGACATAAGCTCCTGCTTACATTCATCTGCTGAAAGCTGGCTCATGTTTTTATGATTCTGACTGTGATTTGCCAGTGTATGACCGGCCTCGGCAATCTTCTTCACATCTTCAGGGTATTTCTCCACCCATCCGCCTGTCATAAAAAATGTTACCTTAACATCATTTTTCTCCAGAATCTTCAAAATCTCATCCGTATCTTCATTCCCCCAGGCGGCATCAAATGACAGCGCCACAACCTTTTCCTGTGACTGCACAGAATAGATTGGTATTTTTTTACTCTGTACATCAGCCCCCGTCGGCTGCGTCTCATTTCTGCCCTGCCAGAACATAGCATATAAAAGGGCGAAAGCCGCTGCCCCCGCCCAAAAAATTTTTGTACGCAGGAGCCTTATAGCAACTCTTTTCATATCATTCACTAACAACATCTCCATCGTTCAAAATCTGTTACTATATTCTATTTTTATAACAGGTATTTTATGCCTTATTACGGCAGTTTCTGATATCTTCCGTCCTCCGCCTTACTGCTGAGTTTTGCCAGCTTTGCAAAAATTGTCTGAGGAACGACAAATCCAAATACTATTCCAAGGACAATTCCTCCTGCAATTTTAAATGTCTCAAGACCTTTAGAACCTGCCATTGCATAATTGCCCATTATAAGATAGTAGGCTGTATAGTATATACCTGCGCCCGGCACAAGCGGGAATATTGCCGTAATAAGAAAAACTGTCACAGGATTTTTGCGGATTGCAGAAAATACCCTTGATATAAGCGTAACAACAAATGTGGCTCCAATGCATGATGTAGTTAAGCCGCCACCAAATCTTATAAGTAAAAGATATGTCAGCCACATAATTGCACCGTTAAAAACACAAAATCCGTATTCTTTCCGCGGAGCACCGAATACAAGTGCAAATGCGCCTGTACCGACACCTGCCATTATAAATTGTAATATATAATCCATCAATTCCATATCACACCTCAATCACAAAATTATACCCATCCCATGAGTATAAATATCTTCATGGCAACACCGACACCTGCTGCTATACAAACAGCGGTCAGAAGTGCATCTATAAGATGTATGCTTCCCGACAGATAATCTCCACTGAAGAAATCACGTATTGACGTAGTGAGAGCTACTCCCGGAACAAGTATCATAATACTTCCTATAATCACTTCATTTACAAGAAGACCGGGTACCCCATGGCTTGCAAGCACAGCCATAATACATACAATACCGCTTCCAACAATATGCGTAATAAACTTTGATACATGCCTTTTTTCGGAATGTGACAGAAACATCTTTAAAACAATGCCGATAAAGAACGCTGCCACCATTTCCGTGATTCTGCCTCCAAACATAAAACTGAATGCTGCAGAACCCACACCTGTGGCAATGCACTGTGCAATTTGAGGTTTTGGAGGCATATTCTTTATATTTTCAAGCTGAATCCGTGCACTCTCAACCTTACAGTTTCCGCTGCAAATCTCCCTTGAAAGCTTATTTAATTCAGCAATCTTTCCGAGATTAATTGACCATCCCGGAATATTTCTCACACAGCTTATGGGACTTTCGCCATTCTCATCAACTGTGACAAATATGCCGTTTGACACAATATATACATTAAAATCTTTAAAACCGTAAAATGAAAGAATTCTTTTTACCGTATCATCAACACGATATACTTCTCCGCCGTTTTTAAGCAGTTCTTCACCTATCTCTACGGCAAGCAGAACCTTTTCCTGTCTAAGCAATATTTTTTCCATATCTATATTCCCAATGCTTCCTTTGCCAGTCTGTCAGCCTCATCATTGTACTTATCACCTGAGTGACCTTTAACCTTTACAAATGTAATATCTACACTTTTGGAGATTTTATCATAAAATGCCTGATATGCCTGTGTTCCGGTCTTGTTTGCCTTCCACTGGCGTAAAGGCCATTTTGCTATTCCCTCATAATCATGATAAATGGCAATCCTGTCCATTCCATGAGTATACGCATACTCCATGGCAGCCTCCGCACCCTTTATCTCACCAGCCACATTTCTCATCTCTGCCAGCTCCGGGTCATTGAACTTTCTTGAAAAATGCAGCTCCTGACCCTGATGAAACATAACAACCCCGTAGGAAAATTCCCCTGTTGCTATATTGTAACTGCCGTCAACATATGCTGCGTTTTCCCTGTCTTCACCCTTCTCTTCTTCATTCTGCGGCGTACACTCACCACCGCCCCAGCCCATGTAGGCTGCAGCTTCTGCCGCCGTTTTGAAGCTTTTATATTCTGCTCCCTTGACGCCATCCACCTGTGCTTTACAGTCATCCCATGACCCGTATATTCCCGGTGTCCTTCCTACCCTTACGGCATAAAATTTTCCTGCCATGACATTTCCTCACGTTTCACATTATTATTCATTACTTCTACGGAAATATTACAATAGACTGCAGCAAAAATCAAGCATATAAACACACATTACTACACACCTCTCAGTCTTTCAAATGCACCGTACACATTTAAATAGCCCCAGCCCGTTTCTTTGCTTGGATACCTTATGTCCGGATTTCTGTCTGTCCCCCTTATGAGGTAGCTCTTAATGTCTGAGCTTTTAAGCTGAATATCATTTTCATTGACTATTCCCCATGTCAGAAAAAGACTTGCCGCGCCTGCCGTTACGGAAGCCGAGACCGGTGCGGCAAGATCAGGTTTAACAGCGTTGTCCCTTGCAAAACCACGGCCGTTATTTATATACATGGCATTGTTCACAGGGTTATACAGTGAAGTTGTAATGGCTCTCCTTGCGTAGGAAGGGTCTGTTATGGTTGTATCAGGATCAGGCTCCAGAAAATAAGTATTCTCATGTATGAACTGACTTATTGGCAGATAGGCATTAAACGTTCCCGATATAATATTATTTCCGTAGACCCTGATGGTCCATATGCCTGCTGTGGGCCTTTCCAGCCTGATAATGATAAGTTCATTACCTGAATTACTTTCCACCAGATCATACTCTATTGTGACTGTAGTATTGTCAAATATCAGTCTGTATATCTCCGACTTTCCTATTCTTGCCGCAACTCTTGGAATTGATTCGCCTGTGGGGGACAGAATGCCTACAGAAAATATCTGCGGATTATCCCCCCATATATTTATAACCACACCCTCCTGTTTTTCATCTATACGAAGCTGAATGTCACGCGGTTCATCCTCCCGTAAAACCGTGCCCGACGCATGAAGCTGCTTATTTCCCTCATCTCCGGCAGAAATGCTCACTGCCTCACCTGTGGCACTTGAAAAGCTGTCTATTATATAACTTAAGGCCGAGCTTCCGTCATGCCCTCTGCTGTTTGTTCCCAGTGCCAGGCAGAGTGATACAGGCATTTCAAGTTCCAGAGACGTCTTTCTTATATAATTGACAGCAAGCATAATATCATTCTCCTGATATGCCGGTACGCCATCTCTGACAAAGTAGTACGACCTTAGAAACTTCTTTGCCGGTTTAAGTTTCACCACAATCAGATAGGATTCCGGCGCTGCTCCCGAATTGCCCGCACCGATTTTTGCCAATATATTCCCATGATTTAAGTCATCATGACCGGGATAATTTTCTGATGTCCTTAAAATTTCATTTATCTGTTCATCCGTATACTCACTTCCGAATAGTATTCCCTCCGGAGGTGTGCCCATATTGTCAGTCATATCCCACAGCCTGAGTATTCTCGTGTCACCGTTTCCGAACCGGAATTCTTCATCCTCTATATTTATGCCCGTATCGGCAAATGCCATAATACATCCCTGACCCCTAAGCTGTACGGCGGGCTGATTCTGAAGTCTCAGAATTCCGGTGTTTTCCAATGCTACACGAACATCTGAAACATTTACGGCAATATTTCTCTCCATCAGCCCATAGAGGGCAGGTATGGCATTATAACCGTAATTTCTTATGGATAAATGGTCTATATCGGAAAGTGAGCTGTACAGAGTTCCGTATGATACCGATATTCTCTGGAAACACTCCCCTCCGAATGTCTCAAGGACTTTTTCGTCACTTCCCGCAAAATTTACTATAAAATCTGCATACTCCTCTGAAAGAGGAATCTCTCTGCATGTTGCCATAGGTTCTCCTGTCTTATAGTACTACTGTTCACAGTTCTTCATCATATTTTATTCACAATTAAAAAAACTGTTATCATTGACAAACCCTCAAATGCTTGATACTATGAGAGGATAAACGAAATAAATCAGGAGAAATAATAATATGGGAAATAATGATAACGATAAAGATGAATACGAAAAAATATGTTATATATGCCGTCGCCCTGAATCAAGAGCCGGCAAAATGGTCATGATGCCGGGAAACATATCTGTTTGCCCCGACTGTATGCAGAAAGCATTTGACACTATAAACAACAGTGGTTTTAACGGTATTGACATAGACCCGTCACTTCTGTTTGGTTCTCAGCCTGCCGCTTCCACTGCCCCTGTGGTAAACACTGACAGTGATAATAACACCACGCAGCAGGATGATGAAAATAATCAGACAGACAATCCGCCTAAAAAGAATCCATTCCAGAATGTGAGTTTCATTAATCTTGCAGATTTATCTTCATTCGGAAGACCACAGCCTAAGCTTAAGAAAAAGTCAAAGGATAAGTCAGACAAGCCTGTAATCGACCTTAAGAAGATACCTGCACCTCACAAAATAAAGGAACAGCTTGACCAGTATGTAGTAGGTCAGGATCAGGCGAAAAAAATTGTGTCGGTTGCAGTATATAACCACTATAAACGAATAGGCTCAGATTTGGCAGATGATATCGAGATTGAGAAATCAAACGTTCTTATGATTGGACCTACAGGATGTGGTAAAACATACCTTGTTAAGACTCTTGCAAAGCTTCTTGACGTACCTCTTGCCATAGCAGATGCAACGTCACTGACTGAGGCAGGATACATAGGCGATGATATTGAAAGCGTTTTATCAAAGCTTCTTGCTGCCGCCGACGATGATGTTGAAAAGGCAGAGACAGGTATAGTATTTATCGATGAGATTGATAAAATTGCAAAGAAAAAAGAGACAAACCACAGAGATGTCAGCGGTGAATCCGTGCAGCAGGGTCTTTTGAAGCTTCTTGAGGGAAGTGAAGTTGAAGTACCTGTAGGTGCAAACAGCAAAAATGCAATGGTTCCGCTTATCACAATAAACACAAAAAATATACTGTTTATCTGTGGTGGTGCATTCCCTGACCTTGACAGAATTATTAAAGAGAGACTGAACAAGCAGTCGTCAATCGGTTTCCAGGCGGAACTTAAAGACAGATATGACAATGATGATAAGATTCTTGAAAAAGTTGCAGTGGAGGATTTACGTGCCTTTGGAATGATACCTGAATTCCTTGGTCGTATGCCTGTTATCTGCACTATGGACAAACTTGACGAAACTATGTTAAAGTCAATCCTTACACAGCCGAAAAATGCTATATTAAAGCAGTACAAAAAGCTTCTTGAGCTTGATGAAGTTGAATTGCTGTTTGATGACTCAGCCATCGAAGCTATCGCAAAGAAGGCAATGGAGCGTAAAACGGGAGCCAGAGCCCTCCGTGCCATCCTTGAGGACTTCATGCTGGACATCATGTATGAAATCCCAAAGGACGACAATATAGGCCGCGTAACCATCACCGGCGACTATATTAACGGCACCGGCGCACCTCTCATCGAAATGCGAGGCACCCCAACCCTCACCCCAGCCGAGTCATAATTCGTATTATGGGAATATGTGTGTGCCTGCAAGTATCAGAATGTATTTTTGCTTCATCTTAGGGATTTTGTGAATTTCCTTATGGCATAACCGCCCGCTGAAAGTTTGTGTCTTTCATCAGGTCGACAATCAGAAGGGAAGGTTCGTCAGGGACAGACATGCGTTCAAAGATTTTGGATTTTCTAAGCAGGTGCAACGCAATAATTGATATTAAAGCCGCGAAAACTAAACTCGTAACGTTTTGCTATTAAAAGACATGCAAAACGTTACTCAAACATAGTTTTCGCGGCTTACATTATTGCTTATGCACCTGCTAAGAAAATCTACAAAATCAATAAGCAGAAGTAAAAAACAGATTATGATATTTACAGGCCATACAACTTAATACAATACGAATTATGATATAGAAGCTTTATCGGTGAGGGTTATTTCTATCTCTTTTTCTTCGTACTGGCGGGAGTTTCTGACCATAACCGTCAAATTGACGGTCTCGCCTGCTGAATAGGTACTAAGGATATCTACCAGTTCATCTGCTGTAGTGACCTTTTCCCCGTCTACGGCAACTATTACATCACCTTCCATCAGTCCGGCCTTTTCTGCCGGGCTGTTCTCATATACCTCACGTATATATGCGCCTTCCGGAATATTATAGTACTGTGATGCAGACTTATCTGATGTTATAAGTTTTACTCCCATGTAGCCCTTATCTTCAGCAGCGACAGGATATCTTGTCTCTTTATTTGACAGTTCCTCAATGATATCCTTTGCCTGAGAAATAGGAATTGCATATCCCATTCCTTCAACACTGGCAGATGATGAGCTTGATGATGATGATTTCGCTACATTAATTCCGATAACCTCACCATTCATATTGAGGAGTGCACCGCCGGAATTACCACCGTTTATGGCAGCATCTGTCTGAATAACAGTAAGTGTTGTATCCTCTGTTGTTATCTCTCTGTCCTTTGCGCTGACATAACCTACAGTAAGAGACTGTCCGTATCCAAGAGCATTTCCTATGGCTATAACACCATCGCCTACCTTCATGGCATCAGAATCACCCAGCGTAGCCACTTTGATGTAGTTAAGGGTATCTGAATCGATTGCGTCAAGAGGGATTGCCACCACAGCAATATCATTATCTGCATTTGTACCCTTTACATATGCTCTGTCTACTGATACATCGTTTGTAAACTGCACCGTCAGTGATGTTGTACCTTTCACAACATGGTTGTTGGTAACAACGAGAAGTTCTGTGTCACTTTTTCCTACAATAATTCCGGAACCTGCGCCTTCAACCTGATATGAACTGCCGTATCCGAAAAACGGATTGGCGCTCTGTTCAACTATTGATGTGCTTGTAATGGCAACAACAGACGGCATTACCGCCTCTGCTACCTGTGCAACCGTAAGACCTGTGCCGGTCTGTGATACAATTGCGGAAAGAGTATCTGACGTTGACTTAATGTTCTCGGACGCATACTGGCTCTTTGACACGTAATCGTCCCTGAACGAATCGTACGCAACGTATACGATTGCTGTATTTGCAATGATTGTTGTCATCATAAATGCTGTACATGTAGCTAAAACTTTTCCGAATGTCATCGGCTTTTTTTCTTTCTTAACTTTCTGTTTCACAGGTTTACTACCCATATCACTATTATACTGTTGACCGGTGTACGGCTGCCACTGGTGCTCAAAATTCTGATTGTCCATAAATATGACCTCCTTAATTAACTATGACAATAATTTACCAGCCGTTTGTGTAAAAACTGTGTACCAAAAGTGAAAATGAATTGAATTTATTCTTCACTGTCAATTCTGTCTTCCTTAAGACGTATTTCTCCTACACCTGTAAGCTCCTCTAAACGGTCACTTATTTCCCTGACCTTTGCCGTAGGTCTGTAGTTCTTATCACCATACAGGAATTCGTGAAGTTTACTTACATTATATTCAAGACCTGCAACACCCACTGCTGATTCGCCGTTTGTACGCGACTCCTCAGGATAATCATAGGTAAACGGAAATCCCTTTGTCTCTCCAAGTTCAAAATCGATGAATGTCGGTATCATCTCCATCATATCATCATAAGCGATGCTTGTCCTGACTATTTCTTCCTCACCACTGAATACAGACTCTGCTATATCCATAACCTTAGAAACACCTGCTGATTTTGCCTTATCAATCATAAGAGAAAGGACATATCTCTGTCTTGCAGTACGTCCCATATCATCGACAAATCTGTTTCCGTTCCGGTCAATGAATTCACAGTAACGTATACGGCAGAATGCTGTAACCTGCAGTCCGTTTAAATGTACCTGTCCTGACTCTTTCACATCAGGAGCATCCATTCCCGTAATCACTCTCGTTTCAGAAAGGTAGTCATTAATATAGAATGCCTCAGAATCAGAAATAGTCATATCAAGACCACCGAGCATATCTATGATTGTTGCAAGTCCCTTAAAATTGATTGTGACATAATCCGAAATATTTAAATCAAAATTTGTATTCATTGTATCAATCGCACACTTCACACCGCCTGAGCAGAATGCACTGTTAATCTTACGATATACATCGTCATCTTTACCCGATGGTATGTTAAGCCATGTATCACGGTAGATTGAGCTCATGACAACCTCACCTGTGTCCTGATTGATGCTGACTATTATAATCGAGTCGGAATTTACTCCCGAATCCATGGCCTCATCTCTTGAATCAATTCCAAAGAGTGCCAGCGTATAATATCCTGTAAACTTATCTTTGTCGACGCCGGGATTAACCGCAACATTATCTTTGTCAAAATCCTTGTCAAATATGTTACTGTATTCATCTTCCGACACGAAACATTTAATGAATGTTCCTCCGCATTTACTCAAAATAAACTTCTTTGCTCCCGGAACAAACATAACTGTAGCAACCGTAATTGCCGCAACAATAATAAGAAATGAAATTACAACAAGAAAGACCTTCAACCCTTTCCTGTTCTTCTTTTTTGACTTTCCGTAAGGTCTGCCTTTTCGCTTTGACGAAGATTTTCTCTTTCCCTCATTGACATAACCGTAATTTTGCACATTTTTCTCTTTCCTATCCCTGACACTGTTTACAAGAGCCAGATCAATCTCATTGTCTCTTTCCTTACTCATAATAAATACCCCTTCCCTTAATATGTATTAAAATATCCACCTCTTTTGAACCTCATATCCGACAAAGAACAATACTAAATCAACTATCATCTTAACTGCTACAGTTGATGAATCAGCATAACTTCCAAGCAGATATGATGCTGCCAAAACAAGTGCATATGATATCGCAGCTCTCACAAGGCTGAAAATATAAAATCTTACAATAACCCCTTTCATAGGTGCGTCAGATTTAAACACGGCCTTCTTATTTACAATGCAGTTATATGTAGCAGATATCACCCTGGCTATGACAGTTGCCAGAAACATACCTATTGACTTATCTATGGACATCATGTCGCTTTCCAAAAGGAGAAGCAGCAGATAAAAGACTATCATATCAATCGCCGTAGCCGACAGTGAACTAAAGACATATTTTATCACTGCACCAAGTAATCTGAACGTATCCCACACAGGATTATACTTGGCATAATTTTTAGTTGTAAAATTCTCCATGGAAATGACGTGCTCTACAATGGGTATCTTCATGTACTTCATTTCCACAAGCATATTTATCTCGTAATCAAATCCCGCACCGGGCATATCTGTCACTTTCTCAAGATACTTATACGGGATAATTCTTAGTCCTGTCTGTATATCTTTTATGTTTACTCCGCAGAAATACTTCATGACAAATCCGGCAATGGCATTTGTCGCCCTTCTTCTTCTGGCATAGTCCGAATCATGAAAGTCTCTTGATGCAAGCATCACGGCATTATTTTCCGGCTCAATTTTATTGTACGCCTTAAGACACTGTTTAATCTGTTTCACACTGTAATGTCCGTCATCATCTGCCGTTATAACAACTGTATCCTCTGCTCTTTCAGCCAGGCAGAACTTAAAGCCTGTTTTAAGGGCCATGCCCTTTCCCATATTGGATTCATGATGAAGTATTGTGCATTCTTTTTTATCTTTGATATATTCAAATGTTGTATTAACCTTCCTGATACTGTAATCACTTCCGTCATCAATTATTACAATATCAGAAAACCCAGACATAATGAGCTCATCAACAAACATGCTCAGTTTTACGTCTGGATTATAGGATGGTATAACTATAGTTGTCTTTATCATATTCATCCCCGCTGTTATGTAAGGCGGAAGACTACATAATGTAGTCACCGCTTTTCTTAATCATATCATTGAGTTCAGCCACAGTAATGTGTGTATTTCGTCTCACGTTACATTTATCGCCGTCATATTCAAATGTCACCTGTGTATACTGGTTATGAGGTCTCCATAAATCATGGTTAATCCACACAAGATTTGATGTATCCAAATCAAATCTTTTTATGACATACTCCATAAGAGACTCCGAACTTCCCTTAACATCCGTAGCGGCACATTCCTTTTCATGAGTACATATAAGGATATTGTTGTACTTCTTTATATCGCAAACTCCCTCATGACCATATAACTCTTTATATTTAAGCCGCATTATTCTTCACCCCTAATCTTCGTCGTTTAACGTAGAATCTGAATTATCATCTTCTCCCACAGGAAGATTGTCTATATATTCCTGTGTGAGAATCTTTCCATCATATACCATATGCATAAGCTTTTTGGCCTTTTCTACAGTATCCATGTCAGGAATCATAACAGACTGCTCTGTTGACATTGAATACACAGGTTTCCTTGCACTTTCTCCCGTAACACCATAACTTAAGATAGTCCATGAACCACCCTCATCAAGCTGCATCCTCACAAGTGAAGATATCTGTGATGAAGAAAGGCTTGTCTCAAAGCTTCCCTCAAGACTGTCCATAAGACCTGAAAAATCATTTAATATGGCAGGAGATGATGCCTTATCCACTATCTGCTGGATAACAGCCATCTGGTTACGTCCGCGCTGGTTATCTCCGTCAGGATATGCCTTTCTCTCCCTGACAAAACCAAGTGCCATATAACCATTCATATCCATATATCCCTTTGTATACTGTTCTTTGTTAGTCCATGCAATAAATGAACGGTCGACATAAACTCTTATTCCTCCAAGGGCATCAACCATATCCTTAAATCCGGTAAAGTTTATTCTGAAATAATACTCAAGATCTATATCGTAAATCATACCCAGTGTATCCATTGACACATCAACGCCATAAATGCCCGCATGTGTAAGCTTATCCTTTACACCTTTTGAAATGGAAAGCGGTACATAGTAATCTCTAGGTGTGTTTATAAGAAGCACCTGATGAGTCTTCGGATTTACAACGGCAATAATATTTACATCACTTCTGCTTGTTGTTGAAATCTTACCCTCAACATCTATTCCGCTAAGGTACATTGTGAATACTCTGTCAGTTACGTCCTTATTTGTATCCACATCAATCTGAGTCTGATGTGTTGTCTTAAGGAGCACCTTTGTAAGACTTGAGAACGAAGCATACTCATCATCTTCAATAAGGTTTGTCACATATGCACTGTTAAGAATTATTGCATCAACATCATCATCATAAAGTGCCTGTGCAAGCTGCACATAACCTTCATATTCCATTGTTTCGATTTTCTGACCGAGGGTTGATTCAATCTCACGTATGGCCTTATCCGTATTATCCCTGTCAAGGACAGCCATAATGCCAAAGGTATAGTCCTTCGCATCTGCTATATCATCTGCCTTGTCTGCTTTCATAACATAAACATTGACTTCATGTGTATTGGTATTCGCACCGGAAATATTATCTATGGTTCCGCTGAGATATGAAGCATAGTATAATCCCATGGAACTTACAACTACCATAAACAGTGAAATAAGCTTTCCCACAGGCTTTAATTTTTTTGTAAACGCAAGAATAAACGCGAAGCCACACAAAAAAAGAACAACAAAACAAACCGGTATGAAAAACTTCACCGGTAACATATTAAGATACAAAATTATACTTAAAAGTATAATCGTAAGAACACTTTGAATTGCTGATAAAACTATACCGAACTGTCTTGATTTTATAAATCCGGTAATCTTATCCATCGTTTTTTTCTTATTTTTTCCCATATTAATATTCATCCTTTCAAAAACCGCAAACAGTGATGAAACCTTATATCTCTCCCTCAAAGATAAGTCAAAAAAGCTTATTGTACATCATATCCGTTTGGATTATTTTTCTGCCAGTTCCATGTGTCCCTGCACATGTCTTCAAGCGTCTTTTCCGCCTTCCAGCCAAGTACCTTTTCTGCCTTGGTGCTGTCAGCATAACAAGTATCGATATCTCCCGGTCTTCTCGGTGCTATAACATACGGAATCTTTAAGTCATTTGCCTTCTCAAAAGCCTTAACCATATCAAGCACGCTGTATCCGACACCCGTTCCGATATTGAACACTTCAGTTCCTTTATGCAAAAGAGCAAAATCAATTGCCTTTACATGGGCTTTTGCAAGATCAACAACGTGAATGTAATCTCTCACTCCTGTGCCATCCGGTGTGTTGTAATCATCACCGAATACATTTAGGTGTTCTCTCTTGCCAACTGCCACCTGGGAAATAAACGGCATCAGATTGTTCGGTATTCCTGCCGGATCCTCGCCGATAAGTCCCGATTTATGTGCTCCCACCGGATTAAAATACCTTAAAAGGACTACCGACAATGATTCATCAGCCTTTGCAAAGTCCATAAGAATCTGCTCATTCATAAGCTTTGTCCATCCGTATGGATTTGTACACGGCCCGGTCTTCATGTTCTCCACGAGGGGTACCTTTTCAGGAACACCGTAAACCGTAGCCGATGAGCTGAATACTATATTGTCACAACCATATTTCTTCATAACCTTTATAAGAGAAAAGGTTGAATCAAGATTGTTCTCATAGTACATCATAGGCTTGGCAACCGACTCACCTACTGCCTTGTAACCTGCAAAATGGATAACGGCATCTATCTTATTCTCTGCAAACACCTTATCGAGTGCTTCCGTGTCGCATACATCTACATTATAGTTCTTTACTTTTACACCGGTAATCTTCTCAATTCTGTTGAAAACTTCCGGCTTACTGTTGTAATAACAGTCTGCACTGACTACATCATAGCCGGCTTCCATAAGTTCAATAGCTGTATGGCTTGCAATATATCCTGCACCACCAGCAAGCAAAACCGTTTTCTTACCCATATTCACCTCCCGGATTATGCAACCCGATTTGACCTTACAAATAAATCAATGCTATTCTCTTACTAATTGCGATATTTGTCAAGTCTATTTAACGCCGAGAAAATTGCCCTGATTGATGCACGTGTTATATTTGTGCTCTGTCCAACGCCGTATGTAGCCTTTCCTGTTGTTAAATCTATGCAGTTTACATAGGCAGCCGCCTTGGCATGTGAACCTTCGGATAACGCATGCTCTGAGTAGTCGGCAATCTTGAATTTGACACCTGTTGTCTCCTCAATGGCGTTCTTTACAGCATCTACAGGACCGTTTCCTGTCTTTTCAACGTAGAATTCCTCGCCCTTGTACTTAAATGTAAGCTTTGCAAGTGTATCTCCGCACGGCTCATCATCAACATCTGAAATCTTGCATGATGTAAACTCAAACGGATACTCTCTCTCTGTTTTGTATGTGATATATTCCTCACGGAATTTCTCCATGATTGTATCAGGTGATACCTCACCCTGAGCTTCGGCAATCTTCTGGATAACATCTGCAAACTCCTTGTGCATTCCCTTCGGAAGCTTATATCCAAAGTAAGTATCCATAACGAATGCCACGCCGCCCTTACCGGACTGGCTGTTGATTCTTACGATTGGCTCATAATCACGTCCCACATCACTTGGGTCTATCGGAAGATACGGAACCTCCCAATGCTCCTGACCTCTCTCCTTCATGGCTGTGATACCCTTATTGATGGCATCCTGATGTGATCCGGAGAATGCTGTAAATACAAGTTTTCCCGCATAAGGATGACGCATGCCCACAGGCATCTTGCAGCATCTCTCATAAACTTCAATAAGTTCGTTGACATTTTCAAGATTTAACTCAGGATTAATTCCCTGTGAGAACATATTGTATGCAATAGTTGTAATATCCACATTACCTGTTCTCTCACCGTTTCCGAAAAGTGTTCCCTCAACTCTGTCAGCTCCCGCAAGAAGAGAAAGTTCTGCGGCCGCAACACCTGTTCCTCTGTCGTTATGAGGGTGTACACTTAATATAATGCTGTCTCTGTCCTCGAAGTGCTTGTTCATCCACTCAATCTGGTCTGCATAAACATTTGGAGTATTCATCTCCACAGTTGCAGGAAGGTTGATAATAATAGGGTTTTCAGGTGTAGCACCCCATTCCTTCTGAACAGCCGTACATATATCAAGGGCAAAATCAAGTTCTGTACCTGTAAAGCTCTCAGGAGAGTACTCTAAGAAAATCTTTCCGTCAAATTCTTCGACGTATTTCTTAACCATTCTTGTACCCTCAATGGCAATCTGCTTGATTTCCTCTTTATCCTTGTGGAATACAACATCTCTCTGAAGAGTTGATGTTGAATTATATATGTGAACGACAGCCTGCTTAATGCCCTGCAGCGCCTCAAATGTTCTCTCAATAAGATGCTCACGGCACTGTACAAGCACCTGCACTTTTACATCATCAGGAATAAGTTTTCTGTCAACAAGCTGTCTTAAGAAATCAAATTCTATCTGTGATGCAGCAGGAAATCCTATCTCAATCTCCTTAAAACCAAGCTTCACAAGGAGATTGAAAAACTCAATTTTCTCCTCAACAACCATAGGCTCAATAAGTGCCTGATTTCCGTCTCTTAAATCAACAGAACACCATACCGGTGCCTTCTCTATCTCCTTGTTTGGCCATTCTCTCTCAGGATAATGCACCACAGGATTTCTTTTATATCTCTTATAATTTAACATATCAATCCCTCACTTCATTTTCTTATTCGCTTTTATACAATTCGAGTTTTGCAACAACTCTGTCCGCCATCTTCTTACAGATTTCATCAGTCTCGGCTTCTACCATTACACGGACAAGATTCTCTGTACCGCTTGGACGAAGAAGAATTCTTCCTGTGTCACCAAGTTCCTCCTCTACAGCCTTTGCCTCTGCAAGTACAGCTTCATCCTGCATTGCCGCATTCTTGTCTGTAACCTTAACATTAATAAGTATCTGCGGAAATATCTTTAACTCTTTTGTAAGCTCACTTAATGCCATCTTCTTTTCAACCATGGCCTCCATAACCTTGATTGATGTAAGAATTCCGTCACCTGTAGTGGCATATTTTGAGAAAATAATGTGGCCTGACTGCTCACCGCCCAGGCAGTGTCCGTTCTCCATCATATTTTCACATACATATTTATCTCCAACAGCAGTTTTTTCTGTTCTTATTCCCTTTGCCCCAAGAGCCTTATACAGTCCAAGATTAGACATAACAGTTGTTACCACGGTATCGTTTGCAAGCTGTCCGTGTTCTTTCATGTAAGTTCCGCAGACATACATTATAGCATCACCGTCAACTACATTTCCGTTTTCATCTACGGCAATACATCTGTCCGCATCGCCGTCATATGCAAATCCTGCATCTACTTTGTTGTTCTTCACGAAGTCACATAGGACCTCAATATGGGTTGAACCACAGTTTGTATTTATATTTGTTCCGTCCGGCTGGTTATTTATGACAAGAGTCTTTGCTCCAAGTGCGTCAAATACACTCTTTGCAATGGCTGATGCACTTCCGTTTGAACAGTCAAGAGCAACCGTCTTATCCTTGAAAGCTCTTGATGCTATGGAAATAAGATAGCCTATGTATCTGTTTCTTCCCGCTGAAAAATCAGTTGCACAGCCTATGTTTTCCTTTACTGCATATGGCAGTTCCTCCGTCTTTCCATCAATGTAATCTTCTATCTGATCTTCAATAAAAGCTTCGATTTTCTGTCCCCTGCCGTTTATAATCTTTATTCCGTTATCATAAAACGGATTATGGCTTGCCGATATCATGATACCGCAGTCAAAACCTTCCGTACGGACTACATATGCAACACTTGGGGTTGTGGTCACATGCAGAAGTGACACATCAGCTCCCGATGCCGTAAGACCTGCAACAAGAGAATACTCAAACATGTAACTGCTTCTTCTTGTATCCTTGCCAATTACTATTTTTGCCTTGTGTTCCTTTCCGAAATACCATCCGAGATAACGTCCTACCTTATATGCGTGTTCCACATTAAGAGTTACGTTAGCTTCTCCCCTGAATCCGTCTGTACCAAAATATCTTCCCATTATTATTCTCCTTCTGACTGTTCTGAACTCTCGGAAGTAGTCTCCGTCTCACCGGTTGTCTCCTTCCCTGTTGTTGTGCTTTCATCCGATGATTCATTTTGTCCCGACGTCGTATCACTTCCGGGAACACTTATTCCCTGTGATGAAGTAGGTGTCTCATCTTCTTTTTTCATTATCTTAACCTTTATATATACAGGATTAATAAGGGTAATACCATCTTCAAGGTCCATCTGTACCTCCAGATCATATTCTCCTTCTGCCAAATTCTTTGTGGATACGAAAAGCGGATTTTCGTTTGGCTCAAAAGCATCAAGAAAACTCTTTCTGCCCCTCAGTATATATTCTATGTCACCTGTAGTCTCATGTGATGCACTGAATCCTGCTGCCAGAGATTTAATTGCTATCTCATTTGCAGGTATGGTAAATGTTCTTGTGACTATAGCGTCTGTCTCAACCGTTATGGTCGCATTCCTGTCACTTCCGTACACATATACACCTTCCGGAAGAAGCTGCTGTAAATCATAGCTTAGTTCATAAACACTCTGCTCCGGCGATATCTCAAGAGTTGAAGTATCAAGGTTTAACTCACCTATCTGTGCCAGTGCTTCCTCACGTCCGGCAATAGTTACCTTTTCCTTGTCTATAGTTACAGATGAGATTACCGTATCCGGATAATCATCCTCTTTAATCTCAAAGATAAGAGGTATCTGTTTCACAGAGTATACAACCATATGGACTGTTGTACCTGATATATCAAAAGTAATATTTTTCTCTTTGGCGTCGATTATATTTCCCCTGTTGTCAAAGGCCTGGAACTTTGCCTGGGTGCTGAAATCATCATTCCTGTTGGATATGTCAACAGTTGCCGCAACCTTTGCTATGGTATCCATTACAGACTTCGGTGCCGTAACATTGACAACAGTGTCATCCATACTCTTATCAAAGACAACATATCCCTCCGGAAGTCTTCCCTTTTCAGCCACTTCTGCGTTAAATTCCATCTGTACAAGATCCTCAACGGCAATACGCATTGTGGTCTGCACGTCAATATCAACCTTGCTGCGGTAAGATGCCGTCACAAGCTCAACTTCCACGTCTACTGCATTTGTCATAGACAGGTCGGCAAGATCGGCTGTTGCCCTAAAGCTTGAAGCCTCAAGGGAATCAATAATGGTTCTTGGTCCTGTCACCTTGACACTTGCTGTCTTTCCTGCTACAACCTCGTACACCTTACCCTGTCCCGTTACAGCCTCCTCATTGAGTATGGTTATGGGTATGTTTATAATAGTTGTTGTTTTCTCCGGGTCACTTACATTAAGCACCACAAGCCACAACATAATAGCAAGAAATACTGATATAATTTTAAATCCCAAATTATTGGTCAGCTTTTTTTTCATTACTGCGCTTTCCTCTCCAAATCTTGAAATAGTGCTTTGCCTCTACATTTTTGTCCTGTACCTTCACAAGCAGGGTTCTAAGTTCATCTCCTCCGATATTGCGAAGAAGCTGTCCGCCCTGTGTCACTGACACTTTTCCGGTCTCCTCAGAGACAATAATCGTGAATGCGTCTGTCACTTCAGATATTCCCACACCGGCTCTGTGCCTTGTTCCTAACTCTTTGCTGAGCTCCATATTGTCAGACAGCGGAAGATAACATGTTGCCGAAACAACCCTGTTTCCCCTGACAATCACTGCACCGTCATGAAGTGGTGTATTGTGCTCAAATATATTTATAAGTAACTGACTGCTTATAACGGCATCCACATCAATTCCCGTGCGCACATACTCCTGCAGGCTGTAATTCTGCTCGATTACAATCAGTGCTCCTGTCTTTGTTCGGCCCAGTTCATAAGATGCCTTTACAAGTTCGTTAATGGTTCTGTCCGAAAATCTCTCCGTAACTTTCTTTCCTGAATCGATTGAGAACAGATTTGATATAAAATTCTTCTGTCCAAGCTGTTCAAGGGCTTTTCTAAGCTCCGGCTGGAAGATAATTACAATTGCAATAACTCCCACGCTCAGTGTCTTGTTGACTATCCACAGAATAGTATTCAGATGGAAAATAGATGCCACAAGCATAAATACGATAATCGTCACAATTCCCTTGAATAGTATCCATGCCTTGGTCTTTCTTATCCAAATCATTATCTCATAGAATACAAATGCAAGTATAATAATCTCTATGATGTCTGTGACCTCAATCTTCAGCGGTATATATTTGTCAAAGAACCGGTTGATACTATCAAACATCTCTTTCTCCTCAAGTTTCTAAATATTTTTACGGTTGACGTGTTTTTTTAGCGCTTACTCTCTTAACCCTGACATCAGGGGCTGCTACCTTTACCTTCGGTACGGCTTTTACATAATAATAGTAGTCATCATCTTCAAACTGTACCTTTGACGCTCTTGTATAATCAACTGAATGAATAAAGAACTGTAGGAACCATGCAATTCCGGCACTTACAATTCCTCCGAGGATTGTTGACAGCACCGAACATGCAAGGCTCATATCTATCATAACATTTCCTACCAGAAATACAACTATCTGAAATATTCCTCCTGTACATACCGCAATTATCCACGAATAATCGAGGGATAGTCTCTTAATTACATAAACAATAATAAGTACAACCGCAAATGCGATAATACAGAAATAAAATGCCTTATCTTTAAGTACACCGTCAAAGAACATTTTCAGTACGGCGAAGCCGTCATCGGCTCCTACCTTTACAATCTGGTCATAGTTACTTCCGACATAACTTAAAATAAAATATACAAGTGTTCCGAACGCAATTGAAACTATTGATACCGGTGTTGCAACCAGTCCCATAATCAAAGGCAGTACATACGGAATCTTTAACATAAACAGTATAGGGAGCAGGATAAGTACCAGACTCTCTTTTGAAGTGAACCTGAAAAAGAGGAGGTACATAAGAATAAACATTACTAATACCAAAGCTCCGGCTTCAACTGCGATTGACGCAGTATGGGCAACAATCGTCAGCATCAGAATCATGACTGACAACGTCCTTGGCAGTAATGCACATACCAGCGAAATGATAATCACAACAAGCGGGTTCTTCAGTATTCCCATGGTTCCCACGTTGGAATTTATGACTATCATTCCGATAAGTGCTATAAGAAATTTGAATGCCGCATCGATATACATTGAATATCCGGCATATATAACTTTATATTTCTCCCTGAGTTCTAATAATCTATACATTTTCCGTCTTTCCTCGATTCTCAATATTTTCTTCTTCCCTGTACATATTATACAGCTTCTTGAGATTTCCATTATATTCATTAAGGCTGTCTCTAACCTTTTTGAACTTTATGGAATATACCACATACGATATCGCCATATATACTACCAGTATCACCACATACCCTATAAGTATGTCTCTTCCTGCTTTAATATAGTCCATATTCGCCAGTTCTGCCATCATCTCCTCAATATTTATGAGAATAATGGATGCAAGAATAAGAACGTATGCAAAAGTAGCAACAATGACAGTATTTATCATCTTAAGGCCAACGTAATCTTCCCTGCGGTATTTGCTGAGAGGAATAGTCTTCTTACCCTCATTTTCTTCATATGATGCAAGCTTTGTCATCAGTGCAATCTTTTCCTGATTTAACATAATAAAATATTTCTCCTTCTGGGTAAAGAAACCCATAGTGTGTTTATATCTAAAAGATTGTACCATAATGAGAGGGTAAAATGCAATAGTTATTATCTCATGGTATTCTTCATTTGTGTCACATACTCAGCAACAAATTCAGGTGCTTCCTCCTTATATTTTGCTATAAGCTTCACAATTGCAGAGCCTACAATAACTCCGTCAGCGTACTGAGACATAGTTTTTGCCTGCTCGGGTGTCGAAATGCCAAAGCCCACGGCACAAGGAATATCTCCCGATTTTTTTGCTATTTTAATCATTGATTCGATATCAGTCTTTATCTCGCTTCTTGTTCCCGTAACACCAAGTGATGAAACACAGTACAAAAATCCTGTAGCTTCAGAAGCAATCATGGAGATACGATTTTCAGATGTCGGTGCTATCATGGAAATTAAATCCATGTCATATTTTTTACATATATCAAGAAATTCATCTCTTTCCTCAAAAGGAATATCCGGAATAATAAAACCATCCATGCCTATTTCCTTACTGGTGCTTATAAATTTCTCGGCGCCGTATGAGAAGAGAACATTTGCATATGTCATGAATACCATAGGTATTTTAACTGTTTTCCTCAGTTCACGGACCATGTCGAAGACCTTGTCTGTAGTTGTACCTGCCTCAAGGGCCCTGATACTTGCCTCCATTATGACCTCTCCCTCTGCTGTAGGGTCAGAAAACGGAATTCCAAGTTCAATGAGGTCTGCACCTGCTTTCTCCATGGCTATTACCACTTCTTTTGTCACCTCAAGAGATGGGTCTCCGCATGTAATAAATGGTATAAATGCCTTTCCGTGCTCAAATGCCTTTGCTAAATTACTCATAAAGTGCCTCCCCTCTGTAACGTGCTATAGCCGCTACATCCTTGTCTCCTCTTCCTGAAATGTTTATTACAATTATCTTATCCTTATCCAATGAAGGTGCTAATTTTATTCCATGGGCAACTGCGTGTGCGCTCTCAATTGCAGGTATTACGCCTTCTATTCTTGAAAGATACTCAAATGCTGCAACTGCCTCATCATCGGTAACTGCCACATACTCTGCACGTCCTATATCATGAAGATATGCATGTTCAGGTCCTATTCCCGGATAATCAAGTCCTGCCGAAATAGAATAAACAGGTGCAATCTGTCCATATTTGTCCTGACAGAAATATGACTTCATTCCATGGAATATTCCAAGTTTTCCCGTGCTTATGGTGGCTGCCGTCTCAAACGTGTCTATGCCTCTTCCTGCTGCCTCGCAGCCTATAAGTCTTACGCCCTCATCCTCTATGAAATGATAGAATGCTCCCATGGCGTTTGAGCCGCCGCCCACACATGCCATGACAACATCAGGAAGTCTGCCTTCCTTCTCCATAATCTGCTGCTTTATCTCACGGCTTATAACCGCCTGAAAGTCTCTTACCATCTCAGGGAACGGATATGGTCCCATAACAGAACCCAGAACATAATGTGTATCATCTATTCTTCTGGTCCACTCCTTAAATGTCTCAGACACTGCATCCTTAAGTGTCTTTGTGCCGGAATCAACAGGATGTACCTTTGCTCCCAAAAGCTTCATACGGTACACATTGAGTGCCTGTCTCTCACAGTCCTCTCTTCCCATGTATATCTCACATTCCATGCCCATCATTGCCGCAACCGTTGCTGTTGCCACACCATGCTGTCCTGCTCCGGTCTCCGCAATGACTCTTGTTTTGCCCATACGCTTCGCAAGAAGCATCTGACCGAGAACATTATTTATCTTATGGGAACCTGTGTGGTTTAAATCCTCTCTCTTAAGATATATCTTGGCTCCCCCAAGGTCTTTTGTCATACGCTCCGCATAGTACAGACGGCTTGGTCTTCCTGCATATTCATTGTAAAGTTCTGTCAGCTCTCTGTTAAAATCAGGGTCATTCTTGTATCTGCCATATGCCTCCTCAAGCTCATTTACAGCATTCATAAGTGTTTCCGGTATATACTGACCACCGTGAATTCCAAATCTGCCTTTTTTCATGTTATCTTCTTCCTTTCTTGACTTATCATTTCCTCTACCTCATTTTATGAAATCGGCTGCTACACTTATTTCATAAAAAAAAGCCTTTGCCCTGAAAAACTATCAGGACAAAAGCTCTGTAAAATCTACTTCTGCGGTACCACCTGTTTTATGATTGTCTTATATCAATCATCTCTCTGTTCACGTCTGTCAACGTTTATTCTCTGTAACGGGAGACACCCGTTGGGCATTACTTTGCAATGCATTTCTTCCCACCCTTATGAGTCCATTCGTCAGGAACCTGTCTGTCGTGCTCGCACCATCACACAACTCTCTGGATTTCGATTGAACCTGATTACTACTCTCAATCAACGGTTTATTTTATATCTTTTATGGAATTATATTTCCGTATAATATTTTTGTCAACCACTTTTTTCAAATAAAGTAATACAGTAATAAAAGCACATCACACAACACGTTTCTATCATTATATGTATCGCCTAGTTACTTTAACAGTATCTCTTTCCAATTTCTTCGATTATACCCTACTCTTAGTACAATTACCGTATCCATTTCTTCTATAATTTCAAAAAAAACATAATAATTTTTATAAGGCATGCAACGAATTTGTTGACTGGAAAGAACGACATCATCAACTAGTCCAAATCTGTCCGGAAACATCTTCAAACCATCAATTGCTTTTCTCAATCCAGCCACAAACTTATATGCTGTAGCAGGTTCTAATAATGTATATGCTATATAGTCACCTACATCAATAATGTCGTCTTTTGCCCTTCTTGTTAAAACAACATTATACTTCTTCAACTACATACCTGCTTTCCAGTTCGTCAAATGCTGTATCCATGTCATACAGAGCATTTTCCTGAACATCTTTCAATCCTTCATTTATAAAATTACGAATTTCATGTCTTGCCTGCTGTTCCGGTGTATAAAATATCTTCGCTGCTGTATCCATACAAACACCTCCAAACTTCTATTTATAATATATTATAAACCACATTTACATAATGCACAACACCATTAATACGCATTTTTGTTTATGAATCCCTTGAATATTGTCAAAAACATTATCTTCACGTCAAATCCGAAGGTCCAGTTCTCAATATAATACAGGTCATACTCTATACGCTTCTCTATGGATGTGTCGCCTCTCAATCCGTTGACCTGTGCCCAGCCGGTAAGTCCAGGTCTTACCTGGTGCTTAACCATGTAGCGCGGTATCTCCTCTTTGAATTTTTCCACAAACTGCGGTCTCTCAGGGCGCGGACCCACAAGGCTCATATCTCCCTTCAATATGTTAAAAAGCTGCGGCAGTTCATCAATACTGGTTTTTCTGATAATTTTACCGACTTTTGTAACACGAGGGTCATGCTTTGTTGTCCAGCCCTTCTCTTCTTCCGTATCCTCCTGTACGACCATGGAACGGAACTTGTACATCTTGAAAGGTTTGTTGTGAAAACCTATTCTTTCCTGCTTAAAGATAAGAGGACCCTTTGAGGTAAGCTTTATGGCAATGGCCGTCGCAAGCATAATCGGTGAAGATACGATTATTCCGCAAAGTGCTCCGAATATGTCAACTACCCTCTTTATTATTATATTAAATGTATTAGTCAACGGTACATAACGTATGTTGATAACCGGTAGTCCAAGCAAATCCTCGGTGTACGGCTTTGTAGGAATAATATTGTTATAGTCAGGAATAAACTTAGTATGAACACCCGATTTCTCACAGGCATTTACAATCTTCTCCAGTTTGCTGTACTCATTGATACTAAGTGTTATGGCGATCTCATCAAGCTTGTTTTCAGGAAGAATGTACTCAAGATTTCCGATTGTTCCAAGAACCTGTACTCCCTTGTACCTTGTTCCTGCCGCAATATTGTCATCAAGAATTCCCCTTATCTTATATCCCCACTGAGGATTACCAACTATACGGTCAATATAGCCTTCTGCTGCGCGGCTGTATCCGATAAGAAGGATATGCTTCTGATTGTATCCTCCCTTTCTGACCTTGCGCAGTACGGTTTTTATGCCAAGTCTTACAACGACTATACCAAATGTATTAAGCACATAAAATATAAAAAACATATCACGGGAGAAATCGTGCTGCCTTGTCACATAGAGCACGGTAATGATAATCATTATTCCCACTGTATTTGCTTTAATCAGATTTGACATCTCAAGACGTCTTCCCTGAATACGCCTCGGCGTATACAGATGAAAAGCAGTATACAAAATAAGGTATGCCGGCACCATTATCCACAAAAGTCTCATATAGCCTTCAAATGAGATTGTACGGATACCGTGCATCCATGGAGAATTAAATTTAATCTGCCATGCAATAAAATATGATGCCATAACAATAAAAGCATCCAAAATCAGCTGCAGTCTGTTAAAATGTCTCTGATTATCTTTTATCATATTATTCCTTCTCTCCCCTTGTAATGTGTATACTTCCAAGTTTTCTCTCAATCATGCCTATAAATGAAATAAAATTAAACAGACCGATTCCGGCCCGGCCGATATTCAGGCACTCCCTAAAATATACCTTTTTGCTGTCACAAAGAAGCCTGTACCTTTTCACGATTTTACTGTATATCTTTCCTATGGTTGCATTGTGAATGTGGGTATAGTTCAAATCATTTACAAGCATCTCCCTGTAGCCGGCCTTTTTCATTTTAAAAGCCACTATATTTTCCTCACAGTACAAAAAAGTGTCCTCGCAGAAAAAACCGATTTCATCAAAAGCCTTCATATCAGCCATAAAAAATGAGCCGTTGACCGCATCAACAAAGCTGACACTATCCGCAAGTTCCTCTTCGTTGTATGTGTCCTTGTCAAGCTTAAACAGATGATTTACGATATAAAGTGACGAAAATGTTTCCCTGAAAAAGCCGGGAAGCCTCCATGCCGATACTGCCTCACTTCCGTCCGCATTTACCATTGCAGGTGCAATAATCTTCACATCAGGGTAAGCATCCATCTTTGCAGACAGTTTTTCTATGACATCCCCATCCACCATTATGTCAGGATTTGATATAATCACCTTTTCAGCATTCATGTGCTTTCTCACATATCTAAGACCAATATTATTGCCGCTTCCGTACCCGGCATTTCTTTCACTCCTAAGAAAAGTTCCAAGATGGCCATACTTTTTATTCAGTTTTTCAAAGGAACCATCTGTGGAACAATTGTCAACAAACACCAGCTCAAGAATATCTCCAAGATGCCTCTCAAATCTTTCCAAAAAGGAATCTGCCGTATTAAAATCATTGTAGTTCAGTACGACTATGGGAATTTTTTCCGAATCGCTCATATCATTAATCCTCAAAAATATCTTCAAACACTCTCAGGTACCGGGATGCAACATACGACTTCTCGTATTCAGGAAAATCAATTATTTTCTTTGGCTGAGTCTTAGCCTGAGACAGCTTTTCTATCCATTCATCCGTATCGTAAGGGTCATCAACATATACCGCCAGCCCCTTTGACACCTCCGGAATGCTTGTACATTTCGTGGTGATAACCCGGCTTCCCAGCATAAGTCCCTCAACAACAGGCATTCCAAAGCCCTCAAAAATGCTTGGGAACAGGAACGCATAAGCCTTCTCAAAAAGAGTATTCCTGACTTCATTGGAAATAAAACCTGCCATGATACAATAATCATTAAGACCATGCTCATTGATATATGTCACTATACGGTTCTCATCAGACTCAGTAATGCCGGCTATGACAAGCTTTTTCGGCAAATCTATGTTTTCTTTTACAATCTTTTCCACAGTCTTTATGGCCGTCATTATATTCTTGTGTTTAAGCATTGAAGACAAAACAAAGTAAAAATCATTCTCCTCTATGCCGTACTTCTCTGAAATTTCCTGAAAATCAGCCTTGCCGTGGTCGATAACGATAGGATTTAATATAACCCTTATATCAGTATCCTTTCTCCCGAAATTCTCTGAAATGTCATTCTTAACCCACTGTGATATGGCTATAATACAGTCCGAGGTTTTCACCGTTCTCTTCCAGCAGAACTTCATCCACATACGCCTTTTTCTTGTAAAATATTCGGGAAAATGTAACTGCTGAAGGTCATGTATGGTAGTCACATACTTTATTTTCTTACATTTTCTCAACGGCTTACAATAGACAGGCATAAAACAGTTCTTTATCCCCTTACTCACAAGAAGTTTATTAAAATGTCTGTTGTGCCATATAATTCTCTTTGTCACATCGAATGCGTTT
>JBGVOL010000101.1:0-30137 GCA_045126475.1 Lachnospiraceae bacterium | reverse complement strand
GGAAGAAATCTCGGATTTGAAGTAGTGGCGGAGTATGTTGAGAACAGGGAATTGCAGAACATGCTTCAGGATATGGGATGTAATAAGTATCAGGGATATCTCTATTCGCCTGCTGTAGATATAAATGAGTACATACAATATGTAAGGGAATTTAATTCAAAAAAACAGGAAACAAAGTAAGTGAAACGGACAGGAATCCTCACCGGAATTACCATGGTGTCGAATCCTGTCTTTTTTATGAAAAATATTCAACTTGTACTTGAGAAATATTTATCAAAATGTTATTATATTTCTAAATGCTCCATTTATAGAAAAAGAATGTTAAATTTATGACAATCTTATATAAAAGGAAAAATATTTTAATTTAAGAAAGGAGTCACATATGAGTAATAAGATTACAATCATTGGGGCTGGAAGCGTTGGAGCAACTATCGCTTACACACTGTCAAACATTGACCTTGCTTCTGAAATCGTTATTATCGATATCAACAAGCAGAAGGCGGAAGGAGAGGTTCTTGATATCCTTCAGGGTACTTCATTCCGTACACCTATATCAATCATTGCAGGTGATTACGAGGATGCAAAAGATTCTGACATTGTTATTATTACTTCCGGTATTGCCAGAAAGCCTGGCCAGACAAGAATTGAACTGACACAGACAAACGTAAATATAATAAAGGATATCACACCAAAGATTGTAGCGGCTGCACCACATGCTAACTACATTATTGTAAGCAATCCGGTTGATATTATTACTTACGTGTTTACAAAACTTTCAGGTCTTCCTGAAAATCAGATTATAGGTTCAGGTACAATGCTTGATACAGCAAGACTTCGTTGCGGTCTGGCAGAGCACTTTGACATTGCACAGAAGAATATTCATGCATATGTATTTGGTGAGCATGGTGATACATCATTTATCCCTTGGTCATGTGCTGATGTCTCAGGTGCAAGCCTTGAGGAGTATGCTGAAATAATGAAGCATAAGAATTATGCACCGCTTGACAAGGAGGGCATGCTTGAGTATGTTCGCAAGTCAGGTGGAAAGATTATAGCAAACAAGGGCGCAACTTTCTATGCAGTTGCAGTAGCAGTGGTTAATCTCTGTGGCATATTGCTTTCAGCAAATGAGTCAATCGCTACGGTATCTACAATGATGCATGGTGAGTACGGCATTGATGACGTATGTATCAGTACACTTAATCTTGTGGGACCAAACGGTGCACAGGGCAAGGTGCCTATTAAGCTTACAGATGAAGAAATCGAAAAGTTAAAGGCCAGTGCAGATGCACTTAAGGATGTTATTTCACAGATTACTCTGTAGTGTTTTACAATAATATTTAGGAGGACATTATGGTTTATAGCTATTACCCAGGGTGTACCCTGAAGACAAAGGCAAAAGATCTGGACCGCTATGCCAGAGAATGTGCCAAGGTACTGGGATTTGAGCTGGAAGAAATCGAAAACTGGCAGTGTTGTGGTGGTGTTTATCCACTGGGAACTGACGAAATCGCTTCAAAGCTTTCCTCAGTGCGTGCCTTAAACGAGGCAAAGGTAAAGGGACAGGATTTGATTACTGTCTGTTCAGCTTGTCATCATGTAATCAAGAGAACAAATGATGATATGAAGAACGTGGAGGATATCCGCACAAGAGCAAACAATTATATGGAGCTCGACGAGCCATATGCAGGAGAGACAACGGTACTTCATTATCTTGAGGTACTCCGCGACAGAGTAGGCTTTGATGTGTTAAAGTCAAAGGTTGTAAAGCCTCTTGAAGGAAGAAAAATCGGTGCGTACTATGGTTGTCTTTTACTTAGACCAAGCAAGATTGTTCAGTTTGATGATCCTGAGAATCCTTCAATAATCGAAGATTTTATCAGGGCGCTTGGCGGTGAGCCTGTAATTTACCCGTATCGTAACGAGTGCTGCGGCGGCTATGTTTCTTTGAAAGAGAAGGAAATGGCCGGAAAGATGGTTGACAGAATCATGGATTCAGCAGCAGGAATGGGTGCTACAGAGCTTATTACAGCATGCCCGTTATGTATGTATAACTTAAATAAGAGCGAGAGTGCAAACAAACTTCCTGTACATTACTTTACAGAGATTCTTGCAGAGGCACTTGGATTGAAAGAGGAGGTGCAGGCATGAGCAGTTGTTCAAAGGAAGAAATGACAAAGAGAATCTGTGATATCAGCGGTGCCAGCCCACATAAGTGTATGAAGTGTGGTAAGTGCTCAGCTTCATGCCCATCCTTTGATGAGATGGATATCAAACCTCATCAGTTTGTTTCCTATGTTAATGATGGAAATATAGAGGCTCTTATGGCTTCAAAGTCACTTGGTAAGTGTCTTTCATGCTTTGCATGTGTAGAACGTTGCCCGAGGGATGTTAAGCCGGGTAAGATTGTGGATGCTGCAAGACAGATGCTTATTCGTCAGCAGGGTGAGGCTATGCTCAATCCTGAGGAGATTCCGGAACTCATAGATCCGGAAGTACCACAGCAGTTATTAGTCAGCGCATTCAGAAGATATAGTCGATAGAAAGGTTGGAGGTGAACTCATTGCAAAGAATAGGAGTATTCGTCTGTCACTGCGGAAGTAACATTGCAGCTACCGTTGATGTTAAGAAAGTAGTGGAGATGGCAAAACTTGAGCCGGGCGTAGTTCATGCAGAGGATTATCAGTATATGTGTTCCGAAGCCGGCCAGGCAAAGATAGATGCAGCAATTAAAGAGAAAGGTCTTACAGGTATTGTAGTATGTTCATGTTCGCCACGTATGCATGAGGCAACATTCAGAAAAGCTGCAGAGCGTGCAGGACTTAACCCATACATGGTGGAAATCGCCAATATCCGTGAGCATTGCTCGTGGATACATAAGGATATGGAGGAGGCAACAAAGAAAGCAGTTATTTTGGCAAGAGCAGCAATTGCAAAGGTTAATTTAAATGCACCTCTCCAGCCGGGCGAGAGCCGTGTAACAAAGAGAGCACTTGTAATTGGTGGTGGTATCGCCGGTATTCAGACAGCCATTGATATTGCAGATGCCGGTTATGAAGTAGATATCGTTGAGAAGACACCAAGTATCGGCGGAAGAATGTCACAGCTTGACAAGACATTCCCGACACTTGACTGTTCAGCTTGTATCCTCACACCTAAGATGGTTGAGGCAGCTGCTCATGAGAAAATTACGATCTACACATACAGTGAGGTTGAAAAGGTTACAGGCTTCGTAGGTGATTTTACGGTTGATATCCGCAAGAAGGCAAGAAGCGTTGACATGAATAAGTGTACAGGCTGTGGTGTTTGTCAGGAGAAGTGTCCTTCAAAGAAGGCACCAAGCGAGTTTAACCGCGGACTTAACACAAGAAGTGCAATTTACACACCATTCGCACAGGCTATTCCAAATGTTCCTGTTATTGACAGAGAGAATTGTCTCAAGTTTAAGACAGGCAAGTGCGGTGTATGTGAGAAGGTATGTCAGGCAGGTGCCATTGACTATGAGCAGAAGGACGAGATTATTACAGAGAAGTATGGCGCAATCGTTGTTGCAACAGGTTTCGATGTAATAAAGGTTGATAAGTATGATGAGTATGCATACAGCCAGAGCCCTGATGTTATCACATCACTTGAGTTGGAGCGTATTATGAACGCTGCCGGACCTACAAAGGGTCACTTAGAGCGTATGTCAGACCACAAGCCACCAAAGGAAATGGTATTTATCCAGTGTGTCGGCTCACGTTGTTCTGACGACAGAGGAAAGAGCTACTGTTCAAAGATTTGCTGTATGTACACAGCAAAGCATGCAATGCTTATCAGAGATAAGTATCCGGATGTAAATGTAACAGTATTTTATATTGATGTACGTACACCGGGTAAGAACTTCGATGAGTTCTACAGAAGAGCAGTTGAAGATTACGGTGTTAAGTATATTAAGGGACAGGTTGGTAAGGTTGCACCGCAGCCAAACGGAAAGTTGTTGGTACAGGGTGTTGACTTAATCGACAATAAGCAGATTCTTAAGGAAGCAGATATGGTTGTATTAGCAGCAGCTATTGAGCCAAATCCGGATGTAAGAAAAATTGCAACAATGCTTACAGCAAGTATTGATACAAATAACTTCCTTACAGAGTCACATGCAAAACTTCGTCCTGTAGAATCACCTACAGCAGGTGTATTCTTATCAGGTGTCTGCCAGGGACCAAAGGATATTCCTGAGACAGTTTCACAGGCAGGTGCTGCCGCTGTTAAGGCTATAGGCCTTTTAGCTAAGGACAAGCTTATGACAAATCCTTGTACAGCAAAGTCTGATGAACTTTTATGTAACGGTTGTTCAACATGTGCAAATGTCTGCCCATACGGAGCAATCACATATGAGAGTAAAGAAGTTAATGACCACGGAATCCGTGAGACACGCCGTGTTGCAGTTGTCAACAGTGCACTCTGCCAGGGCTGTGGTGCTTGTACAGTTGCATGTCCTTCAGGAGCAATGGACTTACAGGGATTCTCTAATAGACAGATTATAGCGGAGGTAGATGCAATATGTCGATAGAAGAAAATGGAAAATTCAGACCGAAGATTGTAGCTTTCTGTTGTAACTGGTGTAGTTATGCAGGAGCTGATCTTGCAGGAAGCAGCCGTTTGGTTTACCCTGCTGATGTAAAGATTATCCGTGTACCATGTTCATGCCGTGTCAATCCGATGTTCATCTTAAGAGCATTTGAGAAGGGTGCTGACGGTGTTATCATGTGTGGCTGTCATCCTGGTGACTGCCATTACAGCACAGGTAATTATTATGCGAGAAGAAGAATGACACTTTTATTCTCAATGCTTGACTTCATCGGTGTTGAGAACGGACGTACCCGTGTAGAATGGGTATCTGCCGCAGAGGGTGTTAAGTTCTCAACAACAATGAACGAATTTGTAGAGAAGATAACTTCTCTCGGACCAAATGTAAGATTGGAGGATATAAGATGCAGGAATTAGTTAATCGCGCTAAGGAGCTTTTGGCTGACGGAACTGTATCACGTGTCTTAGGCTGGAGAGCAGGAGACATGTCTTATAATCCGGAGCCGGCTTACTTTGAGAACGCAGAGCAGTTGGAAAATTTTGTATATGATGGTTTCTGTGGCGCAAATTTAAGCAAGTATATGATAGAAGCATCAAAGCTTGAGGGAAAGACACTTGTTTTCTTAAAGCCATGTGATACCTACAGCTTCAACCAGCTCATTAAGGAGCACAGAGTTGACAGAGAGAAGGCTTATATTATCGGCGTTGGCTGTAAGGGTAAGCTTTCAGTAGAAAAGATTAAGGAGCAGGGCATTAAGGGAATCGAGAGCATCGAGGGTGCTGAGATTTCAGGCGACTGCGAAACACTTAAGATTAAGACAATTTATGGTGACAAGGAGTGCTCTTATGCATCAGCTATGCTTGAGCGCTGCCATGTATGTAAGGGTAAAGAGCACCAGATAGCTGATGAAGTTATCGGTGAATCAAAGGATACAAAAGATGCAGACAGATTTGCACAGGTAGAAGCTATTGAGGCTATGTCACCTGAAGAGAAGTTCGCATTCTTCCAGAAGGAGCTTTCTAAGTGTATCCGTTGTAATGCCTGCAGAAATGTATGTCCTGCATGCAGTTGCAGAAAGTGCGTATTTGACAGTACAAAGTTTGACAGTGCGCAGAAGGCAAATGTAGATTCATTTGAGGAGAAAATGTTCCACATTATCAGAGCTTTCCATGTTGCAGGCCGTTGTACAGACTGCGGCGAGTGCAGCAGAGTATGTCCACAGGGCATTCCACTTCATCTGTTTAACAGAAAGTTCATTAAGGACATTGACAAATTCTATGGTGAGTACCAGGCAGGCGAGGATACAGAGTCAAGAGGACCGCTTACAAACTTTACTTTTGATGATGTTGAACCAAGCGTTGTTGGAGAAAGGGGATAATGTATGTACAAGATAGCAAAAAGTAATTTACCGGCATTATTCCAGACTATCGCTAAGGAAAAGGAGCTTTACCTTCCGTTAGAGAATGCAGGTCAGGTAAACTTCGGACCTTGGAGTGAAGAGTGCAAGCCGGATTTAGACACATTGAAATCAGTAAAATCCCCTAAGGATGTATTCTTTCCACAGAGTGAAACTCTTTATACATGCCAGAGGGAAGGAAAGAAGATAAGCATTTCACCTGAGAAGCTTAAGGAGCAGGAATTTGTTGTTTTCGGCATGAAGGCATGTGATATCAAGGGTGTTGAGGTTCTTGACAAGGTTTTCCTTGCAGATCCTGTTGATACATTTTATGAGGCAAGAAGAAATCATGGTGTAATTGTTGCCATGGCATGCCACGAGCCTGAGGAAAGCTGTTTCTGTAAGGTATTCGGCGTGGATGCTTCCGATCCTTCTGCATCAGCAGCTGACGTTGCTACATGGATGATAGGTGAAGATTTATATTGGAAACCGATTACAGAGAAGGGTGAAGCTCTCACAGAGGCAGTTAAGAGCTTACTTTCAGCAGACGGTGATGATGCTAAGGTTGAGGAAGAGAAGGCAGCTGTTAAGGCTATCGTTGAGAAGCTTCCTTACAGCAATTTATCACTTGAGGGCTGGAATGGTGATGCCCTTGAAGAAAAATTCAACTCTCCAAAGTGGGAGGAACTCTACAAGCCATGTCTTGCATGTGGTACATGTACATTCGTATGTCCGACATGTCAGTGCTATGATATTAAGGATTACGATACAGGTCATGGATTACAGAGATACAGATGTTGGGATTCATGTATGTACTCTGACTTCACAATGATGGCTCACGGTAACAACCGTACAAGCCAGCTTCAGAGATTCCGTCAGAGATTTATGCATAAGCTTGTTTACTTCCCTGCAAACAATGATGGTATGTATTCATGCGTTGGCTGCGGAAGATGTGTAGAGAAGTGTCCTTCATCACTTAACATAGTTAAGGTTATAAAGAGTATGGGAGGTGAAAATTAATGAGTGAATGTACCTGTCATGATAAGTATGCACTTGATACTTTAGTTCCGATGATTGGCGTTATCACAGATATCCGTCAGGAGACACCTGATGTTAAGACATTCCGTGTAAACGCTCCTGAGGGAGGAAAGTTATTTGAACATATGCCTGGTCAGTGTGCCATGGTTTGTGTTCCGGGTGTAGGAGAGGCTATGTTTTCCATTACTTCTTCTCCGACAAATAAAGAATTCCAGGAATTCAGCATTAAGAAATGTGGTGTCCTTACAGATTATCTCCACAGCATGGAGGTAGGTGACGAGATTACAGTTCGTGGACCATATGGAAATCATTTTCCTGTTGAAACAGAGCTTAAGGGCAAGAACCTGTTATTTATCGCAGGTGGTATCGGTCTTGCACCGCTTCGTTCAGTTATCAACTATGTAATTGATAATCGTGCCAATTATGGAACTGTTGATATCTTATACGGTTCCCGTTCGGCTGATGATTTAGTTCAGTTAAAGGAAATTCAGGAGGTCTGGTCTAAGACAGAGGGCATAAATGTCCATCTGACAATCGATAGAGAGCAGGAAGGCTGGGATGGTCATGTAGGATTTGTTCCTTCATACTTAAAGGAATTAAATTTCTCAAATGACAAGACAGCACTTGTCTGCGGACCACCAATCATGATTAAGTTTGTTCTTCAGGGCTTAAAAGAAATGGGCTTTGAAAATGAGCAGGTTTACACAACACTTGAGCTCCGTATGAAGTGCGGTATCGGTAAGTGTGGACGTTGTAATATCGGTTCAAAGTATGTCTGCAAAGACGGTCCGGTATTCCGCTTCGATCAGATTGATGAATTACCTAACGAATACTAGAGTGAAAACAATTAATATAAAGGATAAGAAAGGAAATAAAAAAGATGGCAGATATGGTTAAGGTATATTTATATGGTAAAGAGTATGAAGTACCGGCTAACTTAACAATTATGGAAGCTTTTGAATATTCCGGATATCAGTTAGTACGTGGCTGCGGTTGTAGAAACGGTTTCTGTGGTGCATGTGCTACAATTTACAGAATCAAGGGCGAAGTTGAGTTACACGGCTGTTTAGCATGTTCAACAAAGGTTGAGGACGGTATGTGCGTTGCAACATTACCATTCTTCCCATTAGAGAAGAGAATTTACGATATCACAGAGATTAAGCCTGATGAGCAGATTATGATGCAGCTTTATCCTGAGATTTACAAGTGTATTGGCTGTAATGCATGTACAAAAGCATGTACACAGCAGCTTAATGTTATGCAGTATATTGCACATGCACAGAGAGGCGAGTTTGAGAAGTGTGCAGAACTCTCATTTGACTGTGTAATGTGTGGTGTATGTTCATCACGTTGTCCTGCAGGAATATCTCATCCACAGGTTGCTCTTCTTGCAAGAAGACTTACAGGTAAGTACATAAGACCTGAAGCTGAGCACTTGACAAAGAGAGTAAAGGAAATCGAAGACGGTGAGTGTAAGGCATTGATTGAAGCAATCATGGCTAAGCCATTAGAGGAGCTTAAGGAAATGTACAACAACAGAGAGATTGAGAAGTAAGGAGGACGCAAAGATGAGTTTACCATATACATCGGAAATGATGGAATCAATTAAAAAGGTAGAAGCCGGAAGAGCAGCACGTGTTAACGGTCCGGAGCCAAGACGTATGACTGCTGATGAGAAAACAGCTCTCCTTGAGGCTTTTCATCCTGATTATAATCTTGACAGCTTTGCTGAAATTAAGGTAGGTCCAAATGCCGGACAGAAGGCTCCAAAGGAGTTAGTTGAAATCCTTCAGGGACAGAGCAGAGTACAGGGTATGGACCTTGACCTGACAAAGCCTGATTATGATGTAGACGTACTTGTTATCGGCGGCGGCGGTGCCGGCGCTTCAGCAGCCATTGAGGCAAATGAGGCAGGCGCTAATGTAATGATAGTTACAAAGCTTCGTATCGGTGATGCCAATACAATGATGGCTGAGGGTGGTATTCAGGCTGCTGATAAGGAGAACGATTCACCTGCACAGCATTACTTAGATGTAATGGGCGGTGGTCATTTTGCCAATGTACCTGAACTTGTTGAGAAGCTTGTATGTGACGGTCCTATTGCTGTTAACTGGCTTGACAAGTTAGGTGTATTATTTGACAAGGATGAAAACGGTAACATGATTACTACTCATGGTGGCGGTACTTCACGTAAGAGAATGCATGCTGCAGCTGACTACTCAGGCGCAGAAATCATGAGAGTATTGAGAGATGAGGTTATCAACAGAAAGATACCTATCGTAGACTTTACAGCAGCAATTGAAATTATTAAGGATACAGACGGTAAGGCTGCAGGTGCAGTTCTTATGAATATGGAGACAAAGGAAATCCTTATTGCAAGAGCAAAGACTGTTATCATCGCTACAGGTGGTGCAGGACGTATGCATTATCAGGGATTCCCTACATCTAACCATTATGGTGCTACAGCAGACGGTCTTGTACTTGCATACCGTGCAGGTGCTCCGCTGTTATACCAGGATACATTACAGTATCACCCTACAGGTGTTGCATTCCCTGCTCAGATTTACGGTGCACTTGTTACAGAGAAGGTTCGTTCTATGGGTGCAATGTTCGTAAACAGAGAGGGTGAAGTATTCATGCACCCACTTGAGACAAGAGATGTTGCTGCATCAGGAATCATCAGAGAGTGTAAGGAGAGAGGAAAGGGTGTTCCTACTCCTGTAGCAGAGGGTATCTGGCTTGACACTCCTATGATTGATATGATTCATGGAAAGGGAACTCTTGAAAAGAGATTACCTGGTATGCTTCGTATGTACTTAAGATGCGGTATCGATATGAGAGAGGTACCTATCGTTATATATCCGACACTTCACTACCAGAATGGTGGTATCAAGATTTCTGCAAACGGTATGTCAGAGGTTGAGAATCTTTATGTTGCAGGAGAGGCAGTTGGAGGAATCCATGGAAGAAACAGACTTATGGGTAACTCACTTCTTGATATTATCGTATTTGGCCGTAATGCAGGTCAGCAGGCGGGAAAGAAGTGCAAGGAAGTTCAGTTAAAGGAACTTACACTTTCACATGTAGATGCATTTACAAAGGAACTTTCAAATGCAGGAATTGAGCCAAAGGTATTATCTCCAAAGTTATTACCTGATTACAGACCGGAAGGCGTTACAAGATTAAATTAGTCCTTTAGGGTTTACACTGGAAACCAACGGCAAAGATGCCGTTGGTTTCAGGTGTATATGATAATGTAGAACGGGGCAAATTTTTATTTGGAGGACAAGAAAGTGGAATTTTTAGAAAGTATTGGAACATGGTTTCAGAATGAAGTATGGGCAAATACATTAATGATGGTTTTTACAATAGCGGTTTTGGGATACTTAATCGGAAGAATCAGAGTATGCGGCCTTGAACTCGGAACAGCAGGCGTTCTGCTCGTAGCTCTTGTTTTTGGACATTTCGGAGTAGAGATTCCAAAGGTTGTTCAGGATTTGGGACTTATATGTTTCGTAACATCAGTAGGTTTTATTGCAGGACCAAAATTCTTTAGAAACTTTAAGGTAAACGCTAAATCGTATATTTTGCTTGGATTTATAATAATCATCGCAGGTGCGCTTACATGTGCCGGTATTATTAAGTTATTTAATGTTCCGACAGATATCGGTGTGGGAATGCTTTCCGGTGCACTTACAAGTACACCGGGCTTAGCAGCAGCTAAGGAAGCAACTTCAGATTTAGCAGCTGTAGGATATGGCATAGCGTATCCGTTTGGTGTTATCGGTGTAGTTCTTTTTGTACAGCTTATTCCAAAGATTTTAAAAACGGATATGGATGCTGAACGTGCAAAGTTTGCGGCAGCATCAGGTGTTGAGATAAAAGAGAATAAGCCAAAGAAGAAGAGAATTGATATAGATGGTATGGGATTTTTCGCATTTGGTCTAGCAATTATCTTAGGTATTGTACTTGCTAAGATTACGATTCCGCTTCCTGGCGGCGGAGAGTTCGCTCTCGGAACATCAGGCGGTCCGCTTATTGCAGGTCTTATTCTTGGTCACTTTGGTCATGTAGGAAGAGTGAACTTAAAGATAGACAAGCGTATTCTTGAGACAATGCGTGAGTTTGGTCTAATGCTATTCCTTCTTGGTGCCGGTACAGGTGCAGGAGCAGGCTTTGTTGATGTTCTCGTAGAACAGGGACCTATTCTTTTCTTATATGGAGCTATAATGACATTGGTTCCGATGCTTTTAGGATATTTCTTTGCTGCAAAGGTGTTAAAACTCAGTGTGTTTAACTCACTTGGTTCAATATGTGGTGGTATGACAAGCACACCGGCACTTGGAACACTTATCAGTGTTACAAAAACAGATGATGTAGCATCGGCTTATGCGGCTACTTATCCTATTGCGCTGGTTATGGTAGTGTTATCAAGCCAGTTTTTAGGCATTTTATTATAAAATATTGGAGGTAATATTTCATGCGTGAAATAAATGCAAACCAGATTACAGATGTAGTAGAGAAGCTTTGTATCGAAGCTAACGAGCATCTGCCTGAGGATGTAAAGTGTGCAATCAAGGATTGCAGAGCTTGCGAGGATTGGGAAATCGCTCAGGGTGTTTTAGATAAGATTATTGAGAATTTTGAGATTGCAGATGAACAGTGCGTACCTATCTGTCAGGATACAGGAATGGCATGTGTATTTCTTGAGATTGGTCAGGATGTTCATATTACAGGCGGCAACTTAGCTGATGCTATTAATGAAGGTGTACGCCGCGGATATGACAAGGGTTACCTTAGAAAGTCAGTAGTTAAGGACCCTGTACGCAGAGGCAATACAGGTGACAACACACCTGCAATGATTTATACAGAAATCGTTCCGGGCGAGCAGATTAAGATTACTGTTGGACCAAAGGGCTTCGGAAGTGAGAATATGAGTGCTATCCGTATGTTCAAGCCATCAGCAGGACTTCAGGGTATCAAGGATTTCATTATCGAGACTGTTGAGACAGCAGGTCCTAACCCATGCCCACCTATGGTTGTTGGTGTAGGTATCGGAGGAACCTTTGATAAGGCAGCTCTCTTAGCTAAGAAGGCTCTCATGAGACCACTTGATTCAGAGAACCCTGACCCGTTTTACGCTGACCTTGAGAAGGAGATGCTTGAGAAGATTAATAAACTCGGTATCGGACCTCAGGGCTTCGGTGGAAAGACAACAGCAATTGGCTTAAATATTGAGACAATGCCTACACATATTGCAGGTATGCCATGTGCTATCAATATTAACTGCCATGTAACACGTCATAAGTCGGAGGTGATCTAATGGAAAAGCATATTCAGTTACCACTTACAGAGGAATTGGCTAAGACACTTCATGCAGGTGATACAGTTTACTTAACAGGAACAATTTATACATCACGTGATGCAGGTCACAAGAGAATGTGTGAGGCTCTTGCAAAGGGCGAGCAGATTCCGTTTGATCCTACAGATGCAACAATCTACTACGTAGGACCAACTCCTGCAAAGCCTGGACAGGTTATCGGTTCAGCAGGTCCTACAACAAGCGGACGTATGGACGCATATGCACCGACAATGATGTCTGTCGGAGCAAGAGGCATGATTGGAAAGGGAGCAAGACTTCCTGAAGTTATCGAAGCCATGAAGAAGTACAGCGGAGTTTACTTTGGTGCCATCGGCGGTGCAGGTGCACTTTTAGCTAAGTGTATCAAGAAGGCGGAGCTTATTGCATACGAGGATTTGGGTGCAGAGGCTTTGAGAAAGCTCTATGTTGAGGATATGCCACTTGTTGTTATCATTGACAGCGAGGGAAACAACCTTTACGAGGAAGGCAGAGCTGCTTATCTTAAGAAAAACAACTAATAAATTTATTTATGTGGGACAGTCGGTCTGTAGAAATACAGACCGGCTGTTTTTTGTTATGATATGACAAATGTAATATTATAAACTCGTGACAATATTCACTGTTATACATTTAATGATAATGATAATATATCATTGTCAAAAGAAAGAGAACTATGGATAAAAGGGGTTCTTAAAAGAAAGGAAATGATATTTATGAGTAAGGTTGTAGAGATTGACGGACTTGTAAAAAGGTATAAAGAACTGGTGGCACTTGACCATTTCAATCTGGAGATTGAGGAGGGAGAGATATTCGGACTTCTCGGTCCCAACGGAAGCGGTAAGTCAACAACCATAAGCTGTATTCTTGGCCTTTTAAAGTACGATAAGGGAACGATTAAGGTGTTTGGAAAGCCAATGGATGCAAGCAGCTATGAGTCAAAGAAAAATATAGGAGTTGTGCTTCAGAATGTGGCAGTTTTTGATGAACTTACAGTACAGGAAAACATTGATTACTTCTGCGGTCTTTATATTAAGGATAAGAAGACAAGAAAGCAGTATGTCGATGAGGCAATAGAATTTGCGGGACTGGAGGATTTCAGAAAGTTTCTTCCTAAGAAGCTTTCGGGCGGTTTACTCAGAAGACTTAATATTGCCTGTGGTATCGCCCATAAGCCGAAGCTTATATTCATGGATGAGCCTACAGTTGCAGTAGACCCACAGAGCCGTAACAAGATACTTGAGGGAATAGAGGAGCTTAACAGACAGGGCGCAACAATTATATATACTTCTCATTATATGGAGGAAGTTGAGCAGATTTGTACAAGAATAGCCATAATGGATCAGGGAAAGAACCTCGCCATTGGCACAAAAGAGCAGCTTAAGGATATGATTAAGACAGGTGAAACAATTCAGGCAGAGATACTTGATGCATCTGATGAGCTGATTGAGGAGGTAAAGAAACTCCCTCATGTATATAAGGTTGAGTATATTGATAATCATCTCAAGATTCATTACACAAAGGGACAGAGAAACCTGGTGAGACTTATAGACTTCTTTAAAAGCAAGGATGTCCAGTTTGGAAGAGTATATTCAGAGCTTCCGACACTCAACGACGTATTTCTTGAGATTACGGGAAAAGAACTTAGAGATTAGGGGGAATGGCTATGTTTTGGCATTTGTATAAATACAGGGTAAAAGTGCTGTTGAAAAATAAGTATCTTTTATTCTGGCTGGGATTATTCCCAATTATTTTAGGAACCTTCTTCAATATGGCGTTCTCTGATATCTCAGAGATGACCGAACATATTGATGCAATAAATGTTGTGGTTACAGCAGATGAGAAATCAGAAAATGAGCCTGAGAAAATTGTAGAGAGGGATGAGGCATTTGCGACTTTTCTCGAAACAATGGAAGATAGGGAATATTTTAACATAACTTATGCAGAGTATGAAAATGCAATGACTTCATTAAGTGAAGATAAGGCAGACGGTGTTCTTGTTGTGTCTCCAAAGGAAAGCGGAACGGAAATGTCAATTGTCTTTGCCGGAAGCGGAATGAACCAGACAATACTTAAAAATATTATAAACACGTATAAGCATGGAGCTTCTGTTATTGAAGATACAATGAAAAACAACCCACAGGCAATAGGGGATGTAATTAACAAATTGTACAGCGATGTGAAACTTAAAAAGGATCTGACAACCACGGCTAAAAATATGGACACATTCAATCAGTACTATTTTGCATTATTTGCAATGACATGTATGTTTGGTGCTTCATTCGGTATGTTTAACACGGAGCATTGTCAGGCTGACCAGTCTGCCGTAGGTATAAGAAGAGCCTCATCACCTACAAAGAAAATGATGATGGTTTTATCTGAGTATCTTGCAGCGGTTACAATTATTGAATTGTTGTTTATGATATTAGTTGTATATCTGACTGTTGTTCTCGGTGTGGATCTGGGAGACAGGTACGGGCTTATAATACTGGCAAGCTTTGTATCATCACTTATGGGTGTAGCGCTTGGATACTTCTTTGGAGTTATTTTGAAATGCAGGCAGAGCATAAAAGAAGGTGCCATGATGGCAGTAATTATGTTCTTAAATTTCCTCGCAGGACTTATGATGGGCAACATGAAGTATATTATAGAGAAGGCTTGTCCTATAGTGAACAGAATTAATCCTGCAGCGATTATATCTGACTGTTTTTATTCAATATGTGCTTACAATGACACAGATATGTATTTCAGATGTATTATTTCAACAGCAATATGGACAGTGGTCTTAGCAGTGGCATCAATTTTTGTATTAAGGAGGGAAAAGTATGCAAACTTATAAGACATTTTTAAGAATAGCATTGAAGAACAGCCCTTCAATAATGACATACTTTATCATCTTTATGGTTATTTCCATTATTTCAAGCTCTCAGGGACAGGAGAGTGCCAAGGAGATGTATAAGGATGAAGAAATCAGCTTTACTGTATTTAACAGGGATGAAAGTGAACTGGGAGAGGGCATAAAGAATTATCTTTCACAGAAGAATGAGTATGTTGATGTAAATGATGATGATGAGTCCATAAGACTGGCTTTATATTACAGGGATATTTATTATGCAGTGGTTATTCCGGAAGGATTTCAGGAGACAATTGCAAACGGCGGCGATATGGAGTTTTTAAATTATAAAGTAAATGATACTGCCATGGGATACTATATGGATATGGAGGTTGAAGGCTATATGCAGACATTAAAATCGTATATTGCAGCCGGATATTCCATTGATGAGGCTATGAAAAAAACATCGGAGACACTTTCAGACAGTGTGGAGGTTGAGCTTATGTCTGACATGGAGGATAGCGGTATAAAGGGAAATCCTATGTCAGGTGCAACTTCAGACAAACCGTCCTACTATTATTATTACCAGTATATTCCGTATATTTTCCTTGCAGTGGTAATTTCGGGCCTTGGTCCTATTATTATCACTTTTGGTAAGAAAGATATCAAGAAGCGAATTAACGTTTCTGCGCAGACCTTTAAGAGTTATGGTATCCAGATGTTCTTAGGTGTTGTAACTTTCGGTGCGGTTGTAATGGCGCTGTTCAATGTATTGTCATTAATACTTTACGGTTCAGCCATACCTTTTGCGGCAATGATGTACTATCTGATAATCACACTGTGCTTTCTATTGGTATGTCTCGGAATCGCTTTCTTTGGAGGATTTATGTTCTCAAAGACAGCCACAATGGGAGCCTTTGCCAATGTTGTATCTTTAGGATTTTCATTCCTCGGAGGAGTATTCGTGCCACTGGAACTTTTGGGTGATACAATGAAAAATATTGCAAGATTTACTCCTTCTTACTGGTATATTCAGGCAAATAATGCTATTATAGGAGTTGAGAAATTCTCAGATATAGATATGGGCGAATTTGCTAAGGATTGCGGAGTACAGTTGTTATTTGCATTAGCCTTCTTCTGTGTAGGTCTTGCTGTTTTAAGACACAAGAGGGAGGAAGCCTAAGAAAGGTTTATATAAATGGCGGCACTTTTAGACAGATTGTTATTGTTTTTGATTTCAATACTGATGTTTAACGTGAATCAGGCAGACTATTTGGTAGTCGGCCTGATTCTTGTTGTTATAATTATGGAAGGTGTCTGTGTTTATCTGAGGGACAAAAGGGTTGTAATGGCTGTTTCTGTTGTCTCAATACTTATTGCATTATGGCAGCCGTCTTTTACGGCATTTTTTCCGCTTTTGATATATGAGTGTGTAAATTCAGGCCTTTATTTAATCGTTCCTGCACATGTGCTTTTAGGGTTATTGTCATTTGCGGAAAATACGGAATATGGTATCGTGTCAAAGGAGACGGGTATGATTATTCTTCTTATGCTTGTGGGTTTGACTACAGGTATAAGTGCACGGAGGGAAAAGGCATTAAAAGATAAGATTCATAATCTTCAGGATGAGGAGTCATATCTTGTACAGAAAAACAGGCAGAATCATGAGGAACTTATGATGAAGCAGGATTATGAAATACATGCGGCAACACTTACGGAGCGAAATCGTATTGCAAGAGAGATTCACGATCATGTGGGACATATGCTTTCAAGGTCCATATTGCAGCTCGGTGCCATATTGTCGATAAATAAGGATGAAAAGCTGGATGCACCCTTAAGGAGCCTTAAGGATACACTTGATACGGCCATGAATAACATAAGGGAGAGTGTACATGACCTTAAGGATGATTCACTTGACCTTGAATATATGGTAAAGGAGATAACCGGACAGTACGAGACTCTGAAGATAAGCCTTGATTATGATATGAGTCAGTTTGTTCCAAAGGAGATAAAGTACTGTTTTATCGCAATTGTAAAAGAGGCTTTGACAAATACGGTAAAGCACAGTGACAGCACGAAGGTAAATATTGTTATGAGGGAGCATCCCGCCCTTTATCAGGTTCTTATTGAAGATAACGGAAGCGGCAGTGATAAGATAAAAAACATTAATGCAGGAATCGGTCTTGAAAATATGAGAGACAGGGTAAATGCATTTGGCGGTAATATAAGTTTTTCAGGGGAAAATGGATTCAGGATATTTATAGCTATCCCAAAGGAGGTTTGAAATGAGAGTTTTAGTGGTTGATGATGATATATTTGTTTCCATGTCATTAAAGACAATACTTGAGAGCGACAGTGAAATAGAGGTTGTAGCCATAGGAAATAACGGGGAAGAGGCGGTAAAGCTTTACATGGAGCATAAACCGGATGTACTTCTTATGGATATCCGCATGGATGTGATGAACGGACTTGAGGCGGCAGAAAAGATTTTTGCAGAGCATAAGGAGGCAAATATTTTATTTCTCACAACATTTTCCGATGATGAATACATTATAAAAGCTCTGAATCTTGGCGCAAGGGGGTATCTGTTAAAGCAGGATTTTGAGAGTATAATTCCTGCCCTTAAGGCGGCATACAGCGGACAGAGTGTATTCGGAGGACAGGTTATATCAAAGCTTCCAAATCTTATGGCAAAGCCGGGAAATGATGGGGAAAAGACGTACGGTGAGGAACCGGGAAATGAACTTACAAAAAAAGAAATCGAAGTTATGGAGCAGGTATCGCTGGGATTAAACAATAAAGAAATAGCTGCGAAGCTGTTTCTCAGTGAGGGAACGGTGCGAAATTACATAAGTACAATTCTGGAAAAGCTGGAGCTTAGGGACAGGACACAGCTTGCCATATACTATCTGAAGAGGTTTTAATGATGAATGACTACAAAAACTGCACTCTCTGTCCCAGAAAATGTGGTGTGGACAGAACAGTAAAAACAGGTGTCTGTGGAAGCAGTGACAGATGCAAAATTGTAAGGGCAGCCCTTCATTATTGGGAGGAACCGTGTATTTCGGGAGAAAACGGATCAGGCACAATATTTTTTTCAGGATGTTCGCTGGGATGCGTATTCTGCCAGAATTATGCCATATCAGACGGGAAATCACCTTATGGGGTGGAAGTGGATACCAGGCGTCTTGCAGAGATTTTTTACGAATTAAAGGAAAAGGGCGCAAACAATATTAATTTTGTGACGCCTACTCATTTTATGCCTCACATTAAGGAGTCTGTCAAAATGGCAAAAGAACAAGGTTTTGATTTGCCGTTTATCTATAATACAAGCGGATACGAGAAAAGAGATGTCATAAGAGAACTTGACGGGATAATGGATGTGTATCTGCCGGATTTTAAGTATTATAACAGTGAGCTTTCCATGAAATATTCAAAAACTACTGATTATTTTGCAAGAGCTTCAGAATCATTGGAGGAAATGGTCAGACAGACGGGAGAAGCGCAGTTTACCCAAAGCGGAATGATTAAGAAAGGCGTCATAGTCCGTCATATGGTGCTGCCCAACCACACAAGGGATTCAAAAAAAGTAATTGAATATCTGTATAAAACATACGGAGACAGTATATATATAAGTATCATGAACCAGTATACACCTGTGGAAACAGACAGAATGAAAGCATATCCGGAACTTGCAAGGTCAATTACCGCAAGAGAGTATGACAAAGTGGTTGACTATGCCCTTAACATAGGTGTGAAAAATGCCTTCATTCAGGAAGGGGCTACAGATAAAGAAAGTTTTATTCCCAGTTTTGACGGTGAGGGTTGCAGATAAGTATACTATATGATAAGATGAATGGCGCAGGAAGAAAATAACGTGTGATATGTAAGGAGATACCTATGAAGAAGAATTTATTGGTAGCACAGTCGGGAGGACCGACAGCCGCAATTAATGCAACATTAGCAGGAGTAATTGATGCTACAACTAAATCAGGTTGTATTGAAAAGGTGTTTGGTGCCTGTTACGGAATACAGGGAGTGCTTGAGGAAAAATTTATAAATTTGTCAAAGAAAGTTGATTCGGCAGAGAAGAGAGAGATGTTAAGCCGTACCCCTGCCGCAGCCCTTGGTTCATGTCGTTTTAAACTGCGTGATATGAACGAGGACGAGTCGCAATACAAGCAGATTATTGACATTTTTCATAAGTATGAAATCGGATATTTTATTTATATCGGTGGAAATGATTCCATGGATACAGTTTATAAGATTTCGGAATATTGCAAAAAATATAACATTGACGATATAAAAGTAATAGGTGCACCTAAGACAATTGATAATGATTTGTGCGGAATTGACCATTGTCCGGGATTTGGCTCGGCAGCAAAATATATTGCAACAGTATTTTCAGAGCTTGAAAGAGAAGCAATGGTATACGCGACAAAAAATGTAATTATAGTAGAAATGATGGGAAGACATGCGGGCTGGCTTACGGCAGCAGCAGCACTTGCCGAAAATAAGAACGGCTCAGTTCCGTACCTTATATATCTTGAGGAAAAGACATTTAATATGGACCATTTTCTTGATGATGTCAGAGAGCGCCTTATAGACCACACTGCTGTAATGGTTGCAGTGAGCGAGGGTGTCCACGATGAGAACGGAAGATTTATCTGTGAACAGAATCAGGCAGAGATGGAGAAAGATGTGTTTGGTCATGCAAAACTGACCGGAACAGGAAAAGTTCTTGAAGAGGCAGTACGTGAAAAGATAGGCTGTAAGGTTCGTTCAATTGAACTCAATCTTCTTCAAAGATGTGCTTCCCATGTCATGAGTAAGACCGACATTCAGGAATCACAGGAACTTGGAGCATATGCGGTAAAATATGCTGTTGAGGGAATAAGCGGAGAAATGTCATCTCTTATTAGAAAACCGTCAGAGCATTACGAAGTAGAATATATGCATGTTGATATCAGTCAGGTTGCCAACAAAGAGAAGAAAGTGCCGGAAGAATGGATTAATAATGAAGGCAACGGAGTTAAGCAGGAAATGCTTGATTACCTTAAACCGCTCATCCAGGGCGAAATATCCAACTTCTATGTAGACGGCGTGCCGCAGTACATGCTGTTAAAATAAAACCGCCTACACCCCTTCCATAATCTGTATTATATGAAGTATGTATGCCTGTAAGTGTCAGAATGTATTTTTACTTCATCTTAGAGATTTTGTGAATTTTCTTATGGCATAACCTCACGCTGCAGGTTTGTGTCTTTCATAAAGGTCGACAATCAGAAGGAAAGGTTCGTCAGGGACAGACATACGTTCAAAGATTTTGTATTTTCTAAGCAGGTGCAACGCAATAGTTGATATTAAAGCCGCGAAAACTAAACTCGCACCGTTCTGTTATTAAGAAACGTACAGAACGGTGCTCAAACATAGTTTTCGCGGATTACATTATTGCTTATGCACCTGCTAAGAAAATCAACAAAATCTTTTCAATGTATGTCTGTCTCCTGACGAACCTTTCCTTCTGATTGCTCGACCATATGAAAGACACAAATAATCGCAGCAGCGTGAGGTATGCCATTAGAAAATTCCAAAATCAATAAGCAGAAGTAAAAATACATTCTGATATTTACAGGCTATATGACCTTCATATAATACAGATTATGGAAGGGGTGTTGTTACATTAAAAAGCGCAGCCAGGAATCGAACAGCCGTATGAAATGGAAAAGTAATTTCTTTTTTAGGCGTGAATCTGAAGCGTATAAGTCGTCCAATTCACGGTCATATACAGCGGCAGGAGAGGCATCATTGTGATATTCGGTAAAAATATCCGTAAGCTGCTTATTAAGTTCGGGGCTGTCAATGACAAGCATAAGCTCCGTATCCTGGTATGTGCTTTTCATGTCCATATTAAAAGAACCTACAATGGATAAGCGGTCATCAATTGTTATGCTTTTTCCATGGTATGATATGCCACCGGTATATTCAAGGATTTTTATGCCGGTATTTAATATTTTTGATTTGTTCAGAATATAGTCAACGGCACCAAAAGCATTTCCGTTGTTTGTGGATGAATTTGTCATAAGTGTGACATTGACACCATTATCACATATTTTACGGAATGACTCATACATCATATCGTTGCAGATGATGTATGGTGTGTGTATGACAACTTTTTCTTCTGCATTTTCCATTAACTGACAAAGGCTCCAGAATACCTGTGGTTCCTTGGAGTAAAGTTCCACCGGGTTGGACAGGAGGGAGACTTTGTTGGTTGGTACAGTCATTTTTGTATAATCTATGGCAGAAAACCATTCCTTATGTTCGTTTTTCATTGTCGTATAAATGCCTTCAAGTTCTTTGGCGGTATTTTGTACCGATGGAAGACCTGTTATTATCTTGCTGAAACTCCAAATATCACAACAGTCAAGTTCCCATACTGTATTAAAGTATTTTATAAGCTGGTAAACGGAACTTGAGCCACCGCCTGTATTGTAGATAAGAACGTCTCTGTCGTAGTTCTTATGTCCTTTTTGTGAGCCAAGGAAATAATTGAAAGTGTTTCTGCCTCCAAGCATATATACTTCGTTGTCAGCGATGATATATTTGTCGTGCATTCTGCTCATTCCCTTCCAAGGTAAAAGAGGTGTGGCAGTATTATAAATACGGATTTCTACATTTGGTTTTGTCATAAGGGCATAAAAATACGGATTGCCCTCCATGTGAGTCCAAAAGTTGAAGCCGTCCATAAGTACTTTTACATGGACACCTCTGTCACAGGAAACGATATCAGAATAGAAATCTTTTACATTAAAACTTTCCTTGAATGATTCACTTACATCAGGCTGATTAATATAGGGTATGATTGCACCTGAAATTACGTATATGATAAACAGAGGAATTGCATATCGGAAGAATACAATTCTTTTTGGCGGTTTATATCCGTTAAATATACATACAAGAGCAATTATGTCTCTTACGAGGCAGTAAAGGGTGCATACAATCATGAAAATAGTAAGTAGTGTTGCAATACCGTAAGAAGAGATATCTAAAAATAAAAGTACAAGCAAACAAACAGTTATAAGACAGTCAGATGCTTTCTCATAGAAATTGCGCGTGTAATCTAAGTTTCGTTCCTATGTGCAGTAATATCTTATGGCACCAAGAAGTAAATGACATGTAAAAAATGTCACGGAAAAAAACATGACAAAAGGGTAAGAGCATGAAGTTATTACCGATAAAATAAATATAAGCAGTTTTTCAATGCGATATCTATCAAAAAAATTGTTATTCATATTAAATATTCTCCGTTAAATTAAAGTAGATTGCCTGTTGAGGATGTCTTCTATATGTATCATACAATATAAAAGTATATATTGTCAAAAAAAAGAACCGGAAGTATAATGGAAAATAAGTCGGTCAGGGGACTAACAAATTATTAAGAGGTAATGATAACGGAGGAAAAGATGAAAGAAAACAGCAGCATTTTAAATTCAGTAAAATTCAGGCTTGGATACAGAATTGTATGTTTTGTATTGATATTTACGGGGATCGTTTCAAATATCATATGGCATATTAACGATAAGTACCCGGAGGAGTTTGTATATTATACATTACAGTCAAATATTATCTGTGCAGTTGTAATGCTGATGCTTATTATTAACAATATAAAGGCATTGCGTAAGGGAGAAAAGTGGGGCAGACAGGAAAAATATATTGTACTGGAGTTTGGTGTGAGTATATGGATTCTTATAACATGTCTTGTCTATAATATACTTCTCGGAAGTCCGTTTGAACTTGAGTATTGGACAAAATCGTTACATAATCCTATACTTCATCTCTTCGGACCTGTCATGTTTATACTTGATTTCTTCTTGTTTGCAAAACATGGAAAGATTAAGAACTGGTCACCGATGTTGAGTGTTGTTTACCCATATTTTTATATTGTTTATATAGTGATAAGGGGAATAATGCTTGGCAATATTTATAATGGAAATATACCGGAGGAGTTTGTGGTATATCCGTATTTCTTTCTTGATGTAAATGAACTTGGATACGGCGGAATGTTATGGTGGGTGGCAAAGCTTACGGTGGCATTTGTGGTCATAGGATTTATTTTCCTCGGAATAGATAAGCTTTTGGCGCGAAAAACAAAAACGGTAGGTTAAGATAATATGACAGAGCTTCAGAAGAAATTATTTGAATTACAGGATAAAGATTATAAGGAATTTCACAGCAAACTTATACCTACGGTTGACTCTGACAGGGTTATAGGTGTAAGAACGCCTGAACTTCGAAAGTTTGCAAAGGAGTTTAATAAGTCCGGTGAAAGGTACGGTTTCATGGAAGAATTGCCTCATTATTATTATGAGGAGAACAATCTTCATGGTTTTTTAATTGAATTCATAAAGGATTTTGATGAGGCAGTACAGGCCCTTGATAAGTTTCTTCCATATGTAGATAACTGGGCAACATGTGATATGATGTCACCCAAGATTCTGGCAAAAAGGCCGGACGAACTCATTTTAAAAGTAAGAGAGTGGATTGCATCAGAAAAAACATATACAATCAGGTATGCTATAGGGACGCTGATGAGATACTTTCTTGATGAAAGATTTGATATTGAATATCCTGAACTTGCAGCGGCTGTTAAATCTGAGGAATACTATGTAAATATGATGGTTGCATGGTATTTTGCCACAGCATTGGCAAAGCAGTATGAGGCTGTGATTCCATATATTGAACAAAATCAGCTTGATAAGTGGATACACAATAAGACAATTCAGAAGGCTGTTGAGAGTAACAGGATAACTGCAGAGCAAAAAAATTATCTCAGAACATTAAGAATTAAGTAAGACGATGAAAGGAAAATATTATGGACGAGATTTATAAGGCAATAGAGAACAAGATAAGTGAGGCAGGATTTGACAGAGATGTGGATGGCAGAGATGTTTATGATGACATCTGTGAGCAGATTGAAGACAAAGAGCCGGGAACGTACCTTGTAATGTCAAAGTTTTTTGATGATGTTGTATTTGAATACACGGTTACGGTTATGGAGGATGAATTTAACCTTTCACTTTTGACAATAGTGCAGGGAGAGGAAAGGATAGCAATCAATTTTGATTAACATTGTTTAAGAGTATTGGGCTTAGAATTACAGGGTTGGCCGGAAAATGACAATGGACTTTTTGTAAAAACGGATGTATAATTACTGGTGGTATTAATATTGCTTTTTTTGCAGATTGGATGTGATTTTTATTTTTTCAGATATAAAGAGCAGGAACAAAAAAATAGTAGCTGTTGTTTTTTTATTGATGTGGATGGTGTGTCTGTTATGCACTTTTTTTGAAGGTGACACTTTTGCTGCTGAAAAGCGGAATGTAAAGGTCGCCTTTTTTCCTATGGACGGATATCATATAATCAATTCTGACGGAAGCTTCGGCGGAATGGATGTTGAATATTTAAATGCATTGTGTGAGTACGCTAACTGGGAAGTGGAATATGTGTTGTGCAACAGTTGGGAAGAAGCATTGGGCTTATTGAGAGATAAGAAAATAGATTTGGTAGGTTCTGCACAGTACTCATCTGAGAGGGCAGAAATATATCAGTACGCAGATCTTTCAAGCGGATATACCTTCGGTGTGATTGCCACCAATCCGGAAAGTAATATAGCTTATGAAGATTTTACGGCTATGAAGCAGATTACATTTGGTATGGTGGAGAATTATGTACGAAAGAATGAATTTATTCAGTATATGTCTGACAACGGAATAGATAATCCTGAAATTATTGAGTACGGCTCAACGGCGGAATTGCAGAAAGCACTTTCGGAGGGCAGTATTGATGCACTTGTACATACTTTCACCGAGGTAAAGGAGGGTCAGCGACTCATAGGAAGATTTGCACCAAGACCTTTTTATTATATTACATATAAGGGAAATGATGAAGTGATGCGTGAACTGAATCAGGCGGCTGCTGATTTAAAGATAAACCGGCCTGAACTGGAAACTGAGTTGATGAATAAATTTTATTACAGCAGATTTGATAAGAAGGCATTGCTTACTATTGAAGAAAATCTATATATTTCTGCGAAGAAAACCCTTGTTGTGGGATATCTGGATGGCTTTTATCCGTTTTCTTATGAGAAAAACGGCGAATTTATGGGCCTTACAAGGGAACTGCTGGAAAATGACATGGGCATTACAGGGGTGAAATTTGAGTACCGTAAGATGAATAGCCGAAAAGCTGCCCATGATGCGTTGCGAAACGGAGAAATTGACATTCTGGCATATTGTGCAGACAAGGAAGCTGTGATAAATGCAGATAATATTACAACAGTTTGTGACTATGCGGAAGTTCCATTGGTTCTTGTTATGGAGAAGAACAGTAACGAAAATGAGATAGCATCTCTGGCAACAGTGTCTTTTTTGGAGAGTAAGGTTGGAACTGTTGTTGATACAGAGAAAACAGAGATTAGCATATATGGTACTCAGCAGGAGTGTATTGATGCGTTGACAGACGGAGACGTTGATGCAGTGCTTTGTGACGGATATCTGGCAGAGTATCTCATGAGGACAAAATTCAGATACAGCAGCTTGAAGATAAAAAACGTGTTTGACGGTCAGTATTCCATATGTATGGCAGTAAGGGATAATGACGAGCATCTTTTGTCAATACTTAAAAAGACTGTGTCTACAATTGACTCTAAAACTGTTAATACATATATGTTAAAGGAAAATACATATCAGATGTTCAATATCATTGATTTTGTCATGGATAACAGCCTTATCATTATCTGTATTCTCGTCGGTGTAATTATTTTAATTATTTCTGTGGGAGTGCACATGATTAAGGACAACAGAAAAATCCAAAGACTTATGTACAAGGATACAAAGATGGATATCTGGAATCTGAACTATCTGATTTTTGCAGGTGAGCATAATCTGCTGCCGGAGCATAAGGGAATGTATGCAGTGGTTTATGTTAATATTGCACAGTTTCGCCGATATAATACCATCTACGGATGGAACTCAGGTGAGCGTCTTCTTGAAAATGTAGCCCGCATTCTTATAGAAAATGTCAACCCAAAGACAGAGATTTGTGCCAGAAATCAGGGTGACCGTTTTGTAATGCTTCTTAATTATTCGGACATTAGTGAATTCAGTAAAAGAATTTATACTATAAAAGAAGAGGTTGAAAGGTGCATAATACGTGAGACAGGCAACCATATGTCTCTGCAGATGGGTACTTATCATATTCCGCAGGAAGGTTGTGAGCTTCGTCTTGCCATCAGCTATGCAAATCAGGCATTGGAATTTGCCGGAAATAAGAAGAGCGATGAAGTTAAGACATATAATGACGAGCTTCAGGCTATGTTGAGAGAGCGCCATGAGCGTGAAAAATTACTGGAATCTGTGGATATCAATAAGGATTTTGTTGCATATTATCAGCCAAAGGTAGATATACGAAGCGGAAAAATTGTTGGTGCGGAAGCATTGGTGCGTTTTCTTGACCCGACGGAGGGCGGGGCTGTAAAGGCACCGGGATTTTTTGTTCCGTATTATGAGCAGACCGGTAAAATAACGGAGATTGACTTTTTTGTATTTGAGTCGGTATGCAAAATGCTCCGAAGACGTATGGATTTGGGCCTTCCGGTAGTCACAATCTCATGTAACTTTTCGAGAATGCATTTTATTAAGCCGGAATTTCCTGAACACTTTATGGAAATTCTTGACCGTTATGAGATTTCAAAAGACCTGATTGAGATTGAAATAACAGAGACACTTGTTGTGGAAGAATTACAGCAGAATATGGTAAAAAAGACACTGGATGTTTTAAAGGAAAACGGTATCAGGTTATCAATCGATGATTTTGGTGCAGGATATTCATCACTTGGTGTTTTTGAACAGATTCCGGCGTCTGTTATCAAGCTGGATCGCTCGTTCCTGTTAAATCAGGAAAATCATGACCGCCAGGTAAAAATTATGCGAGGTATTGTCAAACTTACGGAAGAGCTTGAAGCCCAGGTTGTATGTGAGGGTGTTGAAACAGAAAATGATGTTAGTTTGATGAAAGAAATCGGAGCTTATGTTGCACAGGGATATTTTTATTCTAAGCCTGTGCCGGAAACGGAATTTGAAGAGAAATTGTCAGCAAATATGTGATTGAGAGCGTTCCGGGAGAAGGAACGACGGCAACTATTAGGATTCCCGTAAAATAGAAGAACTATGGAAAACTGAATGATTAGTAAAATAGGATGAAGTCATGGTTGACTTCATTTTATTTTAAGGTTATAATGACTAAAAATGTAAAAATAGTCAAAAAGGAGATACAGGGATGCCTAAAATATATTCAGACGAGGAGAAAAAAGAAATAGTACGTAAACTTAAGAAGGAAGCAAATGACCTAATGCAGGAAAAGGGTGTTAAGCACACAACGGTAGATGAACTTGTGAGGCGGACAGGCATTCCGAAAGGCACGTTTTATTTGTTTTATCCGTCAAAGGAAATGCTTCTTTTTGAAGTATCCCAGGATTATCATGAACAGGTTGATAAATTTATATGGGAAGGCATGGAGAAAATAATGTTGAAAAGACATATAGTTCCTGACGAGAATGCAGATTTTTCGGATTGTGTGGATGACATTACTGATGTAATACTTGGTGCCATGGAAATTACATTTTCATCATGCTTAAAGGTTGTACTTATGCCCGATGCGATGCAGCTTATTCTGTCAAAGATTCCTGATGAGGTGCTGGAAAAACACCGACATGATGATGAAGGAATCGGAAAAGGGATGTTTGCTGTGATGGCAGTGAAAAAGGGGATAGATATACAGGCACTTGTTGGCTCATTTATGCAGATTATCTTCGGTGGAATGTATAAGCGTGAAATTGGAGAGGATAACTGGCTGGAAAGCATGCGATTGTTAATAAAAGGCCTTGTGCTTCAAATGGTTGGAAGATAAAAGAAAGGGATGAATAATATGAATGAGATTCAGAATGTAATAGAAGTTAACAACTTATCTTTTAGTTATACAAGCGTACCGTTTCTTACAAATATATCCTTTGATGTAAGAAGGGGAGAAATATTTGGCTTTTTGGGACCGTCAGGTGCAGGAAAGAGTACACTTCAGAAGGTACTTACCGGATTATGTACAAACTATACAGGCAGCGCACAGATTCTTGGTGTGGAGAGCAGGAAACATAAAAATGACTTTTATGAAAAAATAGGTGTTGATTTTGAATTTCCAAGTCTGTACGAAAAGATGACAGCAAGGGAAAACCTGAAGTATTTCGCATCCTTGTACAGCGGTGAAAAAAGGGATATTGATGAGCTTTTAAGTGATGTGGGTCTTCTGAGCCACGGTGACAAAAAGGTAAAGGAGTTTTCAAAAGGAATGAAGTCACGTCTTAATTTCATTAAGGCACTTGTTCATAATCCGGAGTTACTTTTTCTTGATGAGCCGACAAGCGGACTTGACCCCAATAATGCGAGAATCATGAAGGAAATGATTCTGGCAGAGAGGGAAAAAGGGAAGACCATCATTATTACTACGCACAACATGATTGATGCAACAGAACTATGTGACAGAGTTGTATTTATAGTGGACGGACAGATGAAAGCCCTTGACACACCGAGGAATTTTATTATGTCAAAAGGTGCAATACGAGTTACATATACGTATATTGAAAATGACATGGAGTGTACAGGAAGCTGTCAGCTTGATGAGATTAAGGACGATGAACTTCTGAACCTGATTATCAGTGAAAACAGGCTTAAGTCAATTCATAGCACAGAACCGACTCTCAATGACATTTTTATTGAGATAACCGGTGCAAAACTGTGTTAGGAGTATTAGTGAAAGTTGGTGATAATATGCGGAAAATAAATGTAATCAGAGGAGATATAATCTTTCAGTGGAAGTATGGATTTTATTTTCTTTATTTTTTGATGGTCATCATTTATATGATAATGTTTTCCTTTTTTGATGGGAATATTAAGGAGATACTGGTAGATATCTGTGTTTATTCGGACCCTGCTGCCCTCGGAATGTTTTTTATGGGAGCGTTGGTTCTTCTTGAGAAAAGTCAGAGAATTATCAATTCCATAGCGGTATCACCGGTAACTACTTCAGAATATATACTGGGAAAAATGATATCTGTCGGAATTATATCTGAAATAGTCGGTGTGACTTTGATGAGTCAGGGAGTGACAGAAAGCTATGTAAAATGTTCCGTTGGTATTTTGGCGGCATCATTTATTTTTACTCTGTGCGGAATAATCGTTGGAACGGGAATAAGCAGTATAAATCAGTATATTGTAGGTACGTTGCCGTTTGAGATAATCGGTTTTGTGCCGGTCATAGCATACAGAATCGGATTTATGCATAACGAAGCCATTATGCTTCTTCATCCGGGATGTGCGGCAATGAGACTGATTGAGGGCGATGGCAATACAGTTATGTGTCTCGTAAGTTGTGTTGTATGGATAATAATTTTGTATTGGTTCGCATTAAACAAAACGAAAAAAATGTTTGAAACCGCAGGTGGACTGAAGCTGTAGGTGTACATTTATTTAATAAAGTTGTAGGAGGAAATTTATGATTGCAGCATCATTCAAAATGTTTAAGCAAATGATAAAACAGATTACTTCCGAGGCGATGATGGTTCTTCTTGTCATTGCACCTGTACTTGCGGGACTGTTCTTTCGATTCGGAATACCATTACTTGAAAGGTATGTATTTGCACCTGAAAAAATTGGTGAAATACTTGTTCCGTATTACGGTCTCTTTAACTGGCTTCTTGCACTTTTGACAGGAATGTTGTTTGCCTTTGTGGGGGGACTGGTTGTTCTTGGAGAAATTGATGACAGGATATCGGTGTACATATGCCTTACTCCCGCAGGCTGTATGGGATATGTTTTATCGAGGATTATTA
>JBGVOL010000100.1:0-9668 GCA_045126475.1 Lachnospiraceae bacterium | reverse complement strand
AAATTTAATATAAATATAACTTTTTTATTTCTGTAATCTAATCTTATCAGCAATAAGTGCAATAAACTCGGAGTTTGTTGGTTTTCCTTTCCCTGTATTTATGGTATAGCCAAACATTTCTTCAATGGTTTCCAGCCTTCCACGGCTCCATGCAACCTCTATGGCATGACGTATTGCTCTCTCAACTCTCGAAGATGTAGTCTTATGCTTTTTGGCAACCTCCGGATAAAGTATTTTTGTGATGGCACCTAGCATCTCAGGATCCTTCACAGTCATCATAATGGCATCTCTCAAATACTGATATCCCTTAATATGTGCCGGAACACCAACTTCATGAATAAATTCCGTTACAAGTACTTCAAGGTCTTTCTTAACAGGTTCAGGTTGCTTTGAAATAACTGCCGGAAGCCTTCCTGCTGTGTGCTTGGTCTGTCCGTTTTTTTTGAACTGCTTCATGCGGTACATAAGAGTCTCATGGTCAAACGGCTTCATAATATAATAATTAGCCCCAAGGCTGAAAGCATCTTCTGTAATTGCTTCCTGACCAACAGCGCTCATTACCACAAATGCAGGATGTTTATCCAATGTAGCATCCTTGTTCACTTTGTCCATTACACTGAGTCCGTCAAGCTTCGGCATAATAATATCAAGAAGTACGACATCAGGTTTTTCCTTCTTAATAATATCATAAGCCTCCTGTCCGTTCTTTGCTTTTCCAACAACCGAAATATCCTCATCTGTACTGAGCAAATCTGACAAAAGGCTTACTATTCTCTCATTGTCATCAGCTACTACAACATTTAACTTCCCTTCCATGTTTTCCTCCTTAAATTCACTTCAAAATGATTTCTTTTTTGTTTCTTTTCATTTTTTTTGAAGAAACATCTCGAAAAACATAGTAATATGTTTGTGGTAGCTTCATGTAATGCAATTGTAAATTAACGGTAAAGTTATTCTAATTATTACCGTACTTTTCTGACTGTGCCTTGATAAGTTCCAAATCATCAAAATAGTTGATTTTCATGGCACTCTTTACTTCAGAAAGGGTCTGTGCAGCTTTATTTCTTGCAACCTCACTTCCCTTTTTAAGTATATTGTAAATTTCAGGTATATCTTTTTCAAACTCAGCACGTCTTGCTCTGATTGGAGAAAGTTCCTCCTGCATAACATTGTTTAAGAACTTCTTTACTTTAACATCTCCAAGTCCGCCTCTGCTGTAATGATCTTTAAGTTCAGAAAGATTAGCATATTCAGGTAAATACTCCTCAAAATGCTCAGGTTTGCTGAATGCATCAAGGTAGATAAATACAGGGTTTCCTTCTACCTGACCCGGATCTTCAACTCTGATATGGTTAGGGTCTGTAAACATACCCATTATCTTTGTTTTAACATCTTTCTCACTGTCAGATAAGTAAATGCAGTTACCAAGGGACTTACTCATCTTTGCCTTGCCATCCGTTCCCGGAAGTCTTAAGCATGCTTTATTGTCAGGAAGAAGTATTTCAGGTTCAATAAGAACCTCATCATATACAGAATTAAACTTTCTTACAATCTCTTTTGTCTGCTCAAGCATTGGAAGCTGGTCTTCACCAACCGGCACGGTTGTAGCTTTAAATGCCGTAATATCTGCAGCCTGGCTTATAGGATATGTAAAGAATCCTACCGGAATGCTTGTCTCAAAATTACGCATCTGTATCTCTGATTTTACAGTAGGATTACGCTGAAGTCTTGACACTGTCACAAGATTCATATAATAGAATGACAATTCGCAAAGCTCAGGTATCTGAGACTGTATAAAAAGATTTGACTTTTCAGGGTCCAGACCGCATGAGAGATAATCAAGGGCTACCTCTATGATATTCTGTCTGACCTTCTCAGGATTATCCGCATTATCGGTAAGTGCCTGAGCATCAGCAATCATTATAAATATTTTATCAAATTTTCCCGAATTCTGAAGCTCTACCCTGCGCTTCAACGAACCCACATAATGTCCTACATGGAGTTTTCCGGTTGGTCTGTCACCTGTTAATATTATTTTTTCGTTTGCCATAATAAACTTCCTCTTTTTTTATATTTATTTTCTTATAATAATAAAAAGGATGGATTTAGTCAAGGTTAATAAAACATCATATTTGCAATATCCAGTCAATAGACATATGTTATATGCACTATTTGACAAATATGCCGCATAGTATTACAATAAAACTAAGTTTTTCGTGTTAATTGAACAATTTACAAATTAGATAGGAGGACGCTATGAAACTTACATTTTGGGGTGCTGCCCATGAAGTAACAGGCAGTTGCCATATGATTACCGTTGCAGGAAAGCATATCCTTGTTGACTGTGGTATGGAACAGGGTCCGGATATATATCAGAATCAGGAATTAAATGTAAATCCTGCCGATATTGACTTTGTACTGCTGACACATGCTCATATTGATCATTCAGGTCTGTTACCGCTTCTTTGTAAAAGAGGCTTTTCAGGTGCGATTTATTCAACTGTTGCAACTGCCGATTTATGCAGCATCATGCTTAAGGATAGTGCGCACATTCAGGAATTTGAAGCACAGTGGCGTAACAGAAAAGCAAAACGTGCGGACAAACCAGCCTATGAGCCAATATATACAATGGATGATGCCTTGACTGCCATCTCCCTTTTTGTACCATGTAAATATAATGAAAAACTCAATATTAATGAGAATGTATCAATCAGGTTTACAGATGTAGGCCATCTTTTAGGCTCTTCCGCTATTGAGGTATGGCTCACAGAAGAAAATGAATCGCGAAAGATTGTATTTTCAGGAGATCTTGGCAACACAGACCAGCCTATTTTAAAAGACCCTGCACCGGTAAACGGATGTGACTATTTAGTAATCGAATCAACATATGGTGACAGAATCCACTCAGAAACGAAAATCGACCATATAGCTGAGCTTACCGATATTATACGTGATACTTTCAGACGTGGTGGAAATCTTGTAATACCATCCTTTGCTGTCGGTCGTACTCAGGAGCTTTTGTACTTTATAAGAGAAATCAAGGAACGCAATCTTTTACCTGAATATCCTAACTTCCTTGTTTACTTAGACAGTCCTCTTGCCATTGAATCTACTCATATTTTTTCCAAAAACAGGTATGACTGTTTTGACGACAAAGCCTTGGAACTGATACGTCAGGGAATTAATCCGCTTGTATTTGACGGACTTATTACAGCAACAACAAGTGATGATTCACGACTCATAAACGAAGATGAACGACCAAAGATAATTATTTCTGCTTCAGGAATGTGTGAAGCAGGCCGAATCAGACATCACTTAAAACATAACCTCTGGCGCCCTGATTCCACTATTCTTTTCGCAGGATATCAGGCTATGGGTACAATGGGCAGAAAAATTGTTGACGGTGCTGAATCAGTGAGACTCTTCGGTGAAGTTATACAAATACATGCAAAGATAAAGATTCTAAAAGGTGTAAGTGGTCATGCCGACAAAAACGGATTACTCAACTGGATTGAATCAATGGAAAACAAACCTGAGAAAGTCATTGTAGTCCACGGTGATGATGAAGTTACAGATAATTTTGCATCTCTTGTAACTGATACTTTCAACATTCCTGCTTTTGCTCCTTACAGTGGCGGTGTTCTTGATTTATTGACAGGCGAAGTCCTTGAAATAGGAAATAATGTCCGAATCAATAAACTTAAACCTGCTCAGAAGCAAAAACGTGACTGTTATAACAGAGCCGTCCTTGCAGCAGAAAATCTCCTTGAGATTGTTAAGAACAGTGATGGGCTTGCAAACAAAGACTTGCTCAAGTACGAGACTCTTATTAATAATCTTGCAAACAAGATACAGACATTCTAAACTATTCATTTTCTATCATAAGAAGTGAAACGAAAACTCCCCGAAATTCCATCAAATTCCGGGGAGTTTTCATTAATGCTTTAAACAACCTCTACAGCTTGCTATATAATAACCGGTTCTTCACCACTTTCCATATAAAACCAAATGTATATTAAAATCTCGCTTATACAGGCAGAGGATTTATTCTCCTCATGTTGAAATAATATCTTTTAGTATGCTCCTTTTATTTCAAACAGTCACTAGTTTTTGAAATAAAAATATTAAGTTTCTTAATTTAAATATCAAATTTTATCTTTGTGCCAATATTCGGTAATACCAAACATGGAATAGCAATCTATGGTTTTGACTTGCATCTTCTGTCATAGTATGTTTTAATATACTTAATATCTTAAAAAGGAGGTTTCTAAATGCTTTATGAACGCATTAAGACAGAGTACAACAATCTTTGTAATCGAATTAGTTGTATTCAAAACGAACTACAGACGTTGCCTTCCGGCAAGCTCATCTGTTGCAACCACAAAAACTTTTCAAAATGGTATCTAAGCAATTCACACGGAAGAACCTACATTCCAAAATCCAATCGTCCTTTAGCTGAACAACTTGCAAAAAAGAAATACCTTTCCTTGCTACTGGAAGATTTGGAAAACGAAAAAATAGCTCTTTCCTTTTATCTGCGCCACCACTCTTCCAACAAAAAATCTGAACAGCTTCTTACTTCCCCCTCCGAATATCAGCAATTACTTGCCCCCTATTTTACTCCTCTATCTCAGGAATTGTCCAATTGGATGAATTGTCCCTACGAGCATAACACTTCCCATCCCGAAAATCTGATTTACAAAGGAGTGGCGAATACACTTCTACGTTCAAAATCAGAAGTGCTGATTGATATGCTCCTTCACACCCACAAGATTCCTTTTCGTTATGAATGTGCACTTCAACTGGGGCATTCTGTCATTTATCCTGACTTTACCATCAGACATCCTCTTACAGGCAATCTCTTTTATTGGGAACATTTCGGTTTAATGGATAACTCTGCTTATCTTGAAAATGCAATGTCAAAATTACACCTCTATGCAACACACGGAATTATTCCGGGTATTCAGCTTATTACCACCTATGAGACAAAAGATCATCCTTTAAATCCTGAAATCATAGAAAAATACATTGAATACTTCTTTAAGTAATCCTGCTAACTTTATATCCTGCCCGACTTTATATCATATTCACTTTACATACTGCTCAATTTACATCTCGCTCAATACAAATCAAATTTCATTTTAGGTCTATACATTTTTTTGTGATTTTAGAATCCATTTTTCCTAATTTCATTTGTTTTATTATGAGCAATTCCGGTATTTAGTATCTATATAAAAAAATGTACAAATTAGATTCCATAAAATCAAAAAAATGGATTCTAAAAACAATATTTTTTTCTATAGATACACAACCCCTTTTCAAACCAGAATTTAGCTTTTTATTTGACCACAAACTTTTTATAAATGATTCGTGGCACACTCCAAAACATCCTGCTTGGCTACAACCACCCAATACAAAGTGTTGGGCGGTTGTACGGAATTCACCGCATATAAATTCAATGCCCCAACATATCTTCAATAAAGATACCATACCCCATCTTGGAATCTCTTAAAAATACATGTGTAACTGCACCAACAAGCTTGCCATCCTGAATTATCGGACTTCCGGACATTCCCTGCACAATACCACCTGTCAAGGAGAGAAGTTCTTCATCTGTAATCTTAAGAACTATACCCTTATTGTTATCAGAAAAGGTATTAAGTTCAGTAATCTCTATCTCATACTCCTTTACATCTCCTGATACGCAGGCCAGAATATACGCTCTTCCGGTCTTCACATCTCTTCTGTTGCATATTTCCATTGGTTTTAAATCGTATTTCCGGATTAAACCATTAATAGTATCTTTTTCTTCAATCTGACCATAGATGCCAACATCTGTGTTGGCATTTATACTTCCTATAATATTGTCTTCCTCATAATTTATGGAGCCGCACAGGCTTCCCGCAACACCGGAACGTCCCTTTGTTATACCCCATATTTTTGCTCCGTATAACAATCCGTTCTCCGAATCAAGCAATTCCTTGGTATCCGTATCGGAAATTCCATGACCGAGAGCACCAAATTGACCGTTATTTGTTATAAAAGTCATAGTTCCAATTCCCTGGCTGTCATCTCTTACCCATATTCCAAGCTTATACTGGTTTTCTCCCACACAGACAGGCTTAAGCTTTACATCAATACACTTTCCGTCACGCCTCAATGTAAGAACTACATCTTCTTTTCCGTATTTTTGTATAAGAAAACTGAGCTGGGATTTTGCACTGACATTTATATCATTGATTGCCACAATATAATCCCCCTCCCTTACGATTCCGTGGGCAGGCTCATAATTTATACCGTCAGTTCCTGTTACGGTATCTACCCCTATTACCAGAACACCTTCTGTCTCAAGATAAATTCCGATAGGAAAACCACAGGGATAGACTACAGTTCCATCATTTCCTGTCTCAACAATTTCACTCTGTACATTTTTATTAATCAATATTAAAGATAAAGCCATGGACAGTGCTACCACCGCCATGGCTAATATTCTTTTATACCAGAAAACCCCATCATTCACCACAGCTACCTCTCTTTCATTAATGCCTTGTGATAGCTATTATGTACAGATAGAAATTTGCTACTATGGTATTATTTTGTTTCCTTTTCCTGCCAGACGTTTCAATTCTCTGGCATTATCAAGTGCTGCCTCCGTTATGACCGTGCTTCCAAGCATTCTTGCCAGTTCTTCCACGGATTCTTCTTCATTAAGTCTTCTTATTTCCGTAAATGTGTGGCTGTTTTTTACAGTTTTTTCAATAAGATAGTGCCTGTCGGCATGTGAGGCAATCTGCGGAAGATGTGTGATACAGATAACCTGATGCTTACCGCTTATGACACTCATTTTATCGGCCACCATTCCGGCAGTCTTTCCGCTTATTCCCGTATCTATCTCATCAAAAATCAATGTATCTACTGAATCTTTATCTGCAAGAACCGCCTTTAAACCAAGCATTATCCTTGAAAGCTCGCCTCCTGAAGCAATCTTTGCAAGAGGCTTAATATCCTCACCGGGATTTGTAGAAATCATAAACTCCATGGAATCAATTCCCTTTGCCGTATAATCCGCAGTTCTTGTAAATGCTGCCTTAAATTTGACTTCAAGGAAATTTAAGTCCATAAGAGCCTTTGTTATATCTTTTTCAAGGCCAAGTGCCGCTTTTTTCCTGCATTCCGACAGTTCAAGAGACTTTGCCTCAAGTTCTTTCTTAACCTCAGAAAGTTTAACTTCAAGTTTTTTCTTAGTTTCCTCATAATTGTTAAGACTCTCAATCTTTTCATCAAGCTTACTTTTCTTTTCAAGAATCTCTTCTATTGTTTTACCGTGTTTAAGTTTAAGCTTGTTTATGGTATCAAGGCGGTTGGAAACATACTCAACTCTCTCAGGATTAAAATCTAACCTTTCAAGATAATCGGTTATATCTTTTGACAGTTCATAACAAAGGGAATCAACTGTACCTAAAGTCTCATAGAATCCGTTTATCTTATCATCAAGATGACTTACTGTCCCCAACTCCTTCATGCTGTATCCGACCATCTCTGAAACACTGCCGTCATCACCTGACAATCTGTTATATACCTCAGATAAACTTTCAGCGATCTTTCTGCCGTGAGACATAAGCCTAAACTCTTCTTCCAGTTCTTCATCCTCACCGGGCTTTAATGCTGCAGCCTCGATTTCATTTGCTTCAAATTCATAAAATGACAAATCTCTGGCTCTTTGCTCCTCATCATTTTTAAAATCAGACAGTTCATTTAAAACCATTTTATAATTCTTATACAACTGCTCTGTCTCACATCTCAGCTTTGCATTTTTCTCCCCTGCAAATGAGTCAAGTATCTCAAGATGTTTTTCTGTATGAACAAGCGACTCATAATCGTGCTGACCATGGACATCTATGACAAGTGAGGCTATCTCCCTGAGCATTGACGCAGTTGTAGTCTCACCGTTAACCTTTATGAGACTTTTCCCGTTCATAATCCTTCTTGTTATGATAATCTGGCCGTCTTCGTCTACATTGATATCCATGTCATTAAGCCTTGCCTTCGTATCCTCTGAATCTACAGAAAATACAAGTTCTACCAGTGCGTAATCTGCCCCGTTACGAATAAGGTCTTTACCGGCTTTTGCACCAAGGGCAACACCGATAGAGCCTATAATTATTGATTTTCCTGCACCTGTTTCTCCCGTAAGGATATTTAATCCTTCTCCAAAACAGATATCCACATCTTCGATTAATGCTAAATCTTTTACATGTACATTCAGCAGCATATTGACCTCTCTTCCCTGCCACTCTCCGTCTTTTTACCTAGTATGAAATAATCTTATTCAGTTTATTCATTACCGTTATTACATCACCATTTGTCCTTATGGCACACATGATTGTATCGTCCCCTGCAATACATCCTACAATCTCGTTCCATTTAAGTGCATCCAATGCCGCCGCAACCGCCATGGCCATTCCCGACACAGTCTTAATAACCAGAATATTCTGTGCAGCATCCATGGATACATATCCTGCCCTTAGTATTTCAAGCAGTTTGTCATTAATGGTTTTTTCGTTATTTTCAATGGCAACATACTTCTGCGGACCACCATTTACAGACATCTTTGTCAGCCCCAATTCCCTGATATCCCTCGATACTGTTGCCTGTGTCACTATGTAGTTGCTGTCTATAAGCAAAGAAGCAAGTTCTTCCTGTGTCGTAACATCATTATTGCTTATAAGTTCAAGAATTTTTCTATGTCTGGCTATCTTCATTGTTATTCAACTTCCTCCTTAAGACTTCCAGGAAACTTCGGCTGTCAAGTTTAATAATATCTGTGCTGTTGGCTGATTTCTTTATAATTATCCTGTCACCGTTTGAAAGTGGCGTCGCCAGGTCTCCGTCAAAATAAACATATGCCGACTCTTTGCATTCTACCGGTTTAGTCTGGCATATCTCAATCTCTATTATATCGTTTCCCTCCAGAACTATACTTCTCGTATTCAGTGTATGAGGACATACAGGCGTCATAACTATCAACTGTGCAGAAGGCTTTACAAGCGGTCCTCCTGCTGACATACTGTACGCCGTTGAACCCGTAGGTGTTGCTACAATAATACCGTCAGCCTTGTAGCTGTTGAGTCGTATACCATTGACAAACACTTTAAAATCAAGGACTCCCATAACACCGCTTCTTCCGATAACAACGTCATTCAATGCCGAAGCTACGGGAATATTCTCTCCGTTTCTCGATATTGTTCCTTCAAGCATCAATCTTTTCTCAATAAGAAAATCATCTGACATAAGCCTGTCAACCATGTCCTCGACGGCTTCTGCCTCAACATCGGCAAGGAACCCAAGATGTCCGAAATTAACACCGATAAGTGGTATATTCATTCCCATAAGATCCCTTGAGGCATGTAAAAGTGTTCCGTCGCCTCCGAGAACTATGGCACAATCTGTATCTGAAGCTATATCATCTTTTTTTACATATCCTGATACAACCTGACAGTTTCCACCCTTTATGCCGATGTAATCCTTAATCTTGCTGCATACATCCCTTGCTGCATCACTCTTTATGCTGTTCATTATCAACATAAAATTCTTCATAAACAATTCCTCTACAATAAATCTTTATATTTATCCTCAACTCTTCCCGCAATCGATATAGGGTCAAGTCC
>JBGVOL010000099.1:0-2189 GCA_045126475.1 Lachnospiraceae bacterium | reverse complement strand
CTAAGAACTGAGACGGCCGGACTTGCAATACTGTCAGTATTGATGTTTTCGTTGGAACAAAATGACTGAGAGAACTTCGGTAAAAAGAATTGAGAGGAACAAAATGGAAGCATATTTAGATAATTCTGCGACTACGAGAGTATCAGAAAACGTTAAAAATCTTGTTGTAAAGGTTATGACAGAGGATTACGGCAATCCGTCGTCACTTCATATGAAGGGTGTGGATGCAGAGAGATATATAAAGGAATCAAAGGATATTATTTCAAAGATAATGAAGGTTGACCCCAAGGAAATTATATTTACATCAGGAGGAACAGAGTCCAACAATATGGCACTTATCGGCTGTGCCATGGCAAATAGGAGGGCAGGAAACCACATAATAACATCTTCGATTGAGCATGCCTCGATACATGCCACGGCAAAATTTCTGGAGGAGAACGGATTTAGAATCACGTATCTTCCTGTGGATAAGGATGGTCATGTAAGCCTTGATGCTTTGAGTGAGGCACTGTGTGATGAGACAATCCTTGTTTCAATAATGCATGTCAATAATGAGATTGGTGCCATAGAGCCAATCAGCGAGATTTCAAAAATAATTAAATCATACAATCCTAAAATTGTTTTCCATGTAGATGCAATTCAGTCCTTTGGAAAGCTTCCGGTACAGCCTAAAAAGATGGGGGCCGACATGGTCTCTGTCAGCGGACATAAAATTCACGGTCCGAAGGGCTCGGGATTTCTTTATGTGTCTGACAAGGTCAAGATACGACCTGTCATATACGGAGGCGGTCAGCAGAAGGGTATGCGTTCCGGTACGGAAAATGTTCCTGCCATAGCGGGAATAGGACTGGCTGCAAAGGAAGCGTACAGTGATTTTGATGAAAAGATTGCCCGAATGACGGAGCTTAAGGATTATTTTATTGACAGAGTAACTAAAATTCAAAATGTTACCGTAAACAGCAAAAAGGGAGAAGAGAGCGCACCTCATATTATAAGCGTGAGCTTTAACGGAGTGAGAAGCGAGGTAATGCTTCATTCTCTGGAAGAGAAAAATATTTATATATCATCAGGTTCGGCATGCTCGTCAAATAAGCCGGCAGTCAGTGCCACGCTGAAAGGTATAGGCTTACCGCCGGAGCAGATTGATTCAACAGTGAGATTCAGTCTCTGCTATGATACTACAAAGGAAGAACTCGATTATGCAGTTGATACGATAGATTCACAGATAGAGCTTTTAAGGAAATTTACAAAGAGAAGATAAATTAGGCGGATGCATAGATCAGATGGAGGAAACGATGGAATTTAAGTCATTTTTAATTAAATATGCCGAGATAGGCGTGAAGGGAAAGAACAGATATCTTTTTGAGGACAAGCTTGTGTCAAACATAGCTAAGTCATTATCTCCTGTTGACGGAGAATTTAACGTTCACAAGGAGGATGGACGTATATATGTGGATGCTCTGGGGGAATATGACTATGATGAGACTGTGACGGCATTATCCCGCGTATTTGGTATAGTGGGCATATGTCCTATGGTTCAGATAGAGGATGAAGGCTTTGAGGATTTAAAGGCCAGGGTAGTGGCATATATGGATGAGATGTATCCCGACAAAAATATTACTTTTAAAGTAAATGCAAGGCGTGCAAGAAAGAATTATCCTCTTGATTCAATGGAAATTAACTGTGCAGTCGGTGAGGCCATTCTTGAAGCTTTTCCAAAGATAAGCGTGGATGTGCATAATCCAAAGGTTATGCTTAATATTGAGATAAGAAAACACATTAATATTTATTCGGAGATTATTCCCGGACCGGGCGGTATGCCTGTGGGAACAGCGGGAAAGGCCATGCTTCTTTTATCGGGAGGAATTGACAGTCCGGTGGCAGGATATATGATAGCAAAGAGAGGCGTTGAACTTGAGGCTGTTTATTTCCACACGCCGCCATACACTTCAGAGAGGGCAAAACAGAAGGTTATTGACCTTGCAAAGAAAGTTGCTGCGTATTCGGGAACAATAAAGCTAAATGTTGTCAATTTTACCGAAATTCAAATGTACATTTTTGAAAAATGTCCTCATGAGGAACTTACAATTATCATGAAGAGGGTAATGTATAAGATTGCCGAGAAACTTGCCAAAAATAACGGAGCATTGGGACTTGTAACTGGTGAGAGCATTGGACAGGTATCAAGC
>JBGVOL010000098.1:0-13583 GCA_045126475.1 Lachnospiraceae bacterium | reverse complement strand
AAATAAACGGTGTGCCTGAATTAACAGCCCCAATAATTGTCAATATTATTATAAGTAATGTACCTTGTACAAAGCTTTCCATTGCAATCATTAATAACACCCTTTACCTACTCTGCATCAAAATAGTCACAATACTCAAGTACACTCATTGATTCATCACATGCAGGAAATCTTCTCACATCAAACATATGGCTCGGCAGATTAAACATATACCCTGTACTCCTGTTAAAATGTGTCCATTCTGTCATATCATCATCCCACAAAGAATCACAATGATAATACTTTCCGTCAATCTTTACAATATTCCATGCATGGTCGTCACTGTGACATAAATATGCTTCAATTCCCGCATGATTTGCAAGAAGACAGAACATTTCCGCATAATCACCACATACACCTTCTCCCTCAACAATAGCTGAATATCCATATGCATGTGCCGGTCGCGTTTTTTCTACGAAAACCATATTATCCATAACATAGTTATATATGGCTGCCTCTTTTTCAAGTTCATTCATCCCGTCAGGCAACAAAGCCACTATCTGTTTTGCCCTGTTCTCCATCTCCAGTGACTCTGCATAGGTGCTTTGTGAACCATAGTCTATTGCAGCAATAAGTCCTTTACTCTCACTTACAGTAGCATAATCCAATATACAATTGCTCTGAATCGCAAGTATTTCTAAATCTTCCATATTTTTTAACGGTTCAATGCTTCTTATGTGATTGCTCTCCAAATTTACATATCTAAGTGATGGAATGTCAGCTACAGGTGATATATCCTCTATCATATTTCCTGACAGATACAGTGTTGTAAGCCCATGGCAGCCTGACAAATCAGGAATTTCCTTTATGTAACAATTTGCTATATCAATAGTTTCAAGATTCTCCAACTTTGCCAGCTCACTTATATCTTCAATAAATCCACTGCTTATTCTTAAGTCAATGAGATTTTTAAGAAGTGAAATACCCTTTAATGAGGTAATAGGCTCATCAAATGCATAAAGATATGTAATACTCTCTAATTCCTCCAAAGTGAGACAATGCTCTCTTTCATATCCAAGTTCCTGTCGTACTGCATTTGCAAGGGTCGAATCTATCTCTATTCCGGTCACCACGTTTTTATCTGCTTCATAATGGGCGATGTCCGGTATCATATAGTCATCATCGCCGTAACCGTCCTTCACTCCTCTTTCATAATCTCCATTGAAATATGTTCCTTCTATGCGAAGCTTATCTTTTCCGTTCCATGAAACTGTATAGGTTTCAAATTCATTTGAGAATTCAAAGGTATTCTCACCTGTCTTTTCTCCGTACAGTATTCCTCCGCACTCATACAAATCCACATTAGTGTACTGTGCATAAAAAACTGCCCTGTAACCTTCATCCTTTTCCTCTACCTCAAAATCAACCCTGAAAAACGGTTCTTCACTTTTTACACAATTGAAAAAACCGTCTAAAATACTTTTTTCAGTTTCTTTTTCGTCTGCTGTTGTTGTCTCATTTGATGCAACTGTCTCCTCAGTTGACTTTGAAGCCTCTTTTGACGTACTCTCCTGATTTCCTCCGTCTGACCTGCTGCATGCAGACGTAAGCATAACACCCGACATGACTGTTACTGTTATTATTTTTTTAATATATTTTCTCATAACATTCCCCTTTCTCACATACCTGCAAATCTTCTCTCTCAGGAAGACTGTACAAGCTTTCTTTTATCTTGCCCTTTTTAATTTTTTTAGCCTGCTTTTTTCTACATCAATCATCCATTTTCTCCAAATATATGTACTATTATTTTAATTCGTAACATATCACATATATTTTGTCAATATGAACATATAAACGTACCAAATAACCTAAACCTTACATAAAATATAATAAAAACATGACTAAGGTGAGCCTATGGACTGTTTATATATAATTATACCTGCGATATTTATGTTACTGATTTTTGCACTGATAATTATATTCCACTTTAAGAAAAAGAAAGCTCTTAAAAAAGTCTGTTCATTAAGCACTGACGAAAAGAATAAATTATTAAATACCTTGGCAGAACCTTTTGGATTTGCCTACAACCCCTGTCAGGATATTTTTACCTCAAGACTTGACGCCACACAGAAAATATTCGGTTATACAACCTTTTACGATTTGACTGCACCGTATTTCAATATGGTATTTGACTACGAGCCGATTTACTTTGATTATAAGAAAAGAACATGGCTTATAGAAATATGGAAGGGTCAATACGGCATAAACAGCGGATGTGAGCTTGGTGTATATCATGCAGACAAATTGATTTCACCCGATAAATACAACTCTACAATTTTCAAAGCTTCATCTCCCGGTGAGATGCCTGATATTTCCCTTAAACTAAACAGGCACTGTCACGGCAGACACTGTAAATACAAAATGCTTGGCAATGTAAAAGGCCGTCACTGGTGGCAGACCCTCTTCAAGCTTGGTACTTTTTCAAAGCCACAGGAACTATTTGTCAATATTTCCATTACCTTTAAGGACTTCCCAATGATGTTTGGATTTTTAGGTGGTCTTAAAAATGCAATGCCGGACACTCCATACAAAATAAGTGGTCTTACGGTATACTTCACATTTTGTAATAGTCACAGAAAATACTCTGTATTTAAGAAGTTTGTCCGTCATATTTCCCTTTTCCTATGCAGAATGTACTGTAAATGGTTTAACTTTGTCACAAGACCTTTCAAAAAGAGCGGTGATAAGCTTCTTTATATTTTTTATTATCTGCCTTTCGTCTCAAAACGTATTTGCAGACAAAAACAAAAAATAATTTAGAACGGAGAGCCTATGAGCTATACAAAGCGTCTTGACAGGGCCTTTGAAAACGCCCCTGTCCTTCCTGTTAACAAAGATACAAAATATGTATTTTTTAGTGACTGCCACCGCGGAATAGGTGACAATAACGACAATTTTCAGAAAAACGGAAACAATTATTTTGCAGCATTGCAGTATTATTATCAATACGGCTACACCTACATTGAAGCAGGCGACGGCGACGAGCTGTGGGAAAACCGCAGATTAGAACAAATCGCTGAAATTCACAGCAATGTTTTCTGGCAGTTGTCACTTTACCACAAGGCAGGACGCCTGTATATGCTCTACGGCAACCATGACATGGTAAAGCGCAGGCTTAAAAACTTTGAAGGTAATATACCATTTTATGGAGGGGTTATCTTAAAATCTGAAACGGGGGCTTCTGATATATATGTAACCCATGGACATCAGGCCGATGCATTTAACTCTGTATTCTGGCGTCTTTCAAGATTTCTTGTGAGGTATCTCTGGACACCGGTTGAATACTTCGGTGTCCTTGATCCCACCAGTGCCGCAAAGAACAATACCAAAAAGGAAAAGATTGAGGATAGACTTACAACATATGCAAAGAATAAAGGCTGTATTCTCCTTACAGGTCATACTCACAGACCTATGCTCGGCAGTAAGACCTCCCCCTACTACAACTGTGGAAGCTGCGTCCATCCGAGATGTATTACCTGCATAGAGCTGTGCGGCTATAACATAAGCCTTGTCAAATGGCATGAGAGTGCAGAAAAAAGCGGACATTTCCGCAATGTGTACGGTCAATGTCCGCCTGCCTTTCCTGTCTATATAAAGAGAGAAGTTCTGGCCAAAGGCTTCATTCATCCTTAGGAAGCTTTCTCAAAAATCCTGCAACAAGGGGCAGTGTAACCAAAAACGCAAGTATGTCAGCTATTGTCTGTGACATCTGTATTCCCGTTAGTCCGAAGAAGTGTGACATGACAAAAATCACAGGAATAAAGAACATTCCGCTTCTTAGCATTGACAAAAAAGATGCCTTTAGGTTTTCCCCTATGCTTTGAAACAACATATTTGAGCATATGGTCAACGGCTGGAAGAAAAGTGCTGCAAGTTGAAACTTAAGCGCAATCGTTCCGATGCGTATTACCTCGGCATCATTTCTGAATATTCCCACAAGTCTTCCCGATAAAAAATATCCGACAACGGCAAGCAGGCCTAAAATCACCTCGCCCATGATAAATGTAAATCCAAAGGCTTTCTTGACTCTTGAATATTTCTTTGCGCCATAATTAAATGCTGACACCGGCTGGAAGCCCTGTCCGATTCCCAGTGCAACCGCAAATATAAAGAAACATATCCTATTGACAATAGACATTGCCGCAACTGCCGCATCTCCGTATACACCTGCCAGACCATTTAATACCATTGTGGACATACTGTTAAGTCCCTGCCTTATAAGGCTTGGGAAACCTGTCTTTACTATAAGTACAAATGGTCTTACAATGCCTTCCCTCATATATCTTACAGAAAGCCTGCTCTGAGTCTTTTTCCTCAGAAACATGCTTAAAAGAATCAAAAAGCTTACACACTGCGACAGCGCCGTGGACAAACCAGCCCCATGTATTCCCATGTCAAGCTTAAATATTAAAATAGGGTCACAGACTATATTAATAAGCGCACCTGCAATAAGACCTATCATTGCAAGATATGCCTTTCCCTCATATCTTAAAATATTATTGAGTACAAAACTTGCCATCATTATAGGCGCTGCCACCAGAATATACACAGCATAGCCCTTTGCATAAGGAAGTATCGTAGATGTGCTTCCTAAAAGTCTCATAAATGGTTCAATAAATATGAGCCCCAATATGCCTATTATCACACCGGAAATAAGTGCTGAAAAAAAGCTGACAGAAGCATACAGCTCCGCACTTTTTATATCCTTTTCTCCAAGCTTTCTTGCAATAATACTGCCTGCACCGTGACCAAACATAAATCCGAATGCCTGCAATACCGCCATTAGTCCAAAAACAATTCCAACCGCACCGCTTGCACTGTTGCCAAGGCTTCCCACAAAAAATGTGTCCGCCATATTATAAATATTAGTTGCAAGCATACTTATGGTTGTCGGTATTCCAAGACTTACCACAAGCTTCCACACAGGCGTTTTTGTCATCTTATCGTAATATGCAGTATCAGCCTTTCTCTCCATGATGTTACTCCTCTAAAGCCGATAAAATATTTGCCGCAAGAACGGCTTTCTCAGACATCCTGCCATTATCTTTCATATCCTCTTCAAGTTCAATGTCAAATATTATATCGTAAACCTCCATGAGTCCTTCATCGTCAAGCTCATACACTTCCTCACGACTTATACCCATCTCCTTACATATGAGCCCTATTTCCTTATCTCCCAAGCTTTTAAGTTTATCGTTCATTATGATACCTTCTTTCACTGATTCTCTCTGCATTTTATCACACCAAAAAAAATCTGTAAATCCGTCTTAAATTTTTAAACTCAACCAGTTCTAAGTTTCCCATCTCATAATCATATAACTTTTAATCTTTACCCTTTTTTAATCCTGCCACTTGTACTATAATACATATATCAAAAAATTATACAAAGAAAGGTACAGTCATGTCAGGTATTATCAGAAAGCATATAATCTTCCGTGGTCGTGTTCAGGGAGTAGGTTTCAGATTCCGCGCCAAGTACGCTGCCAATGGTATAGGTGTCACAGGCTGGGTTCGCAACGAATATGACGGTTCAGTAGAAATGGAAATACAGGGAACCGAAGAACAGATAAACCATGTGTTAAAAATGATAAATAAAGGTGAATATGTTCAAATAGAACGTATGTATACAACAATAATAGAAAACGAAGAACACGAAACAGGATTTCATGTAAGATAACTGTAATTACATCTTCCGGCACTTCCATATCGCCATCGGATGTCTTCTTATACGTTCCACAACAGCCTCATCATCGTACAACAGCTTTGGCACATATTCCTTGCGTATAAATCTATCAATATACTCACCCTCTTGCTCTGTAAGTTGCATCAGTTCTATAATATGTAAGACCTTCTCAAAGGTATCTCTTACAAAGCCGTATTGCTGTGCCACTCGCCCTATTTCTGTCTTATTATATATCGGCATCTAACATCTCTCCGTTCTTCATATCGTATAAGCCATCCGGCACCACCAGTTTCCACTCATCATCATATCGACCACCCTCTTGGTCTCGCGTCAGGTAGCGTTTACTCTTTCCTATGTTCTCTTTACAGTTATCAAAGAATGCATCCGACAATCCCATCTGCTCTTGGCGTTCGGATAATAGATATCCCACCTTTTGATAAAGAAACTGATTCTGAAAAAGTTCCAGATATTTCAATATTCTCTTTTCCTGCATCCGTCCCATACTCTCTATGTTTTGCACAACTTCTTCTATTCCGGCTATTTTATCCATATCCTTAACACAATCTACGATTGTACGCTCTATGTTTGTTACCGCAACTCCTCCACTAAAAGCAGGCTTATCCACACCTTCTAAACTCTTAGACATCACATAGCGATAAGTATATCCATCAAATGTGAACTCACGAAAACTTGTTTCAGAAGAAACATATACATCATAAAAAACCTGGTCCGTAATACCATAATATTCCATCGCTGTATGATGAGACACATAAGAAGTAGGTGTTATGTGACTAGCAATCTGAAAACGGTTTGCTACAGGAGCTCCAGTTTCTCCACTAATACAGGTATACATATTATTTCGAATTTTAACCACCATTTTTTCCTTCATCATTCGTTTAATTGCAGAACGTGCACTCTCTATATTGTCATAAAATACATTTACATCTTTCATACTAAATATTGGCTTCTTCAATAGTTCAAAATATAGGTTCATAGTTCTTTCCCCTTTTCTTTCTTTCATTATAGGTTATACACAAACTATTTTGTCCATCTTTTAAACCGAATATACATCCACATTATCATTTTGTCAAGTTTATTTTTAAATCATTATGGTTTATTTTCAACCTTTATTGTATATATCATAAACTTTCGATACTTTAAAACCTTTATACTTTTAAAATCAGAACAAGAAAAGCCTTGAGAAACCGCCATTTCCCAAGGTTTTATCATCATTCCATTTTATCAATTTAACATAAGTTTTGTATCTTTTTAGTAATTCTCTTTTCTTACTTCAAAGTAGCTCTGTGGATGGTTACATACAGGGCAAACCTCCGGAGCACTTGTACCGACAACGATGTGACCACAGTTGCGGCACTCCCACACTGTTACACCGCTCTTTTCAAATACTTCTTTTGCTTCCACATTCTTAAGAAGCGCACGGTATCTCTCCTCATGAGCCTTCTCGATTGCACCTACACCTCTAAACTGTGCAGCAAGCTCTGTGAATCCTTCCTCCTCAGCTTCCTTTGCCATTCTCTCATACATATCAGTCCACTCGAAGTTCTCACCCTCAGCAGCATGAAGAAGATTTTCCTCTGTTGTTCCAAGCTCACCTAATGCCTTAAACCACAGCTTTGCATGCTCCTTCTCATTCTCTGCCGTCTTTAAGAACAGCTCTGCAATCTGCTCATATCCGTTCTTCTTTGCAACAGATGCAAAATAAGTGTACTTATTTCTTGCCTGTGACTCTCCTGCAAATGCTTCCCATAAGTTCTTTTCTGTCTTTGTTCCTGCGTACTTGTTCTGTGCCATTGTCTCGTTCTCCTTCGCTGTTATCTTTTCAAAATCCGATGCTGGATGCTTACAAAGCGGGCAAATGAAATCCTCAGGTAATTCCTCACCTACATATTCATAACCGCATATTGTACAACGCCAAATTGTCTGTCCGTTCTCTGTCTTTCCAACTTCCTGTGGCTTTGGTTTAATATTTTCAAAATAATATGCATATGTCACTGACGGATATTTTCCGATGATCTCCATATCAGTAACCTCTCCGATAAAAATCGTATGAGTTCCTACATCTACCATATCTGTCACCTTAGCTGTCATATATGCATTTGTTCCCTTTGTGATATGGCACATTCCGTCAGTTCCACGCTCATAGTCCGCGAAATCCTTAAATTTGTCCACATCTCTTCCTGACTGGAAACCAAATCTTTTAAACAGTTCAAAATCAGCATCCTGACTGATTACCGAAGCAGTAAATCTTCCTGTCCTCTTAATCATATCATGAGTGTAATTTGCCTTGTTTACAGTTACACTTATCTTATTAGGATTTGAAGTAACCTGTGATACTGTATTGACAATACAGCCGTTACTCTTTCCATCCTCCTCTGCCGTAAGTACAAAGAGACCATACGTCAGATTACGCATTGCCTTGTCGTTCATTATGCACCTCCACGAATAAAATCATATGTGGTTATTATACACTATTTTTAGAAAAATGGATATACTTTTTTGATACTATGATGATTTTTACATACCATAATTAAACAATATGTCACTTCGAAACTTTAATTTTTTAACATTTCGAAAAAAATCGAGTAGGTGATACCTACCCGATTACCTTTTTTCCTAATGGAGATGACGGGAGTTGAACCCGTGTCCAAAAGCCCATCCCATGTTCTTCTACTATCATAGTCTGTTGTTTGACATTCCCTCCTCTGTACGGGAGCAGACACCCTTACAGATTCAGTAGCTTCATAAATCTATCGCCGGCTCAAAGCTTTGCCTGCGATGTTCCCTACAAGGTCGATGCCTTAATCCCGGCTGTAGGACACCGGGTTAAGACAGCTGCAACTAGGCAGCGTATGCTAAATTATCTTCAGCGTTTATATTTAAGTTTGCCATTTAACGCATTGCATGCGGATAGCTTCACCATCTTCAAAGCCCCTGTCGAAACCAGTACATCCCCTGGTTAACTTAGCTATTGATTATAGCTTACTTAGTTTATAATATTTTATGCTTAAAGTCAATGTATATTAATGGATTTAACCATTAGTATAAATTTTTGACTTTAAAATCTTTTTCTGCCTCGCGCCTCTGGTCCTTCTTTGCGATATCCTGACGCTTATCGTAGAGCTTCTTTCCTCTTGCAAGGCCTATTTTCATTTTAACGAGGCTGCCCTTAAAGTATACCTCCAACGGTACAAGGGTATATCCCTTTACCGCCAGTTGTCCCGTAAGCTTATTAATCTCGCTCTTATGAAGCATAAGCTTCTTTGGACGAAGCGGGTCTTTGTTGAAAATATTACCCTTCTCATATGGTGAAATATGCATATTGTAAACATAAACCTCACCATTTTCAATACGGACAAATGCCTCTTTGACACTGCATTTTCCCATTCTCATGGATTTAACCTCAGTACCGTGAAGACAGATTCCCGCCTCGTAAGTATCTTCTATAAAATAATCAAAATATGCTTTTTTATTGTTGGCAATCAACTTTGCCGGTTCTTTTCCCATGACTGTTACCTCTTGTATTTTTGGTCAGTGATACTATATCATATACGACCACAAATTGTAAATGATTAACCTTCTACAAAACAAGCGAAAAATCGATTGTCCTGTTTATCTTATCGGTTTCCTCAACACAAATCCTTACCTTCTGTCCAAGCCTGTATACTCTTCCTGTCTTCTCACCTGTCATCTCATAGTGTGCTTCGTCATAATGATAGTAGTCATCCCTCATATTTGAAACGTGAACCATTCCCTCCACTGTATTGGTCAGTTCAACATACATACCATATGCCGTAATGCCTGAAATGACACCTTCATATTCTTCACCGATATGGCGTGACATATACTGAACTTTTTTCATCTTTTCAGTATCTCTCTCCGCTTCATCGGCTCTTCTCTCAAGACGGCTGGATTCATCGGCAACCTCCGTAAGAATACTTTCATAATGACGTATTCTCTTATCATTAAGCTTTCCTCTTAGGTTCTCCTTAATGATTCTGTGAATCTGCAAATCAGGATACCTTCTGATTGGTGATGTAAAATGGCAGTAATACTGTGTCGCAAGTCCGAAATGTCCTGTGCTTACGGTTGAATATTTCGCCTGTTTCATGGAACGCAGGGTAAGTCGGCTTATCATTGCCTCTTCAGGTGTTCCCTCAATTCTTCCTAAAAGCTTTTGTATCTCCTTTGGATGAATCTGGCTTCCCGAGGCTTTCATACCGTAGCCGAAATTGCTTATAAACATACCTAACTTAATCATTTTCTCCGGGTCAGGATTATCGTGGGTTCTGTACACAAACGGCAGCTCCTGCCAGAAAAAGTCCTCCGCAACCGTCTCATTTGCAATAAGCATAAAATCCTCAATAATCTTTGTTGCCACATTTCTCTCATAAGGCTTTATCTCTGTAGGAAATCCCTTCTCGTCAAGATAAATCTTACTTTCAGGAAAATCAAAATCTATTGAACCCCTCTGTTTACGCTTCTCCCTTAAAACAGCCGCCAGTTCCTCCATAAGCTTAAACATAGGAACAAGTTCACTGTACTCATTTATTGTCTCCTCATCATTATCGGCAAGTATCTTCTTTACCGCTGTGTAGCTCATTCGCCTGTCTATATTTACCACGGTTTCGGCAATCTTATGTCCGATAACCTTTCCCTTCTCATCAATATCCATAATGCAGCTAAGTGCAAGCCTGTCAACACCGGCATTTAAGGAACACAGACCGTTTGACAGCTTATGGGGCAGCATTGGAATAACTCTGTCAACAAGGTACACACTTGTACCACGCTTTAGTGCTTCCGTATCGAGAGGACTTCCCTCCGTAACATAATTTGACACGTCCGCAATGTGAACTCCAAGCCTGTATATACCATTCTCTTTCGTGAGAGATACTGCATCATCAAGATCTTTTGCATCTTCACCGTCAATTGTAACCATCTGCCAGCTTCTTATATCCATTCTGCCTGCCTTGTCAGCCTCAGGTACTTCATCAGGCATACTCTCAACCTGTTTCATTACCTCTCTCGGATATTCCATGGGTATTCCAAATGACTCGACTACGCTTAATATGTCGGTTCCCGGGTCATTTATATGACCGATAATCTTTGTCACAATTCCCTCCGGTTTCTTACCCTTTCCGCCAAAATCCGTTATCTTAGCCACAACCTTGTGTCCTGTCACGGCACCCTTTGAGCGTTCCTCCGGAATATATATATCCTTTGTGTATTTCGTATTATCGGCAATAACAAAACCGAAGCTCTTACTCTTCTTGTAAATGCCCACAAGTTCTGTCATTCCCCTCTCAATAACTTTGACAATCTCGCCCTCTCTGCGCTGACCGCCTTTGGCATTCATGGTAATCTTTGCCTGCACTTTATCTGTATGCATTGCGCCGTGGACACAACTTTCAGGAATAAACACATCCTCTTCGCCTTCCACCCTCACAAATCCGAAACCTCTCTGATTAGCCTCAAAAATACCTTCAACAAAATCAGATGATGTTTTCTTCTCCTCTTCATTATTGACCTCAGGGAGCATAATCTTACCACGCTTTGTTATCATAAGCTTTCCTTCACTTTCAAGAAGATTGACGACATAGTGAAGTTCCTCCCTTTGAGTCTTCGGAACATTCAAAATAATGGCAAGCTCCTTTACCTTCATAGGCACATAGAGTTCACCGCTTATAACTTCCATTACAATTTTCTTTTTCTCTTCAATATTTTCCAACTCCATACTATACCTCAATCTCATATAATCAAAAAAGCCCTCCCTGCCATACAGCAGAAAAGGCTTTCATAATTCTTTACAACTACTTTAAAATATTTAAAGCAAGAGCAATCACAAGAAAAAGAACAACCAAAACTCTTGTTATCTTCTCAAGTGTACCCTCCATTGAACGACCTTTATTCTTACCCCAATAAGTATCTGCAGCACCGCTGACTACGCCTAAACCTGCTGACTTTCCTTCCTGAAGTAATACAACTACTGTTAATGCTATACAAACTATGATAAAAATAACTGTTAATACTGTACTCACTGTTATTACACCTCCTATACTCAAGCTTTCTAATTCTAACACAGCATGGATGTAAAAGCAAGCAATTTTTTCCTTGAGATATTGTTGCTATTCCCTCATAAGGTACTTTGAATCAATCTTACTGTTTATGATTTCATCTATAAGTTCCATGCTGAAGTTTACTCCTGCTCTTGTAATTATACCGTGAGATGATGCCATCTCAGAAGTATAAACTGATATCGGAAATACACCTGAAAGCCTGGCCTCTTCATCATCTGCATTTCCTGAGTGGGAATATTGTGTTACGATTGGCATAATACCTGAATTTTCTGTATCCACATATGCATTATCACCGTCGAACACAATATTCACCCTTGCCATTCCGCCAACCATGGCAGCGGCATCATTAAAGGATGAACAGAAATTGCCAAGACTGTAATAGCACATTGAGGTATTTCCATTATCTGCAGTTATCTCCTCAATCTCACCGATATAGTGGGAACGTGCTCCTATAATAAGGTCTGCACCTGCCTCTGTCATTAACTTTGCCCATGATTTCTGTATCTCACTTGCACTATACTCATACTCTGTTCCCCAGTATGGGAATACAATTACAAAATCAGCCTGGTCATCTGCCCTTCTGATATCGTTTAGGACGCTCTCAGAGAGCCTTGCTGACGACACACTTCCTGTTGCAGAATTAAGTACACCAAGGTAATTTACCATGTATTGTTCCGTTGATGACACAATAGGATTGTTCATATCCGTTGTATAATTAAGTATTGCTATCTTTTTACCTTTAATCTCTAATATAGGAATATTTACAGCTTCCTGCTCATTGTCATGTATTCCCAGGGCAAGAACATCTGACTTCTCATTCCAGAGACTCATGCATTTTCTTATGCCGTCTGTTCCTTAATCATTTGAATGATTAGATGCCATAAGCGCAACGTCAAATCCGGCGTTGTCAATAGCTGTAATCATCTCCTCTGGAGCATTAAATACAGGATATCCGGAAACACCCTTATCGTTTCCCGCAATAATCATAGTCTGAAAGATAGCAGCAATATCAGCCGCTTCCACAAAACTCTTTGTGTCTGCAAAAAGGAAATCATAATTGTAGGTTCCGTCTGCCTGTTTACCACTGTTTATAACACTCTCATGGGTAAAATTATCTCCTACTGCCACAAGGGTGATTGTTGTCGCCTCTTCCGGCTCGTTATTCACAACTTCACCTTGCTGCGGGTCTGTTGCATTATCTTCCTGTGCAATTTTTTTGCCCGCCTCGTTGCTTTTTCCGTCATCAGAAACAGCAATATACAAATAGTAAGCCACGAGACATATCATCGCCATCAGAAGAACTAAAAGTGTTGATTTTAGTTTTTTCATATGGTCTCCTTTTTATTCAAAATATTTTATCTGCTATTTACAAAGTAATGATTTTCCTGTCATCTCTGCAGGCTGCTCCAGTCCCATAAGTTCAATAAGTGTAGGAATAATGTCGGCAAGACATCCGTTCTCCCTAAGCTTATATGAAGGGTCTGCATTTACAAGTATAAATGGAACCTGATTTGTTGTATGTGCCGTAAAGCTCTCGCCTGTCTCATAATCTACAAGCTGCTCTGCATTACCATGGTCAGCACAGATGAACATCGTTCCGTTCACTTCAAGGATTGCATCCACTGCCTTTCCAACACACTCATCAACCGCCTCAACAGCTTTGATTGCTGCTTCTTCAACACCTGTATGACCTACCATGTCAGGGTTAGCAAAGTTGATAATGATTACATCATATTTATCACTTGTGATAGCTTCGCAAAGTTTGT
>JBGVOL010000097.1:0-22603 GCA_045126475.1 Lachnospiraceae bacterium | reverse complement strand
GATGGACTTTCCTATGTGCGTTTGCATAAGGATGGTCTATTTTGTTCTATGATTGTAAATCATAATATTCCTCGATAGCTCAGTCGGTAGAGCGCTCGGCTGTTAACCGAGTTGTCGTAGGTTCGAGTCCTACTCGGGGAGCTTTCAGTGAAAACTGAATTGCTTGTTGACGAAAGTTTTACATGCTGTTATAATGTAAAGGCTTCACAACAGTTACAAGTGAATATGGCGCGATCGCCAAGTGGTAAGGCCCCGGTCTGCAACACCGTTATCACCGGTTCAAATCCGGTTCGCGCCTCTATAAGAAGCATTGAATATTATTTCGATGCTTTTTTTTAATTCATTTAAAAATCTGGTTTACCCAAAGGGCCTTTTGTGTTATAATGAGATATAATCAAAGCAATTGATTCGTGATTTTATAAACTATGGGAGACCATATTTGTGTAAGCAGATTGGGTAATATATTTATCTGATGGCTTGATATAGATGGTATCGGAAGGAAAGGATGTATAGAAATGAAGGCATTGGACGTTAGACACATTAATCCGTTTTTACAGGCAACACTTAGCATAATGGAGGCGACTACAGGGGCAAAGCTTGCTGTCGGAAAACCGTCGGTTGCTTCTTTGGTATTTCCTAATGATACATTTATACTTCAGGTAGGAGTTACAGGTGTATTAAAGGGACAGGTTCTTCTTGTTATGCAGGAGGCTAACGCGAGAAAGGTTGCAAGCATGATGATGATGGGTATGCCGGTAGAGACTCTTGATGATATGACATCATCAGCATTGTGTGAACTTAGTAATATGATTATGGGAAGTACGGCAACCTTATTTTCTACTCAGAAGATGGCGATGGATATTACACCACCGATATCGCTTCAGGGCAATAATCTTAAGCTTCAGACAGATGCACAGGCATTAAAGGTTCCTATGGCACTTGACGGTGTTGAGATTATAACATTATATCTGTGTATCGGTGAGGAAGATTAATATCGTATTATTTAGGGGTAGGATATGGTTTCAATAGAATTGAATGATATCATAAAGCTGAAAAAGAAACATCCATGTGGAAGTTTTGAGTGGCAGGTATTACGAGTAGGTGCAGATTTTCGATTAAAGTGCATAGGTTGTGGGCATCAGATAATGCTGGCAAGAACTATTGTAGAGAAAAACATTAAGAATGTACGTAAATCCCAGTAGCAAAACGAATATTAAAAAATTGCATATAACATGTATTTTAAGAGAGTACCGGAAACGGTGCTCTTTGTTTTTACAATGACAACAGTTTGTTGTATCGGATTGTAGAGATATGTTGTATTCAGGACTGCTTATTGGGAACATTCGAAAGGAGTATAAAATCACACTGGGGAAGTTGGCATCGGGTCTTTGTACTCCATCCATGCTAACGAGAATTGAAAAGGGTGAAAGAAATGTAGAAAAATTATTGTTTGAAAGTCTATATCAGAGACTGGGGAAGTATAGCGACAGATTCGAGATATTGTTGGATGCCGTTGAATACAAAAAACTGGAAAAAAGGTGGGAAATATGTAATCTTATAGATAAGAAGAAATATACAATGGCACAAATAAAAATAAACCAGTATAAAGCGGAGACGAATAACAGGCTTCATCTCCAGTATATGTGTCTGGTCGAATGTGAAATCATGCATAGAACATATACAGATGTATTTGAATGTAAAAATAAACTGATAGAGGGATTACGCTGTACAATAAAAAATTTTTGTATAGATAATGTAGAGTCATATTATTTAAGCCGAATGGAAATGATGATGGTTCAACAATATGCACGGTATGTGGAACTTTCAGGGGAAGGAAATTTGGCAGCAAAATTGTATCACCGTATACTGGAAAAGCTTGAAGAAAAAAGGTATGACAGGTCCGAGAGAGAACTATTAAGCCGAAGTGTCGGATATTGGCTTATGAAACATTATATGAGCATAGGGGAATATGAAAAAGCGCTTGAGGTGGGGACAAGGGCATACGAGCAAACAGTAAGGGGCGATTTTATTGTATTTCTGGCAGAGTTAAAGGAAGGAATTATAGAATGCAATGAGTGGCTTGGCAAAGACATGGCGGCTGAAAGAAAGAAACTCAATATACTTAAAAGAATGAATGAAAAGATCGGAGTTATGAAAGCTGTAAATTATTTCCCAAGATATGTGGAAGAGCGGGCATATAATGTAAATGAAGTTATAAGTCAAAGAAGAAAATTGCTGGGATTGACGCAGGAAGAGCTTGCGTGGGGTGTATGTGACGTAAAAACAGTATCAAGATTGGAAAATAAAAGAACCAATCTTCAGAGAAAATACAGGGAGACATTATTGCAGAGGGTGAAAATGTCAGGTGATAAATATATTGCATATGTGGACACATATGAATATAGAATATTTGAAAAGCTGAATCAGATACGTGAAGCAATCAATGCCGGAGAAACTGATATGGCGCAGAAAATAATAAATACATTGACGGAAAGGGGGAAACTGGACACCATAAACAGCACAAATTACATTTTTACTGTCAATGAAAAGATATGTTTGTTGAAAAACGGTAAATACAGCAAAACAGTTGAGGAAATGAAAAAGATTCTTAAGCGTGGAATTGGTGTAAGCGGAACGGAAGGATTAAAAAAAGTAATACTATTAGAAAATGAGTGGCGTATAGTTGATATGATAGTCAGTAAATATAGGGAAATAGGGTTGCGAAGCAAAAGTATATCATATCTGCTGAGCGTTTCCGATGCATCTGTCAGTAAGGATATATACCATAATGGTTTTAGGTATGTCAGCATAAAAAGCTTACTTGGAAACATTCTCGGTGAGATGAGGCTTGTTGAGGCAGCTAATGCTTATTTGGACGAGGCTCTAAGGATGTGTGCCAAAATAGATTTATTGTCATATATAAGAAGTCTTACATATGATTATGCATGGAATATTCTGGAGAAAAAAGGCAACATAAGCAGGGAGGATAAAAAGAAGGGCAAGGAAATGCTTGAATATGCCTATGTTGCCTCAGATATCTATAATAATGTTCGAAAAAAAGAAAAGATAAAAAAAATCTGTGCAAAACATGAAATTGTTCTCGATGTCGATAACTAACTCCTGTGTTCAGGATCATCCTTATCATCACTGAATAATAAAGTTATTTCATGAAAGCAAAGCATTAGATTCACCTCGCTTATACGTTACATTTATGCTGCGATTCATTCGCAAGGTCAATATAATACAGATTATTTAAAAAGACCATGGCATATCTGTCAAAAAATGAAAATTTATAAAAAAGAAAAAAATGCTTGCAAAACTTTTAAAACTATGATAAATTCTATATTTGTGATGAATTAAATTAAAGGACATAGCAGATATGTCCTTTTTCCTTGCTCACTTAACATCATTAAAGAGTGGGCCAGAGACCAAAAGGAGGTAAAAAACATGAACAAGTATGAATTAGCAGTAGTTGTTAACGTAAAGCTTGAAGATGAAGAAAGAGCTGCTACAATCGAAAAGGTAAAAGAGTATATCACTCGTTTCGGTGGTACAGTAACAAATGTTGACGACTGGGGTAAGAAGAAATTAGCTTACGAAATCCAGAAGAGCAGAGAAGCATTTTACTACTTCATTCAGTTTGAGTCTGAGTCAACAGATTGTCCAAACGAAGTAGAGGCAAATGTTCGTCTTATGGAAAACGTTGTTAGATACTTATGTGTTAAGCAGGAAGCATAGTCCGGGCGATTGCGCGAAAGGGTGATAGTATGAATAAAGTTATACTTATGGGTCGTCTTACAAGAGACCCGGATATCCGTTATTCTCAGGGTGAGAATGCAATGGCAATAGCCAGATACACATTAGCAGTTGACCGTCGCTTTAAGAGAGATGGAAATTCAGAACAGTCTGCTGATTTTATATCATGCGTAGCATTTGGAAAGACAGCAGAATTTGCAGAGAGATATTTACATCAGGGTACAAAGCTTGTGGTTGAGGGAAGAATCCAGACCGGAAGCTACACAAACAAGGATGGTCAGAAAGTATACACAACAGAAGTTGTTGTAGAGAATTGTGAGTTTGCTGAGAGTAAGAATTCAGCAGCTGAGGGTGGAAGCTTTACATCTTCAAGACCTGAGCCTGTAAATGCAGCAGGAGACGGTTTTATGAATATTCCTGACGGAGTGGAAGACGAAGGCTTACCATTTAACTAAACCTAAAAAAACAGGAGGTAACAATTATGCCAATGAACGAGAAAAAAGGCGATAAGATGGATGGTTCTATGAAGAGAAGACCAATGCGCAGAAGAAAGAAAGTTTGCGTATTCTGTGGCGATAAGAACAACACTATCGACTTCAAGGATGTTAATAAATTAAAGAGATATGTATCTGAGAGAGGAAAGATTCTTCCTAGAAGAATTACAGGAAACTGTGCAAAGCATCAGAGAGCTCTTACTGTTGCAGTTAAGAGAGCAAGACATATTGCTTTAATGCCATACACATTAGACTAATCAGTGTATTTTGGACCGGTTCACTTAAGTGGCCGGTCTTTCTTTTTTTTTACTTTAAATATTATATGATTTGTGGTATTCTATAGGGAGCGGTTATAGTTTATGAAGGGGATTAGTGATGAACAGTAAATTAAAGTTTAAAGGAAAGCTGATTACACATCTGATATATCCTGTTGTACTTGGATTTGTGATGCTTGGTATCGGCATATATGAATATACAAACAATATGACGGCCGGTCTTGTTATCATAAGCCTGTCTGCCATATATATTATAGCAGCCCTGATTATGTACTTTGTGCATAAACCGGTAATAATGCGGGATCTTATTGAGTTTGCGGTGGACTATGCCCAGGTGCAGAAGGAACTCTTAAATGACTTGGCTGTTCCATATGGTCTTATAGATGCAGAGGGTAATTTTTTATGGATTAACAGGGAGATGGAGCAGGTTATCCAGTCCGACAATGCAAAGGGAAAGAATGTATGCGAGATTTTTGATGACATATATGTTGATGACTTTAAGTTGGAGGATGAGGCAAAGCACCTGAATATAGAATATAAAGACAGGGAATACCGTGTAGAGTGCAAGAAGATAAGCGTAAGGAATGTATTTAATACAACAAAGGTTCTTGCCATTGAGGAAGATGAAGATTATATTATTGCTTTTTATCTTTTTGATGAAACAGAGAACAGAAGGCTCATGAAAGAGAATTCTGACCAGAAGCTGGTAGCAGGTCTTATTTATATTGATAATTATGAGGAGGCTCTTGACAGTGTTGAGGATGTTAAGAAATCCCTCTTAACAGCTCTCATTGAGCGAAAGATAAATCAGTTTGGTGCAAATATAGACGCCATTGTAAAGAAGCTTGAAAAGGATAAATATTTTGTTGCATTCCAGTACAAATACCTGGAAGGACTTCAGGCAGGAAAGTTTGCCATACTCGATGAGGTTAAGTCGGTTAATATAGGTAACCAGATGGATATGACTATAAGTATCGGTATCGGATATAACGGAGAGACGTATAATCAGAACTGCGATTACTCACGTATGGCCATGGATATGGCTCTCGGACGAGGCGGTGACCAGGCGGTTGTGAAGGATGGTGACAGAACATACTATTACGGCGGTAAGTCAAAGCAGGTTGAGAAGAATACTCGTGTAAAGGCAAGAGTAAAAGCACATGCTTTGAGGGAAATTCTGGCATCAAAAGAGACAGTTATCATCATGGGTCATCAGATAGGTGATATTGATTCCTTCGGTGCATCCATAGGTATTTACCGTGCGGTAAAAGCCCTTAATAAGAAAGCATATATTGTTCTTAATGAGGTGACTACATCACTGCGACCTATGATAAACAGATTTGTGGGTAACAGTGATTATGAGGAAGATTTGCTCATTAAATCAGGTACGGCCATAGAACTTGCAAAGAAGGATGCAGCCATTATCGTGGTAGATGTAAACAGACCAAGTTATACAGAGTGTCCTGAACTTTTGCAGATGGGCAAGACAGTTGTAGTGCTTGACCATCACAGACAGACAAGCGAGATTATAGACAATGCCGTTCTTTCATATGTTGAACCGTTTGCTTCATCAACATGTGAGATGGTTGCCGAGATACTTCAGTACATTCAGGATGGAATTAAGTTGAAGCAGGTAGAGGCCGATGCAATGTACGGCGGTATTATGATAGACACAAATAATTTTACACAAAAGACAGGTGTGCGTACCTTTGAGGCGGCAGCATTCTTAAGAAGAAATGGTGCAGATGTAACAAGAGTGCGCATGATGTTCAGAAATGATATAGTTGAATATAAGGCAAGGGCAGAGGCTGTCAGTCATGCAGAGGTATTTGATGAGCAGTTTGCCATATCATACTGTAGTGCCGACGGACTGGAAAGTCCTACCGTCGTATGTGCGCAGGCCGCCAATGAGATGCTTAACATAAGCGGAATCAATGCGTCATTTGTGTTGACGGATTATAATGACAGAATATATATAAGCGCACGTTCAATTGACAACATTAATGTGCAGCTTATTATGGAACGTCTGGGCGGTGGCGGTCATATGAATGTGGCAGGTGCACAGCTTGACGGATATTCGGTTGATGAGGCAATGAACTGTCTCAAGGAGACTATAAAGTTGATGGTTGAGGAAGGAGATATATAGGATGGAAGTTATTTTATTGGATGATGTAAAATCAGTGGGAAAAAAAGGTGAGATAGTTAAGGTAAGTGATGCATACGCAAGAAACTGCCTTATCGCAAAGAAGCTGGGTGTTGAAGCCACAAGCAAGAACCTTAATGACCTTAAGCTTCAGAATGCAAATAAGGCAAAGATAGAGAAGGAAAAGCTTGAGGAGGCAAAGGCATTAGCTGCGAAAATGGAAACTCTCTCAGTTACTCTTGAGATAAAATCAGGTGAGGGCGGAAAGACCTTCGGTTCTGTGTCTACAAAGGAAATTGCACAGGCAGCAAAGGAGCAGTTAGGTCTTGAGATTGACAAAAAGAAGATGGTTCTTGATGAGCCTATAAAGACTCTGGGAAATCATATTATACAGATAAAGCTTCACAAGGATGTGACAGCAAACCTTACGGTAAAGGTAAAAGAGAGGTAGAAAAAGATACAGACGATAGAAAGCAGGTAGCAGACAGTCATGGACGAGGCATTAATCAAAAAAATATTACCACATAGCATAGATGCTGAGAAGTCAGTGATTGGTTCCATGCTCATGGATCAGGATGCGGTGACAACTGCATCGGAAATGCTGACAAAGGATGACTTTTACGGCAAGCAGTACGGAACGTTGTTCGACGCTATGATACAGCTCTACAGGGAAGGTAAGCCTGTCGACCTGGTAACTCTTCAGAATAAACTGAAGGAGATGGATGTGCCGCCGGAGCTTAGCAGTGTTGAGTTCATAAAGGATATCATCAGTCAGGTGTTCACATCGGCAAATATTAAGCATTATGCAGGTATAGTAAGAGATAAGGCTATACTTAGAAATCTTATAAAGACAAATGAGGATATTGCAAACCACTGTTATCTTGAGAAGGAGCCTTTAGAAGAAATATTAAATATGACGGAGAAACGAATATTTAATATTATGCAGTCTCAGGGCGGAAGTGATTTTGTGCCTATAAGACAGGTGGTTATAAATACTCTTGAAAAGATAGAGGCAGCAGCCAAAAACAAGGGAAGTGTAACAGGTATTCCTACAGGATTTACGGATCTTGATTATCAGACAGCAGGCTTGCAGCCGTCGGATCTTGTTCTTATAGCGGCCAGACCATCTATGGGTAAGACGGCTTTTGTGCTTAACATTGCAGAGCATATGGCATTTAAGAAGGGTATTACTGTTGCCATATTCAGTCTCGAAATGTCAAAGGAACAGCTTGTAAACCGTCTCTTGTCCCTTGAGTCAAAAGTCAGTTCACAGCTTATGAGAACAGGCAGTCTTGAAGATTCTGACTGGGAGAGACTTATAGAGAGTGCCCAGGTTATAGGAAATTCAAATCTCATTATAGATGATACTCCTAGTATTTCAATTCAGGAGATGCGTTCAAAGTGCAGAAAGTACAAGATGGAGCATAATCTTGGAATAATTATCATAGACTATCTTCAGCTTATGAGCGCAGGAGCGGGAAATTCCGACAGCAGACAGCAGCAGATTTCCGACATATCACGTTCCTTAAAGGCACTTGCCAGAGAGCTCAATGTGCCTGTTGTGGCCCTTTCACAGCTTTCCCGTGCGGTTGAGCAGAGGCCTGACCACAGACCGATGCTTTCGGATTTGCGAGAGTCGGGAGCTATAGAGCAGGATGCGGACGTTGTAATGTTTATTTACAGAGATGACTATTACAACAAGGATACGGACAAAAAAAATGTGGCTGAGATTATCATTGCAAAGCAGAGAAACGGCCCTGTGGGAACCATAGAGCTTGCATGGCTCCCGGATTATACAAAGTTTGGAAATATGGAGCGAAGGCCTCATGAGTAAAGAGGGGTAAACGCTTTGTAAAGCTTTGGTAAATTGTGCGTCCGGCATATTGAAAAGATGAATAAAGTTGATGTACTTTATATAAGTACATCCGTATAGACCGGGAGGATGTCACCTCCCGGTTTTTGTTATATAGAATTGGTGTGTCAAAAGTCCTGATTTAGAATATTCATCGTTATAATGTATAATTTATGCCATGATTTTTACGACGCTGCAAATGTTTGATTTTCTAAATACTTTGATGTAAGTTATTTACAGAGTATTAAGAAAATCAAAACATTTTCCGCTATATGTAAAAATCATAGTATAAATTTGTACATTATAACGAAAGAAAATTTTTAAAAGGACTTTTGACACTATAATCCTATATAACAAAAACCGCCAAGCGGTTTTGTATGACAATCTATATGCAGGAGGAGTAGGATATGGCTGAAATTTTAATTAATAATTTAGGTAGGACTGAGGGAAAGCGTTATATGATATCGGATGCGGCGAAGCTGGTGGATGTGGAATCCCATGTGCTCAGATACTGGGAGGAGGAGCTTGACATAGAGATTCCGAGAAATGAGATGGGACACAGGTATTATACCGATTATTACATACGTGTATTTAAGAAAATAAAGGAGTTAAAAGACCAGGGATTTTTGCTTAAAGCAATAAAAATTGCACTGCCGGAGATAATGAACGGTAATAATGTTGAGCACATAATAAGGGAGCAGTCCCTGAAAGAAGAACCGGTGGGAGAGGAGCCTACGGGAACGCAGCTTGTGACAGAGTCGGACAGTGGAAACGAACTGTCGGTTCATCACGAGACGGACAAGCTCTCAAAGATAGAGCAGTTCCAGATGATTCTCGGCAATGTGGTAACGGCTGTCATTCAGGAAAATAATAAGGAGCTTACAAAGGAAATGTCAAAGAATGTAAGCGACTCTGTTATAAAAGAGGTAGACTATCTTTTAAGAATCAAGGAAGAGAAAGAGGAAGAGCGCTACAAGAAGTTTGATGAGATGGTTAGAGGGCTGCAGAAGGATAATAAGCAGGCAGCAGTTAAAAACGCGGAAAAGAAGAGAAGGCTCTTCGGGAAAAAGTAACAACCAAAAATATGTGGTAACTTAAGAAATATTATAGTAAACTGTACTTAAGGTCATGTTAGTGATTGCGTGTGTGAAACAGTTGGGAAGAATTGCGGGTGATTTAATGTACAGATATGAGTTAGGCTCACTTCTTAAGAAAGAACGTGAAAGTAAAAATATAAGCAGAGAAAGGCTAAGCGAGGGGCTTTGCACACAAGCCATGCTGTTTAAGATAGAGGAAAATCAGTGTGATACGGATAAACTGTTGGTTGATGTATTATTTCAGAGGCTGGGAAAATCACCTGATAAGCTTGAGGTAATCATGTCACTTGAGGAGTATAATAAAATCAGGGCAAGGGATATGGTAGAGGAACTCATGTTAAAGAAGAAGACGCATAAGGCTTTGTATCTTCTGGAGAAATACTTCTCACATTTTGACGAAACTGTAAATATACATCGGATGTATTATTGCAGGACAAAGGCATATATATTTGTGCAAAACGGAGATATAGATCATGCCAGGGCATTGATTGAGCAGGCTCTTGAGATTACAATGTCAGGATGGAAAGAAAAGTCATTTGAAGAATATCTTATATCAACATATGAAATGGAAAATCTGCTGCTATATGGCATGCTGCTTCATAAAGCAGGAATGACACATGAGGCAAAGGAACATACTTGGAAGTGTGATTGTTACATAAGGGAACACTTCAGCGATATGGAGGAGTATAGTAAGGTTTATCCCAAGTGTGCATGGATATTGGCAAATATATGTGGAGATGAGTCTGATGATGGGAAAATCGCATCTATGTGTGAGGATGCTGTGTCGCTTCTTAGAAAAAGTGCAATTTCATACCTTATGGTGCCTCTCATGGAGGAAATGATTAAGCATTACCAACGTATGGGAGATGATATGAAGGCAGATTCCTGGCAGAAGTATGATGATGTCTTGAGAGAAATGTATGAAGAATATGCACCTGACATGTGTCTTGATTTCTTATTTTTTAATCCATATCAGTGTGAATATCATCTTGATTATGAGATTATAAAAGGTGAAAGACTGGTAAGAGGATATACTCAGGAAATGCTTATAGAGGGAATCTATGAGTCGCCGGAGCCATTATCGAGGATAGAGAACGGCAGAACAACGCCGAGAAGGAAAAAATTTGATGCGTTGATGAGGAAGTTCGATATAGAAAAGGGAAGGTACAGTACCTTTTTGGCAACCGATTCATTTGAAGTGTTGGAAAAGAAGAGTGAGATAGACGATTGTCTGTCGGTATATGATATAGAAGGGGCGAAGATAAGGCTTAAGGAACTTGAGAAAGACCTTGACATGACAGTGGCGGACAATCGAAGATTTGTGGAAAATATAAGGAATACCTTAGAAAGATTGATAGGTGAGAAGAGCGTTGATGAAGCATTGTCTGTAGCGAAGAATCTGCTGAAAGAAACATATGATTTGGAGAAAGATAATAACAGACCGCCTATGAGAAATGAAGCACTGCTGATTGCGCAGATAGCAACCATAATGATAAGGCTTGGGAAATTTGATGAGGCAACCAGCATATTGGGAAAGATTTTAGAATTATATAGAAAAAGTGGTATCGACTGCAAATTCAGGATGAGGTCGTATATGACCATATTTGCCACATTTTCTAAGGCTATCTGCGAAAAAGGTTTTAGTGAAAAAAAATTAAGTTTTTCTGAGAATGGAATAAAACTGCTCTTAAAATGTGGGAAATTAGGTTCACTTGGACGCTTTCTTGCAAATATCGGATGCGGAAAAACTGAATTGGGATATGAGAAGGAAGCGTGCAAGGAACTATTAAAGAAAGCGTTTCTTTTATACGAATTAAGTTTTCAAAAAAGAAACTGTCAGCTTATCAGGGAATATTACGAATTCCACTATAACGAAATGTTAAAATTAAATGGTTGATGATATAAATTTATTTTTCAATTATTGGGTAATCATCAATTGTACCTGATAGTAAGTTGGCAGGGTTACCGGTTGAACTTGCATTGTCGGTTTTGGGCGTTGATAGGATGGAGAATATAAGCCCTAAGCACATAAATGCGGATACAATTTTTTTAATAATCTTTTTCATTTTGTTCGTCTCCTTTGTAATAGAATTATGTATGAAAGCGTAATAAAGAAAACGGAAAAACACCATGATTTTTTGGTTAAAATATTTTCGAAAATTTAAACTGAAAAATCATGGTGTTTTTTACAAGAAAATATAACATATAAATATATTGCATTATTAAAATATTACGATGTATAGAAAGGAGAAGGGTGCAATGATGATTAAAAAGGTTATATGTGGTATTGCTCTTTGTGCTATAATGGCAAATGATTTAGCTGTTGTAAATGCGGAGGAAAGAGAAGAAATTCAAAAGGATGGATATGAAGATGTACAGAATATAGATGAACTGTACGAATTAAGAAGTCTTTTATCAGTGGATTTTGATAAGAATTTAGAACAAATTGAGGAAATCGACAGACAGTTAGAGGCTTTGGGGGTTGAAGAGATAACTCAAGAAGAAGTAGCAGAAAAATTAGGAGTGGCTAAAGATTCAAGTATAAAGTCAAGAATAGCAGTGTCTTCAAGTAGCACGGTAAAATGGACAAGCGTTCGTGAACAATATGTTTATCAAGGAAAATCGTATGAACTACAGATTATAAGAGGTGTACCAAATGAATCATATGGTGAGTCATGGAGAGTAGATACCCAAGCACGAAAAACAAATGCAGGCTTTGTGGCTGCCAGTAAAAATGCATTAAAGGTAATTACCAGTAAAATATTAGGCCAATTGCCAAAAGTAGGAGGAGCAATAAGCACGGCGAAAACCTTTTTTGACGTATTTAATGGTATAATATCTGGTTTAAGCACAACAAGTACAATCGAAGGCGTTGATAGCGTATATATGACGAGTATGAAGGGTGAATTCTTATATGTGTTTGTCAAATATAGTGGAGATGTGGATGCAGGAAATCAAATACTTGGATATGGCGGAAGTACAGTTCAGTACGAGACATCAATAAATATTAATCAACCTCTGAAAATAAATGGCCAATGGACGCCCAATATCAGTGTAGCAAAAGTGACAGGAACGATTACGTCACCATATTACAGCAGTGGATATAGAAATATTGCAAGTAATGTATTTTGGAATTATAAGAATGGTAATTCGAGTGTGAACGGACATTATGAACTTGGATATGTTGACGTCGATATGCTGGGGGAAATAAAAAGACTTGAAGCACCATATGCCTTTCCTAATTAATTTTGGAGGTATGAAGTAGTGAATAGAGAATTGGATAAAACTAAGGAAAAGCATAACTATGCAAAAGAGGAGGATCATATAAAAGATTTAAGATCACTTTGTGTAGTTATACCACTAATTATTATCGGTATATTCTGTGTATGGTTATTTAGTAAACGCAACGAAGAAATATCAAAATCTTTTGAGGGTGTTGCTGTTAATTTGGATGAAGACAATAGTGTGAATGCCGTGATGAACTTGGACGGTACGGTTACATATGCTTCAAAGATTTATAATAAAATTGTTGGATATGTTTTACATATTGAGCTAAAGAATGAACAGGGAGATGTTTTGTTTACTGGTGCTATTCAGGCAGATAATATTGATACAGATGTACCTGACGAATATATCTTAAATAAAACGGAATTGCAGGAGTATGATAAAGAGAATGAAACAGTGATTTGTGTCGGGGACATTAGCATAAATCATGATTTTACAGAGGTAATTTTAAATTATGATGATGGGAAATCATGTTTTATGTCATCTGGTAAATAATTGCGTAGAGGATAAATTGCATCGTCTTAAAGACGTATTAAAAGGGCTCGGCTATTTCGGAGCCCTATTTTTCATATGAGTTTATAAAGTGTCATATCATTAGGCAGGAAAATTGTAACCAAAAAGTCATGGTGTTTTTCTGTTTGCGGGTATATAATCTAGGTTATGCCAAATTTTAGGAGGACACGATGAAGAAAGAGAAAAGAGTCGCATCAAAGCGGCTGTTGCAAAATGTCAGGGACAATAAAAGTTCCATTTTTTTCTGGTGTATTATTTACACTCTTGCGGCGTCAGTGTACCCGGTTATAGGGTCTGTGATGCCAAAGTTTCTTATAGGAGAGTTGATGTCTCCGTCACCTTCCATAGAGAATGTCATAATGATATCGGGCATATTTCTGGTGGTTTCGGTTGTGCTTATATTTATCAAGAATATTGTCAACGGAGCGCAGACCGGAAACATTATGAAGCTTCGTATAGATTATATGAGAGACCAGTCGGTAAAGCTCATGACCATGGATTATGAGCATACGGAAGATGCTACATTTTTCGAGAAATATGACAGGGCATTTACTGCCATATCAAACAATACAAATGGTATTGAAGGTGTTTACAATGCTTTGTGGCAGTTGCCGGCACTTGTCATAACAGGTATAGCACTGACTGTTATAATGGGAATGGGCAGTATTGTAATACTTGTTGCTGTAGTTATAAATATGCTTGTGGGTATTTTTGCTACAAGAAAGGTTCAGGAGCTGCAGTACAGACACAAAGAGGAGCGTGCTCATGCAGCAAGAAGGCTTAAGTATTACACTAATACAGCTCAGGATTTTTCTTACGGCAAGGACATCAGACTTTACAATCTCAAGGGAAGGCTTCTTGACAACTTCAGACTTGAGATGAAGAAGTACATTGATGTCATAAAGCTTATTGCCGGTCACACATTCAGATGGGATATTTTGCTTTTTGCGGTACTGCTCTTATCAGATGCGGCTACATATTTTATGCTTGTATGGCATGTGACACATGGCATGTCAATTGCAGATTTCTCAATGTACCTGTCAGTTGTTGTAATGCTTTCTACAACCCTTAAGGATATTGCCGATAAGCTTAATCTCATAAATGAAGAGACAATGTATGTAGTTGATTTCTTTGAGTTTATGGATGCACCCCTTGGAACAAAGGGCGGAGATGTGATGGCTGTGCCACAGGACATTCCCCTTAAGGTTGAGTTTAAAAATGTTTCATTCAAATATCCTAATACGGATAAATGGATTTTTAAGAATTTAAATCTTGTGATTCCGGCCGGACAAAGACTTGCGGTGGTAGGAATAAACGGCGCGGGAAAGACAACCCTGGTAAAGCTTATTATGGGTCTTTTTAAGGCAGATGAGGGTGAGATACTTATAAATGATGTAAAGGTTGAGGATTACGATAAAAAGGAACTTGCCAAGATGTTTGCAGTGGTATTTCAGGATGTAAATATATTTGCACTTTCTGTCAAGGAGAACGTAGCGGGAACAAGCGAGAATATTGATGAGGCGCGGGTAGATACTGTTCTTGAAAAGGTTGGGCTTAAGGAAAAAATAGCTGAACTGCCAAAGGGTAAGGAACAGCCGATGTTAAAGGTTATAGAGGAGGACGGCGTGGAGCTGTCCGGTGGACAGAGCCAGAAGCTGGCAATTGCCAGAGCATTATATAAGGGCGGAAACATGGTGATAATGGATGAGCCTACCAGTGCTCTTGATGCCCTTGCCGAGGCAGAAATATATGAGGATTTCTCGTCTCTTGTTCAGGGTAAGACGGCAATCTATATATCACATCGTCTTGCATCCACAAAGTTCTGTGATAAGATTGCGTTCTTTGACGGTGACGGTCTTTCTGAATATGGCTCTCATGATGAACTTATGGAGCTTAAGGGCAAGTATTATGATATGTTTACCGTTCAGGGAAAATATTATCAGGTAGAGGAGGCGTAGTCACATGAAGAAGAATATTAAAATTTTAATTAAATTTCTTGGCATAGCGTGGCATATACGCCCGTCATTTATATTACTTTTGCTGGTGAATTCTCTTGTTTCATCAGGCAGAATTTTTGCAAATGTCATACTGCCTAAGTATCTTATTGACAGCCTCATGAATGGCGGTGGTGGCGCTGCAGCTTTCTATTTTGCCGGAGCTATTGTGGCAGCAAACGGTTTGTTCTTTTTTCTGGAGAAGCTGTTAAAGTACGGTCTTACGGTAAGCAGGGAATACATAACAAAGGGAATACACGGAAGGCTTGCCGATAAGGTAATGTCAGTGGAGTACAGACACCTTGAGAATCCATATTATCTGGATCTTAAGGAGCGCGCCATATTTGCAGTTGAAAATCAGTCGGCAATTGAAAATGTTGTGCAGTATACAACGGATGCCATGAGACTTTTGTTCGTAATTATAGGTCTTGCAGGAATTATGTGTCAGCTTTCTGTGGTGCTGTTAATAGTATTCTTTGTATGTATTGCGGTAATGATGTTGATTCAGGCAAGGTTTACGGGCGAGCAGATAAAGTTCTTTGACAGGTTAATACCGTTAAACAGACGATTTGGATATTATTACAGTGTAAGCTCGGAAAATAAATGTCAGAAGGACATACGTCTCTATGACATGAGCGGTATGATTGGCGACAAAGTCACCACATTTATTGTAAAGACTATAGTGGAATTTAAGAGCTTTCTTGTGAAGATGGGATTTGCCACTTCACTGACACATGCCATGTCGATATTTCAGAATGCTTTTGCATATGCATATGTGGGTATACGCTGTATTTCAGATAAGTTTGGTCCAAGGATAAGTATTGGAAGTCTCACAATGTATGTGAGCTCAGCCATGCAGTTTTCTGAGGCTGTAATGGGACTTGGATCGGCATTTATTAATATGAGGGGTATGTTGGGATATCTTGAACCGTTTATGGAGCTTCTTGAGCTTCCTGATGAAAAGGTACTCACAGGAGATGTGAAGGTTGGCAAAAATGTTCCGTCCATAAGATTTGAGAATGTGTCATTTGCATATCCTAAGACTGATAAGAAGGTTCTTGACGGAGTATCATTTACAATCAACGCAGGTGAAAAAATAAGCATTGTAGGTCTTAACGGTGCGGGAAAGACTACGCTTGTCAAGCTTATATGCAGATTGTACCATCCGGACAGCGGAAAGATATATCTCAATGACATAGACATATTCGAGTATGATTATGAGAGCTATCTCTCAGCAATATCTGCGGTATTTCAGGATTTTAAGCTCTTTAATTTCTCCATTCAGGAGAATATTACCTGTAAAGGTATTGATGAGGATACGGAGGGCGCCGTGGCGGCAGCAGTCAGCACGGGTATTATGGAAAAAATTAATGAATTTCCGAATGGCATCAAGACACTTATGGGAAAGGATTACGACAAGGACGGAGTGCAGCTTTCGGGAGGACAGAGCCAGAAGATTGCAATTGCCAGAGCATTGTATAAGGCAGCAGGTCTTGTTATCTTAGATGAGCCTACCAGTGCTCTTGACCCTATCGCAGAGGCAGGTATCTATGAACAGTTCAATAATCTGGTCGGCGATAAGACCGCTATTTACATTAGTCATAGAATGAGCAGCAGTGTTTTCTGTGATAAGGTGCTTATACTTGATGGCGGAAAGGTGTGCGATTTTGCTCCACACGAGGAACTTCTTGAGAAGAAGGATTCTCTGTATTATAAGATGTTTATGGCACAGGCTGAGAACTATCAGATGTAGGATATGGACAATAAAAAACATCGTACAGATAAAACTGTACGATGTTTTTTCCTAAGTATAAATGCAGTTACAACAACTGCGATTTAAGATTTGATATGAATTACTCCTGTGGAGCGCCAACAGGGCAAGCACCTGCACAAGCACCACACTCTAAACATGCAGCTTCATCAATAACGTACTTTCCGTCACCCTCAGAAATTGCACCAACAGGGCAAACTTCTGCACATGCGCCACATGATACACACTCGTCTGAAATCTTATAAGCCATCGAATTGTCCTCCTTAATGTAATTATCATTGCTGATATTTTAACTCATTATGGAGAATAAAACAAGTGGAAAATATGGGGATGGTTATATAATTGAGACTTATAAAAAATATAAATATTATTAATTTTACTTATGAATATATATATGATATACTTTTAGAGTAAGTTATCCCATCTTATGAAAACATAAGGTGTAAAATGCAGATATATTTAGGAGGAGACAAATATGGTTAAGGCAGTAGTTGGTGCTAACTGGGGAGACGAAGGAAAAGGTAAGATTACAGATATGCTCGGAGAGACAGCCGATATTATCGTAAGATTCCAGGGAGGAAGCAATGCAGGTCATACAATCGTAAATGACTATGGTAAGTTTGCTCTTCACATCCTTCCTTCAGGTGTATTTTATGATCATACAACAAGCATTATAGGTAATGGTGTGGCTTTAAGCATACCTGCATTGTTCAAAGAGGTAAATGATATAGTTTCAAAGGGCGTTCCAAAGCCAAAGATTCTTGTTTCAGACAGAGTGCAGATTGTTATGCCATATCACATTTTATTTGATGAGTGCGAGGAGGAGAGACTTGGCAAGAAGTCATTCGGCTCTACAAAGTCAGGTATCGCTCCGTTCTATGCAGATAAATATTCTAAGATTGGTTTCCAGGTTTCAGAGCTTTTCGACGAGGATGTATTAGTTGAGAAGGTTAATAAGGTATGTGAGATTAAGAACGTTATCTTAGAGCATATGTACCACAAGGCTCCGATTGTTCCTGAAGAGCTTCTTGCAACATTACATGAGTACAGAGATATGGTTGCACCATATGTTTGTGATACGGCAGCTTTCCTTCAGGAAGCTATTAAGGCAGGAAAGAATATTCTTCTTGAGGGTCAGCTTGGAACACTTAAGGATCCTGATTTTGGTATTTACCCAATGGTTACATCATCATCAACTCTTGCTGCATACGGTGCAATAGGAGCAGGTATACCTCCATATGAGATTAAGGAGATTATCGCTGTTGTTAAGGCTTACTCAAGTGCAGTTGGTGCAGGTGAGTTTGTAAGTGAGATATTAGATGAAGAAAAGGCTGACGAGCTTAGAAAGCGCGGTGGTGACGGCGGTGAGTACGGTGCAACAACAGGTCGTCCTCGTAGAATGGGATGGTTTGATGCCGTTGCAACAAAGTACGGATGCCGTATGCAGGGTGCTACACAGGTTGCATTTACAGTTCTTGATGTTCTTGGATACCTTGATGAGATTCCTGTATGTGTAGGTTATGATATTGACGGTGTGGTTACAAAGGACTTCCCTGTAACTTCAAAGCTTGCAAAGGCTAAGCCGGTATACGAGTGTCTCCCTGGTTGGAAGTGCGATATCAGAGGAATTAAGAAGTACGAAGAGCTTCCTGAGAACTGCAGAAAATATATTGAGTTTGTTGAGAAGGAAATCGGTGTCAGAATCGGAATGGTTTCAAATGGTCCGGGAAGACATGATATAATCTTCCGCTAGGAGCTGCCATGAGTTTGGACAGTAAATTATTTGACCATACAATATTGAAGCCTGATGCATCTTATGAGGCTGTTAAAAAGGTATGTGATGAGGCACTGGAGCATAATTTTGCTTCAGTGTGCGTCAATCAGTATCGCACAAAGCAGGTGGCAGAACTTCTTAAAGGAAGTGATGTGAAGGTCTGTACTGTGGTTGGTTTTCCTCTGGGAGCCGTATCAAAAGAGGTAAAAGCCTTTGAAGCGAAGCTTGCCATCGCAGAAGGAGCCGAAGAAATTGATATGGTCATAAATGTAGGAGCCATGAAAGATGGCGATTTTGAGACGGTTTATGATGATATTAAGGCTGTTCGTGAGGTGTGTGAAAACAGCAGGGTCATTCTTAAGGTTATCATTGAGACATGTCTTTTGACAGATGAAGAAAAGGTTAAGGCGTGTGAATTGTCAGTGGCAGCAGGAGCTGATTTTGTGAAGACTTCCACCGGTTTTTCTACAGGAGGAGCTACGGCAGAAGATGTGGCGCTTATGAGAAAGACTGTCGGGGAAAAAGCATATGTGAAAGCTTCCGGCGGCATAAGAGATAAAGAGACAGCCGAAAAAATGGTGGCAGCAGGAGCCGACAGGCTCGGAACAAGTGCGACTGTGGCTATTATGGATAAATAGATTAAATAAAAGGTGTAAATCATGTAGAGGGTTTACACCTTATTTTTTATGCTTTTGATTATTAGTTTCCTCCGATTGGCGAATCTCATCGCCCTTCCTCTTTAAGTAATGAGCTGTCTGTAAATATACCCACATCATTACAGGAAGAATAATGTTAACTGCCAGGGCGGCTACAAATATCTCGTTGGATTGTGGACTTCCGGTGATTGCAGCAAAAAGCATAACGATAACTGATATAATTAAAACGGCAACACAGATTATTGCAAATATACGTTTCATATGAATGTTCCTTTCAAAAGTATAATTATTTCATAAAGGTTTAAGGGCATTATAGCATGAATGTGGAATATTAAGCAAGATAAAAGACCGGTAGCTATGGAATGTAGAATGCAAATGTGGTAAAATAACCCATAGTAACTATGATTTAGTTTGGGAAAGCAGCTGATTATTCTGCTCATTCCGTAGTGAAATGGTGAGGTATATAATGATGGTGAATAGAAAGATTGAAGAGTTAATTGTGGAAGCAAAAAAGCAAGTTGATGATAATCCCACGGCAGAACAAGTGATTGTACTTGTAACCGCAAAGAATAATATGTATACCTGTATAAATCACTGCATTATGGATGGAAATTATGATGATGAAAATCATTTTTTTCAAATGCTTGTAAATAAAGCAGATGTTGAAGTGAAATATCTTGTTTGTATGTGGAATAATGGTGGACTTGAAATTCCTTCAGCAAATTTTAGAAAGCAGTTACTTGAAATTTGTTCAAAAAATACGGATGCGATATATTGTGGACAGGGTGCAGATGGCATTGTCCTAAGAAGAATAGTTTGAGAAAGAAGGTAAGGTGTTATGGATGAGAAAACAACTGAATTAGGACAAATACTTAAGGAAAGTGAAAACATAGTTTTCTTTGGCGGTGCAGGTGTAAGCACAGCCAGCAACATACCGGATTTCAGAAGTGCAAAAGGCTTATACAGCATGAGACTTAAGAAGAACTTTACTCCTGAGGAGCTTGTTTCACACACATTTTTTGTGAAATATCCTGAGGATTTCTTTGAGTTCTACAAGGAGCATCTGGTCTATCCCGATGCAAAGCCCAATGATTGTCATAAAGCATTGGCAACGCTTGAGGAAATGGGTAAGCTAAAAGCTGTAATTACACAAAATATCGACGGTCTTCATCAGGCAGCGGGAAGTAGAAAAGTATACGAGTTGCACGGCTCAGTGCATAGGAATTACTGTGTGGACTGCGGGCAATTTTATGATGGCAGATATGTCCGTGAATATGACGGTGTGCCAAAATGTGAGAAGTGCGGCGGAGTCGTAAAGCCTGATGTGGTATTGTACGAGGAGGCATTGGATGATAATGTGGTATCAGGTGCCGTTTCTGCAATTATGAGGGCTGACACGCTGATTGTCGGCGGAACTTCGCTGGTTGTCTATCCGGCAGCAGGGCTTATAAGATATTTTCAGGGAAGTAAGCTGGTGCTTATAAATAAGTCTGTAACCTCGGCGGACAAAGAGGCGGATTTGGTTATTCATGATGATATTGCGAAGGTCATGAGGGAAGCTGTTGACAGCATTTCGGTTTAGCAGGAAAGGGATGAAAGGTCTATGAAAAAGAGAATTCTTGACTATAGAACAAAGATAGACAACATGCTTGAAAGTGATTGCGAAGGTAGTCAGAATACCACCGGTGGTCATATTAACTGGGAACAAGTTATAGAGGAGCATCTTGTCCAGATATCATTTTTTCAGCATGAGCGTCTTGTGCATCTCATAGTGACCGCCCTTGTGGCAGTGCTTTTTATCATATGCTTTGGTATAGCAATGATTGCAGAAGTGTACAGGATGTTTATTCCGGCAATTATGTTGTTTATTCTGCTCATTCCGTACATATCTCATTATTATTTATTGGAAAATGAAGTTCAGAAAATGTATGAGCAGTATGACAAAATGGTCCGAAAGAGGAATGAAATGAATTGATATACATATGTTGATTAATAATATAAATGCTTAGGTAAGATGGAGGAAGGAGATTAATATGTCAGATTGTAACAACAACTGTTCATCATGCGCACAGAAGTGCAGCGACAGAAAGGAAAAAAATGATTTCTTAAAGGAGACAAACGACAGGAGTAATGTAAAGAAGGTTATTGGTATCGTCAGCGGAAAAGGAGGAGTGGGTAAGTCACTTGTCACCTCCCTTCTTGCAAGCAATATGAACAAGAGAAACCACAGCGTAGCCATTCTTGATGCAGATATCACAGGACCTTCTATTCCAAAGGCCTTTGGAATAAAGGGCAAAGCATACGGACAGGAGGATTTTCTTCCGTTGGAGTCAGAGAACGGCATTAAGATTATGTCTTTGAACCTTCTGATGCCGGATGATAAAGATCCTGTTATATGGAGAGGTCCGGTTATCGCAGGAACAGTAACACAGTTTTGGACAGATGTTGTCTGGGGAGACGTTGATTATATGTTTGTGGACATGCCTCCGGGAACAGGTGATGTTCCTCTTACGGTATTTCAGTCACTTCCACTGGCAGGTATTGTTATCGTCACATCGCCGCAGGAGCTTGTGTCAATGATTGTTGCAAAAGCAGTAAATATGGCACACATTATGAATGTACCGATTTTGGGACTTGTTGAAAATATGAGTTATTTAAAATGTCCGGATTGCGGCAAAGAGATACCTGTATTTGGTGAAAGCAAGGTATCGCAGGTGGCGGCAGAGTTTGGTATCGGCACATACTCAAGGATACCTATTGAGCCACAGCTTGCGTCACTCTGTGACAACGGAAAAATAGAAGAAGCTTCGGTTGAATATGTTGACAATATTGTTGACAGGATAGAGGCGGAATAGATTTCTGTTTATCTTACTTAAGATTCATATAATTAAACCATATTTTTTATTCGGTGCTACGAATGTAAGAATATCTAAATGTTTTGCCTTTAAAGTTATATAGAACTACGTAACCGACGCGCAATTCACCATCCATGG
>JBGVOL010000096.1:0-4134 GCA_045126475.1 Lachnospiraceae bacterium | reverse complement strand
AAAAAGAAGATGTCAGTAAAAATTGCTTTAGCAGGTAATCCCAACTGCGGTAAAACAACATTGTTTAATGCTTTGACAGGTTCAAATCAATTTGTCGGAAACTGGCCGGGTGTAACGGTTGAGAAGAAGGAAGGTAAGCTTAAAGGAAACAAGGATGTTGTGATTACAGACTTGCCGGGAATTTATTCTTTGTCACCATATACCCTTGAAGAAGTTGTGGCAAGAAATTATCTTATATCAGAGCGACCTGATGCAATTCTTAACATTGTAGACGGTACAAATCTTGAGAGGAATCTTTACTTGTCAACACAGCTTATGGAACTTGGTATTCCTGTCATAATGGCTGTGAATATGATGGATATTGTGGCAAAGAACGGAGACAAGATACACACTTCAAAGCTCAGTGAAAAGCTTGGTTGCGAAGTGGTAGAAATATCAGCATTAAAGGGTAATGGAATACAGGAGGCGGCAAAAAAAGCAGTGGCTTTGGCGCAGTCAAAGCATACTCCGGATATTGTCCATGAGTTTTCTGCAGAAACTGAATCTGTAATCCGCAGTGTGGAGGAAAAACTCGGTTCGGATATTCCGCAGGAGCAGAAGAGATTTTTTGCCATAAAGCTTCTTGAAAAAGATGATAAGATTGCGGATAATATGAGCAATGTACCGGATGTTTCAGAGGAAATTGCAAAGCTTGAAAAAGCATTTGATGATGATACGGAGAGTATTATCACAAATGAGAGATATGAGTACATATCATCAATAATAGATCAGTGCAGTACAAAGACTGACAAAGAGAAGCTTACAATATCTGATAAGATTGACCGTGTAGTGACAAACAGAATTCTTGCACTTCCTATATTTGCAGTAATCATGTTTTTGGTATATTATATTTCTGTAACAACAGTAGGAACATATGTGACAGACTGGACGAATGACGGTTTGTTCGGTGACGGATGGAGTTTGTTTGGCATACAGGTGCCGGGTATTCCTGTTCTTGTTGAAAGGGGACTTGATGCAATCGGATGTGCAGAATTTCTCAAAAGTCTTGTTGTTGATGGTATAGTAGGAGGTGTAGGTGCTGTTCTCGGATTTGTACCGCAGATGATTGTACTTTTTATTATGCTTGCATTCCTTGAGGCATGCGGATATATGGCGAGAGTCGCGTTTATTATGGACAGAATTTTCCGTAAATTCGGCCTCTCAGGAAAGTCGTTTATTCCAATACTCATTGGAACGGGATGTGGTGTGCCGGGTGTTATGGCGTCAAGAACCATTGAGAACGACAGGGACCGTAGGATGACGATTATGACAACGACATTTATTCCGTGTGGTGCCAAACTCCCAATTATAGCCCTTGTTTCAACGGCACTTTTTGACGGAGCGTGGTGGGTTGCACCCAGCGCTTACTTCATGGGAATAACGGCAATCATCATATCAGGTATTTTATTGAAAAAGACAAAGATGTTCGCCGGAGAACCGGCACCGTTTGTAATGGAACTTCCCGCATATCACTGGCCTACTGTAGGAAATGTTCTTCGCTCAACATGGGAACGCGTATGGTCGTTTATAAAGAAAGCAGGAACAATTATTCTTATTTCTTCCATTGTTATTTGGGCAGGCTCATGCTTCGGCAATACAGGTGACGGATTTGGCTTCAGCACAGAACTTGAACTTGGTGACAGCGTGATTGGAATAATCGGAAATTCTATTAAATGGATATTTGCACCTCTTGGTTTTGGAGAGGCAACAGCTACAGTTGCGACTATTATGGGCCTTGTGGCAAAGGAAGAGGTTGTAGGAGTATTCGGAGTATTGGATTTTGCAGGACTTACAAAGATTGCAGGATATTCATTCCTTGCATTTAATCTTCTCTGCGCACCTTGTTTTGCAGCCATGGGTGCCATAAAGAGAGAGATGAACAACAGAAAATGGTTCTGGTTTGCAATCGGTTATCAGACAATATTTGCCTATATAATATCATTGTGTATCTATCAGCTCGGTATGCTTGTAACGGGACTGTAAGACATTTGATGCAAAAACAGCAGGTGTAAAATAGATTGTATTATAATTTTTTAGGCAGGAGGTGCCCTGATGGAATCTGTAATAGGAACAGCAGTTGTGGCAATAGTGGTTGTGCTTCTGGTCGCGTTGGCGGTCAGAAGTATGATAAAGGATAAAAAGAACGGAAAATCGATTCAATGTGGTGGAGACTGCAAGCATTGCGGTGGACATTGCCATTAGAAAAAGTTTAAAACCCTTGATGTGAAAAGTCGGTTGTGATAAACTTACACAGTGTGTTAAATAATACATATGTATGTTTATAATTACTTAAAGGGGATTGCCATGAATGCGGATAAAAATAAAAAAATTAAATTGTGGAGAAGGATTCTAAGTGTTATATTTATAATTCTTTCTGTAATGCTTTTATATGTCCTGTTTTGGTCTAAGTCAGTGTTTGGTGATGTTCCGTTCGCACAGGTTATATTTCATATGATGGTTCCTTTGGAGGGAGCAGACCCGGCAACAATATCAAGCTATTTTGCGGGTGTAATCCCTATAATTCTCGTTACATTGCTTGTAGTGTCATTGCCGTTTATTTCAGACTCTAAATTAAATAAAAAATTTGAGGATTGGATTTGTAAGAAATTCATCAAAAAAAATAAAAGTGAAAATAATAAAGAAAACAAAGAAAAAAACAACAATACAGTAAGAAAAATTTTAAGAGCCATCAAGGAATTCTATAAGGTACATCTATTATCTATAGCATCGGCTGCGCTGGTAATGATAATTGTTGTTGATATATTTGGTTTCGGAATTCATACGTGGATTGCTGACAGATTTCATTCGTCAAAAATATTTGAGAACTACTATGTGGACTCCAAAACGGCAGAGATAGAGTTTCCCGAGGACGGAGAAAAAAAGAATATTATATATATTCTGTCCGAGTCTCTTGAAGCAAGCTTTGCAGATACCGAAAATGGGGGATGTATGGATGAGAACCTGATACCGTATCTTACCATGCTTGCAGAGGAAAATACGCATTTTTCAAGAGAGGACAATCTGGCAGGTGCAACTGAGGTTGAAGGAACAGGCTGGACAATTGCCGCCATGGTAGCGCAGATGTCAGGTGTCCCGCTTATGGTACCTATAGGTCAGAATGCATACGGAAATTATTCGGAGTTCCTTCCGGGGATTACAACTCTGGGAGAAGTACTTGAGGCAGAAGGGTATGTCAATGAAATTGTAATCGGCTCAAAGTCACAGTTTGCCGGTGCTGATACTTTTTTTGAATCTCACGGAAATTATAAGATATTTGATTATTATTCCGCAATTGAGGCAGAGTATATAGATGAAGATTATTACCGTTTCTGGGGATTTGAAGACAATAAACTTTTTGAGTATGCAAAGGAAGAAATAAGGCAACTTGAAAGTACAGGAAAACCATTTAACATTATGATTAATTCCATAGATTTGCATACTCCAAATGGCTATGTGTGTACTGAGTGTCAGCGTGTACATGGACATGATAAAAATGATATGTATGAGGATATAATTAACTGTCAGGACCGTCAGATTTATGAGTTTGTGGAGTGGTGTAAAACACAGGATTTTTATGAGGACACAGTTATAATAATATCAGGTGACCATCTCAGCATGGCACCTGTTGTTAAAGAAGAATACGCACCGGAGGATTATGAGAGAACTACATATCATGTAATCATAAACTCAGATGTTGAGCCGGTGAATACATCGTACCGTGACTTTACCACAATGGATTTATATCCTACAATACTTGCAAGTATAGGATGTAAAATAGAAGGAGAACGACTTGGAATAGGAACAAATCTCTATTCAGACAAAAAGACAGTTATGGAAGAGATGGGAAAAGAAACGTTTATGGATGAAATATCAAAAAATTCCGTATACTACAACGAAAACATAGTCGGAACCAAATAATTAAGATAAGAATGGCTCGAACAGATACGCTACAGCTAAATTACTGTTTATCGTATCAAAGAACTTCAAGTAAAATAAAACGGATTTTGATTCTGTGCTTTGAATATAAGATTTTCTAAGTGTTTTGCAACTACACTATTTATTAGTACGCAACCGCTCGCTATTCGGCGTCCTGCC
>JBGVOL010000095.1:0-3206 GCA_045126475.1 Lachnospiraceae bacterium | reverse complement strand
AGCAGGAGGCTGTGAGAAACAGACAGCCGTCAGAGTATATTGAAGAGTTGTACAGGCTGCAAAACAATGATGATATGTCAGAAGTACAGGCAAAAATTGTGAAAGATTTATTGGAGGATATACAGTGAGACCGAGGATTCTTACAATATCTGCATTCGGACCATATGCAGGAGAAGTAAATATAGATTTTGATACTCTTGGAGAAAACGGTTTGTATTTAATATCCGGAAATACCGGCTCGGGAAAGAGCACTATTTTTGATGCCATAAGGTTTGCACTTTATGGTGATGAGGGCACAGAATCAAAGTCTGCAGACATGTTCAGAAGTAAATATGCTGACGGGAATATACCGACATTTGTAGAACTTGAATTTACATTGAGGGGCGAAAACTACAAAATAAAGAGGAATCCAAAGTACTTGAGACCAAAGAGCCGTGGAGAGGGATTTACGGAAAATAAGGCTGATGGTGAGATGATTTTTCCTGACGGCAGAATCGTTACTGGGTATTCCGGTGTTACACAGGCGGTACAGGAACTTTTGGGGTTAAGTGGTGAGCAGTTTTCACGAATTGTTATGATTGCCCAGGGAAAGTTCAGGGAACTTCTTCTTGCCGATACGGCCAGCCGTTCAAGGATATTCAGGGATATTTTTAAGACTTCGGCCTATGACACCATACAAAGAAAGGTAAAAAGTGAATACTTAAATAACAAAAGCGAATACGGAAGGGTGAATGATTCTGTGCGACAGTACGTGCAGGGCATAAAAGTCAGGGAGGATTCGGAGTTTTTCGAGGAGATTAACCGTATAAAAGAACAGGATATAGTCACTGATATAGACAGAGTTGAGGAGCTTTTATGTCTGATTATGAAAAAAGATAATGAATCAGGTGACCTTATTGAATCAAGAAGAGAGGATATACAGAAAAATCTTCGTGTCATAAACGGGAAAATATCATGTCTTAAAAATGTGCTGGAACTAATTAAAAAGCTTGATACGGAAAAAGAAAAATATCATAGGATTACGGCTGATGAGGAAACCGTGTTTTCGGAATACAGCCGGGAGACACAGAGTCAGCCCTTAAGGGAGAAAATTGCCGGTGAGATTGAGAATGATAAAAAGGCCGTATTAAAATATGACAAATGTGACGAAAAGAGAGAGCTTGTAACTAAGTTTGCGGAAAAAGAAAAAGAGCTTATAGCACATATAGAAGAAATAAAGAGCAAAAAGCAGGAGATTGTAAGCAGAATATCGGAAAAAGATATAACAATAAAGGAAACAGCAGACTGCGAAGTACAGCTTGCACAGGTAGAAATATTAAAAAGAGATAATGAGGCTGAAATAAAAAAACTTGATAATGCAGATATGTATAATGAGTCTTATAAAAAAGCATGCAGGGAATATGAAAAATCTGTTGCCGAGTACAATGAAAGTGCTGCAGAAGCAGAAGAAAAGAATCTTAGTTACAGTAGGGCATTAAAGGCATTTCTTGATGCTCAGGCAGGTATAATGGCTGAAAAACTGAAAACAAATCCGGGGACACCATGTCCTGTATGCGGTTCCACGCATTATGAGAAGCTGGCTGATTATACAGGGGAGTCACCTTCGGAAGAGTTTGTCAATAAATCAAAAGATGAGGCTGACAAAGCATCAAAACTCGCTTCGGAGAAAAGTATCAGGGCAGGGACAGACAATAAGTCAAAGGAGAGGGAGTACGAGCTTTGGCGTGATGCTGTAAACAGGATTGACCATACATGGGATATGGAGAATAGTGATGTCCTTATAAAAGAGAAAAGGGACAGCCTTGGCAAAGAACGGGAAAAACTTTCGGTCAGAGAGAAGGAACTGAAAGAGAGAATAAATATACGGAAAATACTGCTTGATGAGGTGGAAGATGACAGGAGAGAGTGTGAGGGACTTGATGAATCGTTAAAAAAGTCAGACGAGGAACTTAAATATTGTCAGATTTTGTTAAAACAGTATGAGACAGAGCTTGCCGTAGTGGAAGAAGAGCTTTCCGGCAAGAGCAGGGAAGATGCAGAAAAAGCCCTTGAGGATAAGACGAGTCTTTATAAAAAAATGGTGCAGCAATACGAGGCAGCAAGAGACAGAAGAGATAACTACATGAAGAATAAGGCAAGTGTTGAGGCTGTTATAAAAGAGATATCAGGTCTGCTTGTTGACAGACAGGATGAACTTGTAAAGGAATACGAAATTGATACAGAGAGGCTTGATTATGAAGCAATCCGTACTATTATTGAAAATGAAGAGAAGTATATGGAGGAACTGACTGTGTCAAATGCAGCGACAGATAATCTGCAAAAGGAAGTCTATTCAAGACTGTCTGCCAACAGGGAGATACTGTCAAATATACAAAGGCAGCATGAAGTCATAGAGAGAAAGGCAGAAAAGCTGTCAGAACTTAAAGTGTTGTCAGATACATTAAACGGTGAGCTTGACGGGAAAGAGAAGGTTAAACTTGAAACATTTGTACAGATTTCGTATTTTGAACAGGTTATAAGAAGGGCAAACATCAAATTGTTTGAGATGACAGAAGGACAGTACGAGTTTGTAAGAGATAAGTCAGGAGATGATAAGAGAAGTAAATCGGGACTGGAACTTAACGTGTATGACCATTACAACGGAACGGTCAGAAGTGTTAAAACACTGTCAGGCGGTGAAAGCTTTATGGCATCATTGTCCCTTGCTCTCGGAATGGCAGATATCATAGAGGAGTCTGCCAGCGGAATAGTTATTGATACGATGTTTATAGATGAAGGCTTCGGCTCCCTTGACGAAACATCATTGGAGCAGGCAATGAGAGTTCTTGGAAAACTTTCTGACGGCAATAAACTGGTAGGCATAATATCCCACGTCGGAAGCCTAAAGGACAGAATAGATAAGCAGATAAACGTCGTTAAGAACATATCCGGCGGAAGCACTCTTAAAATAAGCGTATAATTCGTATTGTGGGAATATATAATGCCTGCAAATATCAGAATGTATTTTTACTTCTGCTTATTGATTTTGGAATTTCCTAACGGCATACCGCCCGCTGTTTTGATTGTTTGTGTCTTTCATATGTTCGAGCAATCAGAAGGGAAGGTTCGTCAGGAGACAGACATGCATTGAAAAGATTTTGTAGATTTTCTTAGCAGGTGCATAAGCAATAATATAAGCCTCGAAAACTATGTTTGAGTAACGTTTT
>JBGVOL010000094.1:0-25275 GCA_045126475.1 Lachnospiraceae bacterium | reverse complement strand
CGGTGGTCGTTTTGCAACATCTGACTTAAATGATTTATATAGAAGAATTATCAATAGAAATAACCGTTTACAGAGACTCCTTGAGTTAGGTGCTCCTGAGATTATCGTTCGTAATGAGAAGAGAATGCTTCAGGAGGCTGTTGACGCACTTATCGATAACGGTCGTAGAGGCCGTCCTGTAACAGGCCCTGGTAACAGAGCTCTTAAGTCCCTTTCAGATATGTTAAAGGGTAAGCAGGGACGTTTCCGTCAGAACCTTCTTGGTAAGCGTGTTGACTATTCAGGACGTTCGGTTATCGTAGTTGGTCCTGAACTTAAGATTTACCAGTGTGGTCTTCCAAAGGAAATGGCTATCGAGTTATTCAAGCCATTTGTTATGAAAGAGTTGGCTGCAAAGGGTATTGCCCATAATATTAAACAGGCTAAGAAGATGGTTGAGAGACTCCAGACTGAGGTTTGGGATGTGCTTGAGGATGTAATTAAAGAACATCCGGTAATGCTTAACAGAGCACCTACACTTCACAGACTTGGTATTCAGGCCTTCGAGCCAATCCTTGTTGAAGGTAAGGCTATTAAGCTTCATCCGCTTGTATGTACAGCTTTCAACGCCGATTTCGACGGTGACCAGATGGCTGTTCATCTTCCGCTTTCAGTTGAGGCACAGGCAGAGTGTAGATTCCTTCTCCTCTCGCCAAACAACTTACTTAAGCCTTCAGACGGTGGACCTGTTGCCGTTCCTTCACAGGATATGGTACTTGGTATTTACTACCTTACACAGGAGAGACCGGGTGCTAAGGGCGAAGGTATGATTTTCAAGAGTGTAAATGAAGCTATTCTTGCATACGAGAATGGTGCAATCACATTACATTCAAAGATTAAAGTAAGAATGACCAGAACATTAGAGGATGGTTCTGATATTACAGGTACGGTAGAGTCTACACTTGGACGTTTCATTTTCAATGAAATCCTTCCGCAGGATTTAGGTCTCACAAAGAGAGAGACAAGAGAGGATGCTTTGAAGCTTGAAGTTGATTACCATGTAGGCAAGAAGCAGTTAAAGAAGATTCTTGAAAAGGTTATTAATACTCACGGTGCAACAAAGACTGCTGAGGTTCTTGATGACATTAAGTCTATGGGTTACAAGTATTCAACAAGAGCTGCCATGACTGTTTCTATTTCAGATATGACAGTGCCTGCAAGCAAGCAGGAAATACTTGCTGAGGCTGAGAAGACAGTAGACAAGATTACAAGAAACTTCCGTCGTGGATTAATTACTGACGAGGAAAGATATAAGGAAGTTATCACAACATGGCAGGATGCCGATACACAGATTACAAAGGCGCTGCTTGGCGGACTTGATAAGTACAACAACATCTACATGATGGCTGACTCAGGTGCCCGTGGTTCTGATAAGCAGATTAAGCAGCTTGCAGGTATGCGTGGTCTTATGGCTGATACAACAGGTAAGACTATCGAGCTCCCTATCAAGTCAAACTTCCGTGAAGGTCTTGACGTATTGGAGTACTTCATTTCTGCACACGGTGCCAGAAAGGGACTTTCAGATACAGCTCTTCGTACAGCCGATTCAGGATACCTTACAAGACGTCTTGTTGACGTTTCACAGGAACTTATTGTTCGTGAGGTTGACTGCTGTGAAGGCAAGGAAATTCCATTTATGGAAGTTAAGGCATTTATGGATGGTGCTGAGACAATTGAGTCACTTGAAGACAGAATTACAGGAAGATATGCTGCTGAGACAATCGAGGATGAGAACGGTGAGATAATCGTAAAGAAGAATCATATGATTACTCCTAAGCGTGCTGCTAAGGTTATCGCTACAGGAAGGCAGTCAGTTAAGATTCGTACTATCCTTTCATGTAAGTCTCACAACGGTATCTGTGCTAAATGTTACGGTGCCAACATGGCAACAGGTCAGGCTGTTCAGGTTGGTGAGGCTGTCGGTATTATCGCTGCTCAGTCAATCGGTGAGCCTGGTACACAGCTTACAATGAGAACTTTCCATACTGGTGGTGTTGCCGGTGGAGATATTACACAGGGTCTTCCTAGAGTTGAGGAGCTTTTCGAGGCAAGAAAACCAAAGGGACTTGCAATCATCACAGAGTTCGGTGGTAAAGCTGAGATTAAGGATACAAAGAAGAAGAGAGAAATCATCGTTACTGATGAGGAAACAGGCAACTCTAAGGCATATCTGATTCCATATGGTTCAAGAATCAAGATTCAGGATGGTGCTATACTTGAGGCCGGTGATGAACTTACAGAGGGTTCTGTAAATCCACACGATATTCTTAAGATTAAGGGTGTTCGTGCAGTACAGGATTACATGATTCAGGAAGTTCAGAGAGTTTATCGTCTTCAGGGTGTTGAGATTAACGATAAGCACATTGAGGTTATCGTTCGTCAGATGCTCCGTAAGATTAAGATTGAGGCAAGCGGTGATTCTGAGTTCTTATCAGGTACATCAGTTGATGTTCTTGATTTCAACGAGGTAAACGAGAAGCTTATTGCAGAGGGCAAGCAGCCGGCAGAAGGAAAGCAGGTAATGCTTGGTATTACAAAGGCTTCACTTGCTACAAACTCATTCCTTTCAGCTGCGTCATTCCAGGAGACTACTAAGGTTCTTACAGAGGCCGCAATCAACGGAAAGGTTGATCCGCTTATCGGTCTTAAGGAGAATGTCCTTATTGGTAAGCTTATTCCTGCCGGAACAGGTATGAAGAGATACCGTACGGTTAAGCTTGATACTGATATAGAGGAAACTGTTGATGTTACAGATGATGAAGAAATCTTTGATATGTCAGAGTCTGATATTGAAATAGTTTCTGATGATAATGAGTAAATAGTCAAATGCAGCAGTAGGTGGAAGTGATTCTGCCTACTGCTGACTTTACATAAGGGAGAAAAAAGATGGATAATTCAAGTAACGGAAGTCTGCTTTCACCGGCTGAGATTGCGCAGTTTGCATCGGATGCAGGTGTAAAGAAAGCGGGACTTTCATGGTGGAGGCAACTGCTTCTTGGTGTTATGGCAGGAATGTTCATTGCCATCGCGGGAAACGGAGCCAGCATTGCAGGATACAGTGCATCAAGTGTAGGTATTGGTAAGATGCTGTCTGGTGTTCTGTTTGGTGCTGGGTTGCTTATGGTTCTTCTTGCAGGAGCCGAACTTTTTACGGGAAACTGCCTTATGGCAATAAGTGTTCTTGATAAGAAAATCAGAACTTCAGCAATGATTAAGAATTGGTTTTTTGTATATATCGGTAATGCAATAGGTGGTATCGGCTACTCATTCCTCATGAGTTTTACCACTCAGTTGTCAATGGATGGCAATAAGCTTGCGGCATATTCAATAAACACTGCGGTTTCAAAGTGCAATCTGGAGTTTACCAATGCCTTTGTGATGGGTATTTTCTGTAATGTCCTTGTATGCATTGCCGTGTGGGTGAGCTACGCGTCAAAGGATGTTGTGGGAAAAATAGTTGCAATGTATTTTCCTATTTGGGTATTCGTTACAGCAGGATATGAGCACTGTATCGCGAATATGTATTTTGTACCTATGGGAATTTTTGCAAAGTCAAATCCTGATTATGTGCAGGCTGCAATGAATCAGTACGGACTTACATCAGCACAGATTGACAGCCTTAACTGGGGAAATTTTGCATGGAATAATCTTGTTCCCGTAACTATCGGAAATATTATCGGCGGCTCAGTATTCGTCGGACTCGTATACTGGCTGGTCTACATACGAAAAAGTAAGAAAAAATAAGCAAACTGCCGCAGGTTTGTGTCTTTCATCAGGTCGACAATTCGAAGAGCGTGTTCATCAGGAGCAGACATACGTTCAAAGATTTTTGATTTTCTAAGCAGGTGCAACGCAATAGTTGATATAAAAGCCGCGAAAACTAAACTCGCACCGTTCTGTTATTAAAAAACGTACAGAACGGTGCTCAAACATAGTTTTCGCGGCTTACATTATTGCTTATGCACCTGCTAAGAAAATTTAAAAAATCTTTTCAATGTATGTCTGCTTCCTGACGAATACGCTCTTCGAATTGCTCGAACATATGAAAGACACAAACCTGCAGCAGTTTTTAGTTTTCCGGGCGGCTCATTTCGAAACGGTTGTCCATGGTCTTCATGATGTTTTTGATTTTGACTGTTTCGTATGTTTTACGGTGACTCAAGTCATAGACCGTGTTTGTTTTAAAACCGAGGATAGTCGGACGGAGAGGATAATACGGGCTCTCTGAGAGGACAAGCCCCTTCTCGCCGTTTGTCAGCTCAACACAGCATCCCGGTGGAAGTATGTTTATGCTGTCAATAAGTGCATTTACAATCTTCTCTTCAAACTGGTCGTACTTGTCAAGAAGGAAAGTTACTGCTGCAAACTCCGATGTCGGTTCCTTGTACACACGCATGGCAGTAAGTAAATCGTACATATCTGCAGTCTGAATAATCTTCGTACCAAGTAAAAGATTCTGCTGCTGCTTTACACAGCCCGGAATTTTGTTCATAAGTTCAATACGAAGCTGTGATATGTATCGCTTAATTCCGGAAGATAATTTGTAGTTGTTTCGTATAAGCTCAAAACCTTTAAGCTCCGAATCACGAATAACGGACAATTCTTCAGGTGTAAGTTTGTCCGGTTTATTTATTATATCCTGTGGTGCAATCAGCTTGCCTATATCATGATAGAATGCCGACTGTACCAGATAATTCTGTTCTTTTTTGTCGATTCCCAGCTTGTTGGAAATCATTGCACAGAGCATCGCCACATTGAGACAGTGCTTGTAAACGTTGTCTTTAGGACCGCGTATGCTTTGTATGAATGTAATCTTTGATGTGAGATTACCATAAAGATTGACGATTGTGTCTGCGAGATTTTTCAGGTTTTGCGAATCATCGCCATTGACAATGTTCGTCAATTCACATTGCAGTGTGTGGCATGAAACCGTCTGAAAACGCTCAAACTCCAACTCATCATCTGTCATATGAGGAAGCGGTTCAGCGGCATCAAGTACATAGAAACCATATGCGTCGAGACTGTTTATATGGTTCATTACAGTGTCATTTACAGTTGTTCCGCGACCATAGAGAAGAACACCGTCATTATTATAAATCGGTTTTGCGATACGATGTCCAATTTTAATCTCATTTGTCTTAACAAATCGCATAATCAAATCCCCTTTATCAAAATAGTCCACGAAATATCTAAAACGATTATATAGGATATCAGCAATAAATTCAAGGGGAAAATGTAATTGAGATTCTTGTACTTGAGGGAAAGACATTGTATAATAGTTCTGTTTTATAGTGGCATAAATTTGTCGGAGGTGTAGAAATGACAACAAAAAGAGGTAATAAGATTACGGCAATATGTGTTTTGTGCATAATGGTTTGTGTTGTACTTTTTATGATTATATATGTTAACAATAAAAGTGATGATTTCAAATACAGCAGACATCTGGATGAGCGGGTGGTTTCCATAAGCAGTTCGGCATCGGAATCGGACACAGTAAGTATAGATATGCAGGAAATGGCGTATTATATTATCAATGTTGAGGGTAATATTAATGATATGGCATACCAGTACAACAGCAAAAGTCCTGCAAAGTTCTGGAATCTTAAGGTAGAAACAACATATACTATGAGAGATTACGCAAAAGATCTGGCTATGGATTCGTGTGTGAGAGATAATATATACTACATTGAAGCATTAAAAAACGGTATGGAACTTACTGAAGAGGAGAAGAAGCTGGCATCAGAAAATGCATACGCCATCATGAAAAATCTTACCGGCCGTCAGATGGATCTTTCAGATTTTACATACGAGGTACTGTATGGTATTGAGACAAAACTTTTTATTGCTTCAAAATATGCAAACAGTCTTTCGGAAAACGGTTATGATAAGGATGAATTGGAGCTTGAGGGAAGTTACTACAACGAGTTACGGTCAGCTTATAATGTGTCAGTAAATGAAGAACTGTGGGACAAGGTTGAATTTGGTAATTTATCGATAGAATAAAGGCAGAAGGAGGAATAAATATGCCGGGTTATGATACACATTATCTGTTTGGAGTACATTCGTACAGAAAAATGACTGATGGAACAATAACTAAAAAATGTATAAACTCATACCGCGGAACTTATACTCTGGGGCTGCTGGGACCGGATATTTTCTTTTATTATGCAACAGAAGTCGTTGCGGCCAGAAAAAATATAGGCTCTCTTATGCATACAGCAAAAACGGATTTGTTTTTCAAGAATATGATTACTTATATAGATATACACAGGGGAGCGGCAAAGGATATTGCTGTTTCATACCTCTGCGGATTTCTTTCCCATTATACATTGGATTGCATCTGTCATCCGTATGTATACTGGATGACGGATTATCTCCACAAGGATAGAAATTATCTTGAGAAGCATTTCAGATTTGAGTCGGATATGGATATATCGCTTCTTGCTTCATATAAGAAGACGACTCCGTACGAATTCATGAAAAACAGTTCGTTTGATTTAAACAGCATGGAGATGGCTGTCATATGCGATATGCTGTTTTTCGCTATCCGCAGCACGTATCATGATTCAAGAATAACACGTCCCGGTATAAAAATGGCAATATATTCACTGCAGAAGGAGCAGAAAATAATAAGGATTGCGTCTGAAAAAGTTACAAGAATAATCGGAAGGGCATCGGACATGCTTGGCAATAAGCGTTATCTTGCACCTTTTATACCTGACGGCAACGATATAAGAAACGAAGACCCTCTAAACCATGCACACAAAAGGTGGCGTAACCCGTGGGATACGGCAAGGTCATCTACAGATTCGGTTCCGGATATGCTAAATAAGGCACAGAAGAGATTTGCCCTCACCATGTTTCTTTTGGACAATTATCTGGACCCTGATGTAAACAGCCGTTCTGCATATAAATCACTTATAGCCTTTATCGGCAGCAAATCATATCACAGCGGATTAAACTGCAGGATACCGTCTTGAAAACATTGTCTGCAAAAAAAGTTCAGAAAGGAAAAATGTAATGATAACCAGAATTAAATCACCGGTTGGAAAATTTATATACAAATATTTTATGATAGTTGCAGGGTCGGTGCTTTACGCACTTGCCATAAGCCTTTTCCTTGATCCTAACAGGCTGGCACCGGGAGGAGTTACAGGTATTGCGATTATCATCAATCATTATACCAATTTTTCTACAGGTACAATGGTATTTATAATAAATATACCTCTCATGCTTATAGGTGTGTGGAAGTTCGGTATTAAATTTCTTGTTTCCACAATAGCGGCAACTGTTTTGGGGTCCATATTTATTGATTTGGCAGCACCTTTTGGTCCTGTAAGCAATGACCTTTTAATCTGTTCGGTAATCGGCGGTGTGTTAAGCGGACTGAGTCTCGGAATGATATTTAAGGTGGGAGCCACAACAGGCGGAACTGATATAGTGGCAAGACTGTTGAAATTAAAGTTTCCTCATATAGAGACAGGAAGATTATTTATAATGGTAGATACTCTCATAGTAATATCATCTGCGTTTGCTTTCCACGATATAGAAATTGCTGCATATGCAGGCTTATGCGTGTTTATCACGGGAAAGGTATTTGATATTGTTCTCTATGGAGGTGAGGGGGCGAAATTATTGTTTGTCATAAGCGATAAGGAGGCGGAGATTGCTGAGAGATTTATGACAGAGCTTGACAGTGGTGTAACATATGTACACGGAATTGGTGCCTATACCTCATCAGATAAGAAGATAGTAATGTGTGCACTTAAAAAGCAAATGCTTCCGAAAGCGGAGGATATTATTAAGGAAGTTGATTTAAATGCATTTATTATCATCACATCTGCCAATGAAATAGTAGGTGAAGGATATAAATCACCTCTTGAAGACAGAATGTAAAAAAATTTCTTGACAATGCAATAGGCTCTGCGTATAATGGTAAGGCGTGCGAAAAGAAGCATGTTCTTTTTGTACGCTTAAAATAACTATTAACTTATTTCTAATCAGGAGGTGAAAAAGAAATGCCTACATTTAACCAGTTAGTAAGAAAGGGAAGACAGACATCTGTAAAGAAGTCTACTGCACCAGCACTTTTAAAGAGCTACAACTCTTTAAGAAAGGAAGCTGTTGACGTTGCAGCTCCTCAGAAGAGAGGTGTATGTACAGCTGTTAAGACAGCTACACCTAAGAAGCCTAACTCAGCTCTTAGAAAGATCGCCAGAGTACGTCTTTCTAACGGTATCGAAGTAACAAGCTACATCCCGGGAGAAGGTCACAACCTTCAGGAGCATAGCGTTGTTCTTATCAGAGGAGGAAGAGTAAAAGACCTTCCAGGTACAAGATACCACATTATCAGAGGAACACTTGATACAGCAGGTGTTGCAAAGAGACGTCAGGCTCGTTCTAAATACGGCGCTAAGAGACCAAAGGACGCTAAATAGAGCAATAGTAATATAGGTTGAATGAAATGTGCCGGATTAGAAATATGTTTTGATGATAGAACAGTTTTAACCGTGCGCGAACACAATCTAAAGTGAGTACCGTTGATCTAATAGCTGAAGCGGGAAACCGCCGAAGCACAATAAATTATTAAGGAGGGAAGAACCGTGCCACGTAAAGGACATACTCAGAAAAGAGAAGTATTAGCAGATCCATTATACAACAATAAGGTAGTTACAAAGCTTATCAACAACATTATGTTAGATGGTAAGAGAGGTGTAGCTCAGAAAATCGTTTATGGAGCATTCAGTAAGGTTGAAGAAAAGAGCGGCAAGCCGGCATTAGAGGTTTTCGAAGAGGCTATGAACAACATCATGCCACAGCTCGAAGTTAAGGCTAGACGTATCGGTGGTGCAACATACCAGGTACCTATCGAGGTTAGACCTGAGAGAAGACAGGCTTTAGCTCTTCGTTGGATGACAATGTTTTCACGCAAGAGAGGCGAGAAGACAATGGAAGACAAGTTAGCAGGCGAAATTCTTGATGCTTCAAACAATACAGGTGCATCTGTTAAGAGAAAAGAAGACATGCACAAGATGGCAGAGGCTAACAAGGCATTTGCTCACTACAGATTCTAATTATTTAGTTAGATTGCTGAGTGCTTAAAAAAATAGAAGGAGAATAAACCATGGCTGGAAGAGAATATCCATTAGAGAGAACCAGAAATATTGGTATTATGGCTCATATTGATGCTGGTAAAACAACATTGACAGAGCGTATCTTATACTATACTGGTGTTAATCATAAAATTGGTGATACACATGAAGGTACTGCCACAATGGACTGGATGGCCCAGGAACAGGAAAGAGGTATCACAATTACTTCAGCTGCTACTACTTGTCATTGGACACTTGAAGAAAATGGTAAGAAGAAAGCTGGAGCTCCGGAACATCGTATCAATATCATTGATACACCGGGTCACGTAGACTTCACGGTAGAAGTTGAGCGTTCCCTCAGAGTACTTGATGGTGCTGTTGGTGTATTCGATGCTCAGAACGGTGTTGAACCACAGTCAGAAAACGTATGGCGTCAGGCTGATAAGTATGGCGTTCCACGTATGGCTTTCATGAATAAGATGGATAAGATGGGCGCAGATTTCTTCGGATCATGCAACCAGCTTATTACAAAGCTTTCTAAGAACCCAGTCCTTATTCAGATTCCAATCGGTAAGGAAGATTCATTCAAGGGTATCATAGACTTATTTGAGATGCAGGCATACATCTTTAACAATGATAAAGGTGATGACATAACAATCGGAGAGATTCCGGCTGATCTTAAGGATCAGGCTGAGGAATATCATGAGAAACTCGTTGAGCAGTGTGCTGAATTAGACGAGGAAATCATGGAGAAGTATCTTGAAGGTGAAGAACTTACAATTGCAGAGCTTAAGGGTGCTTTAAGAAAAGGTACTATTGCCGGCGATGCTATTCCATGTCTTTGCGGTACAGCTTACAAGAACAAGGGCGTTCAGAAGCTTCTTGATGCAGTTCTTGAATTCATGCCGGCTCCTACAGACGTTCCTGATATTCAGGGACAGGATTTGGATGGAAATGAAGTATCAGTACCATCTTCTGATGATGCTCCATTCGCTGCCTTAGCATTCAAGATTATGACAGACCCATTCGTTGGTAAGTTAGCATTCTTCAGAGTATATTCAGGTACATTAAACGCAGGTTCATATGTACTTAACTCAACAAAGGGTAAGAAAGAAAGAGTTGGCCGTATCCTTCAGATGCATGCTAACAACAGAACAGAAATCGAAAAGGTTTACTCAGGAGATATCGCTGCTGCAGTAGGTCTTAAGGTTACAGTAACAGGTGATACAATCTGTGATGAGCAGCATCCGGTTATCTTAGAGTCAATGGAATTCCCAGAGCCGGTTATCGAGCTTGCTATCGAGCCAAAGACAAAGGATGCTCAGGGTAAGATGGGTGAAGCTTTAGCAAAGCTTGCTGAAGAAGATCCTACATTCAGAGCTCATACAGATCAGGAGACAGGTCAGACAATTATCGCCGGTATGGGTGAGCTTCATCTTGATATTATCGTTGACAGACTTCTCCGTGAATTCAAGGTTGAGGCTAACGTAGGTGCTCCACAGGTTGCATACAGAGAAGCTATTACAAAGGCTGTTGACGTAGATAGCAAATATGCTAAGCAGTCAGGTGGTCGTGGTCAGTACGGTCACTGTAAAGTACACTTTGAGCCAATGGATGCAAATGGTGATGAGTTATTCAAATTTGAATCAACAGTTGTTGGTGGTGCTATTCCTAAGGAATACATCCCGGCAGTTGGTGCAGGTATTGAAGAAGCTACACAGTCAGGTATCCTTGCCGGATTCCCGGTTGTAGGTGTACATGCTACAGTATTTGATGGATCATACCATGAAGTCGATTCATCAGAAATGGCATTCCATATCGCCGGTTCTATGGCATTCAAGGAAGCAATGCAGAAGGCTGCTCCGGTTATTCTTGAGCCTATTATGAAGGTTGAAGTAACAATGCCGGAAGAATACATGGGTAACGTTATCGGCGGTCTTAACTCTCGTCGTGGACGTATCGAAAGTATGGATGACATCGGTGGCGGTAAGCTCGTTAAGGCTTATGTTCCACTTGCTGAAATGTTTGGATATGCTACAGTTCTTCGTTCAGATACACAGGGTCGTGGTAACTACTCTATGTTCTTCGAAAAATATGAAACAGCTCCAAAGAACGTTCAGGACAAGGTTGTTGCTGCAAGAGCAAAGTAAATTAAAAAAAAGCTTGAAAATGTTAATATTATGCAATATAATCATTTATAGCCGTTATTAGAGCCTAGGGGTAGGAATACCCTGCCTCTAAGGCTAAACTTATATTAAATCATAGTTGTTGTGCAACTATGATTAGGGAAATTTTTTTTTAGGAGGTCATTAAAAATGGCAAAGGCTAAGTTTGAAAGAACAAAACCACATTGTAACATTGGTACAATCGGTCACGTAGATCATGGTAAGACTACTTTAACAGCTGCAATCACAAAAACTCTTCATGAGAGACTCGGTACAGGTGAGGCTGTTGCATTCGAGAACATCGATAAGGCTCCAGAAGAGAGAGAAAGAGGTATCACAATCTCTACAGCTCACGTTGAGTACGAGACAGAGAAGAGACATTACGCACACGTTGACTGTCCTGGACATGCTGACTACGTAAAGAACATGATCACAGGTGCTGCACAGATGGATGGTGCTATCCTCGTTGTTGCTGCTACTGATGGTGTTATGGCTCAGACAAAGGAGCACATCCTCCTTTCTCGTCAGGTAGGTGTACCTTACATCGTAGTATTCATGAACAAGTGTGATATGGTTGATGATCCAGAGCTTCTTGAGTTAGTTGAGATGGATATCAGAGAGTTGTTAAATGAGTACGAGTTCCCAGGCGATGATACACCAATCATCCAGGGTTCAGCTCTTAAGGCTCTTGAAGATCCTTCAAGCGAGTGGGGTGACAAGATTCTTGAGTTATTTGACGCAGTAGATTCTTGGATTCCAGATCCAGAAAGAGATACAGATAAGCCATTCCTTATGCCGGTAGAGGACGTATTCACAATCACAGGTCGTGGTACAGTTGCTACAGGTAGAGTAGAAAGAGGAACACTTCACCTTAACGATGAAGTTGAAATCCTTGGTATTAAGGAAGACGTTCGTAAGACTGTTGTAACAGGTATCGAGATGTTCAGAAAGCTTCTTGATGAGGCTCAGGCTGGTGATAACATCGGTGCTCTTCTTCGTGGTGTTCAGAGAACAGATATCGAAAGAGGACAGGTTATTGCAAAGCCAGGTTCTGTAACATGTCATAAGAAGTTTACAGCTCAGGTTTACGTATTAACAAAGGACGAAGGTGGACGTCATACTCCATTCTTCAACAACTACCGTCCACAGTTCTACTTCAGAACAACAGACGTTACAGGTGTTTGTGAGTTACCAGCCGGCACAGAGATGTGCATGCCTGGCGATAACGTTGAGATGACAATCGAGCTCATCCACCCAATCGCTATGGAGCAGGGACTTGGTTTCGCTATCCGTGAAGGTGGTAGAACAGTAGGTTCTGGTAAGGTAGCAAAGATTATTGAATAATCACGAATACTTTTCTTAGAGCGTATTTTATAAGAAATAAAAAGGTGTGTGCCATGCTTGCATGGTAACACACCTTTTTTATTTCTTATAGACGTACATTCGAAGAATGTACGTGTGCGGATTGACCGAAGGTCAAGACGCTATACGCGGAGTAAATAATTGCGAATCTCCGTATTTTGATGTATAATAGATAAAGCAAACATTTTAGAATGACAGTGAATTAAGATAAAAAGTAGGTTTTGTACACAAAAGAACGGAGGAGTATATGGTAACGTGGTTTTATTTTATTGTATTCGTATTAGCACTTATAATGACCGGAAGTTTTCTTGCCAGAAATAAAAATGTAGATACAATGTTTATATTATTTGCCGTGCTTGTTACCATAAATTGTCTTGGACGATTTGTGCTTGCATCAGCGGAGACACTTGAACTTGCAGTCTGGGCAAACCAATTTCTTTATGTGGGAGGATGCTTCGCACCTCTTCTGACGGTGCTGGTTTTGCAGAGGTTGTGCAATTTAAAGATACCTCGTATTCTGGTTGCATTTATGACACTGTTTTCAACAGTGGTATTATGCCTTGTTTTCACCATCGGAAAGAGTGATATATACTATAAAGAAGTAGAACTCGGCCACGGCGACGGCTACAATTATCTCATAAAGACATACGGCCCATTGCATGAATTATATCCTGTCATGATGGTAATGTATGGTGTGATTATTATGTTCTGCCTGATTTATGCCATAAGAAGGAGAAATGAGATATCATTCCGTGCAGTGACAAGTATCGGAGTAACCGGATTTGCCATTATAGCCATGTATATTATTGAGAGAGTTATCGGCTCAAATATCAGTTTTATGGCAGTTGGATATCTTATAGGAATAGCACTTATCATAAAATATTTTGAACGTATAAATATGTATGATATGTCATCAAATATTGTCAGTTCCGTTGAGAAGCTCAATGAGTACGGGTATATAGTATTTGACAATAAATACAGGTATGTGAATTCAAATGATTTCATAAAAAATCTTTTCCCTGAGATAAAGGAATGGATTGTAGATAAGGAGATTCCTGCATCGGACAGTTATCTGTACAGGGAAGTGGTACAATATGTGATGCAATGGGACGGAGAGGAAAAGAACAGTAAGACAGTAAACATTGGTAACAGCTATTTTGAATTGGAAATAAGACATATCTCCTACGGAAAAAAGAGCAATGTCGGATATCTTCTGGAGTTTATCGACAGAACACTTGAGAAGAAGTATTACAATACCATTGAGGAATATAATGCCTGCCTTGAGAATGAGGTGGAAGAGAAGACAAAGAATATACTTTACATAAAGGATATGATGGTTCTCGGCATGGCAGATATGGTTGAAAGCAGGGATAACAATACAGGCGGTCACATAAAAAGAACAAGTGCGGTAGTCAAAGTTTTCTCACGCAGACTGAGGGAATACTGTGACAAGTTTGGTGTGGATGAAGAATTCTTAAAGCAGGTGGAGAAAGCCGCACCAATGCATGATTTGGGAAAGATTGCAATCGATGATGCAGTGCTTAGAAAACCGGGAAAATATACGGATGAAGAGTATGCAGAAATGAAGAGACATGCGGGAGAAGGCGCAAGAATCGTTGAAAACATTCTTCGCGGTGTAGAGGATGATAAATTCGTTGAGATAGCGAAAAATGTTGCACACTATCATCACGAAAAATGGAACGGAAAGGGATATCCTTCAGGTCTGTCCGGCGTTGACATTCCAATTGAGGCAAGAATCATGGCATTGGCCGATGTATTTGATGCATTGGTAAGTAAAAGATGCTATAAGGATGCATTTTCCTATGATAAGGCATTTTCAATAATAGAAGAGTCACTGGGAGAACACTTCGATGCGGAACTTGGAAAAATCTTTATGGAGTGCAGGCCGGAACTGGAAAATCTGTATAACAGCTTTGAATAAAAAGTGCAGGAAAAAGAGGTATGATATGGATATAAGAACTGCGGATATGAAAGATATTGAAGATATCATGAGTATTTATGCGGGTGCCAGAGAATACATGGCGGCGTCAGGCAATGCTTCACAGTGGGGAGCAAATTATCCGCCAAGGGAGCTTGTCTGTCAGGATATTATGGACAAAAAATGTTATGTGGCAGCTTCGGAGGATGGCATAGAGGCAGTGTTTTATTTTGCAATTGAAAATGACAAGTCATATGATGTCATAGAGCAGGGGCAGTGGAGAAATAACAGGAAGTATGGTGTTGTTCACAGGATTGCCGTGGGTGGAAATACACATAATCGCGGCGTTGCAGGCCTGTGCATTGATTACGCAGCAAAAAGGTGTAAGGAAGCGGATGTATATGACTTAAGAATGGACACGCACAGGGATAATATTCCGATGCAGCGATTTTTGGAGAAGCATGATTTCAGAAAATGTGGGATTGTGTATGTCGAAAACGGTAGCGAGAGACTTGCATATCACAAGGTTATTATAAAAAATGTTGTGTTTGATGTGGGGCAGGTTCTCCTTGAATTTAACTGGAGAAAATTCGTTGATGAGCTTAACATGAGCGATGACACAAAGAAGAAGCTTATTAATGCCACAATCGGTTCACAGAAGCATTGGGATGAGCATGACAGAGGCGTTTTAAGTGACGAGGAGTTTATAAGTTCATGCATAAAAATAGAGCCGGATATTCCTGACGAGATACGTTATTACATGGAAAATGTGGGAAAGATAGTGAAGGAATACGATTATTCCACACCTCTTATGAGAACGCTTAAGGAGTTGGGATATAAGGTATATATCCTGTCAAACTACGGCAGGACGCCATTTAAATATGCTCTTGAACATATGAGTTTTTTTGATGAGGCAGACGGCAGAGTTGTTTCCTATGAGGTGGGAGCAGTAAAGCCTGAACAGGAAATATTTAAAATATTTGTGGACAAATATAATCTGGAGCCGTCAGAATGTGTATTTATAGATGACAGGGCAGATAATATAGAGGCTTCCATTAGAGCCGGCATGAGTGGAATAGTATTTAAGAATATAGAGCAGGTACTTTTGGAACTTGACAATATACTTGGAACAGAGATTGAAATCTAGTAGTAAAGAAAGGGGCTGTTATCAGCCCCTTTCTGTCTAAGAAATATAATGTTTTATTATTCTTCATCTTCGTATGGAACGTAATCTCTTGCAAAGTAATCGATTCCGCTTCCTGTGAATTCGTATGAGTCAGTATAGTAGTCCAAGGCATCAAAGTATGTATACCATAAGTACCAGTGACCGTCAGCTTTTACAAGCTCAACATCACATGGGAATGTAACTGTTCTTACATCACTCTTCATTGTAATATCAAAGTAGATGTCATAGTAAACTTCCAATTTGTTCTTGCCTGTAAGATTGTACTGTGAATTTAATTCATCAAGCTCTACAGGGTCATCGACGCAGTCGGTAGAGGTGATTTCAATTGACCAGCTCTTGAACGTATCATAGTCCGGATAAACAGGTGCAAAATAATCCATGTATTCATTGTCAGAGTAGTCAGAGAGCTTTGCTCTGTCAACATCAAAGTCACCCGGGAACATGCATGATTTGAATAATTCGTAGTCATAGTCGTATATTGCCTTTATATACACATCAAGAAGTTCTTCAAGTGCTTTGTCATAAGAGTCCTGTTCAGTTACATATCCCTTATCGAGAATATCATCTTTTTTCTTCTCATCCTCAGGCTTTATCACAAGGATACATACGATAATTGCAATGATTGCCACACAGAGTACGGCAGCTACTATACCTATAATGAGAGGAGCCTTGCTCTTCTTTGGTTTCTCGATAAGAGAAGAGCCGCTGAAAGCGTTACCGTTGTTTGGTATTGCAGACTGGTATGTCGGCTGCTGAGGCTGATACGCCGGCTGCTGAGGCTGGTTGTATGAACCTGAGCCTGAATAGTTGATAAAAGGTGAATCAGAGTTTGAATTACCTGCAGGGTTTGAATCCTGAGCAGCTCCGCAGCTTGTGCAGAATAATGATCCGTCCGGAAGTTCACTTCCACATTTTGTGCAAAACATTTTTAAAATTCCTTTCTTAAGTAAAATATTAAATTAATTCTTGCACCAGCGACCTGATGCACCACAAGGGAGGACTAGTCCTGATTTGGAAACAGGAAGGCCTATCTCCTCGGATTCCACATGACCTTTGTGTGTTTTTACGATTTCCGTGGAAATCATGTAGGTAAGCACCGCAGGTGCAAGACCTGTTGTATAGGAATTAACAAGGAAAAACAGTGGGTCATCAGACAAGAGACTTGCACACAGTCTTATAAAGCTGTGTATTGAATCCTCGATTTTCCATATTTCACCTTTTGGACCTCTTCCGTAAGAAGGGGGGTCCATAATTATTCCGTCATATTTATTGCCGCGCCTTATCTCGCGCTCTACGAATTTTACACAGTCATCAACCAGCCAGCGGATAGGTGCATCCGCAAGACCTGATGAGACAGCGTTCTCCTTTGCCCAGCCGACCATTCCTTTTGAGGCATCTACATGGGTAACGCTTGCTCCTGCTGCAGCGGCAGCAAGTGTCGCGCCACCGGTATATGCAAAAAGGTTTAATACCTTTATTGGCCTTCCGGCATTTTTTATTTTTTCGGAAAACCAGTCCCAGTTTGTTGCCTGCTCAGGGAATAATCCCGTATGCTTGAAACTGAATGGTTTTAAGTTAAATGTAAGCGATTTGTAATTGATGCTCCACTGCTCCGGCAAGTTGAAGAACTCCCACTCACCACCGCCTTTTGTGCTTCTGTGGTAATGACCGTTGATATTTTTCCAGTCGCCTTTGTTCTTCTCGGTATTCCATATGACCTGCGGGTCGGGGCGGACAAGACGGTACTGACCCCAACGCTCCAGCTTTTCACCGGATGAGCAGTCAATTACTTCGTAATCCTTCCATTGATTTGCAATCCACATATTGTCTTTATTCCTTTTATTAAATATTAATCTATGTTTATATCAAGTACATAGTATTTTCCGTCACTTAAAACTACAGTTGCATCAAAAGGATCGGACCACTCATAACCGTCAACTTTAATGTTTAATGTTCCATTAACTTCATAGATGGCTGAAATATTCTTATATCCTTTGTACTGTGAAAAAACTTCATTGTAATAAGATACTGTGTCCTGATCGGATCTTTTGTTTGATGTCAGTTTTATGTTCGAGAAGCTCATGCCTTCCTTGACAATGTCATCTCTCAGGTTTTCATATATTTCACTGCGGCTGTAGCCCATATCTTCAAGCCTTCCGATTATAGCAGGGTAGACGGTGCTAAGCAGTGTTTCAGAGTTACCTGCTGCGGCAGAAGTCAAACAGCTTGTAATAACACTCTGAGGAGAATCATTCGCATCATCTGAGTTACATGAAACAACAAGTATAATTACCATGACAATTATGGCAATGAGAAGAACAGATGAGACGCCAAGGACTATCCAAGGTGCCTTGCTCTTCTTCTTCGGAGCCATCATATATGGCTGACCGTAAACAGGCTGACCATAAACAGGCTGTCCGTTCATAACCTGCTGACCATAAACAGGTTGACCGTTCATAACCTGCTGACCATAGACAGGTTGTTCATTTATAACAGGCTGGCTGTAAACAGGTTGTTCATTTATAACAGGCTGGCTGCAAACCGGCTGTTCATTCACAACAGGCTGACTGTAAACAGGCTGCTCATTTATAACGGGCTGGTTATAAACCGGTTGTTCAACAATGGGTTGCTGAGGTATTGCCTGAGCGTAACCGTTTGGCTGCTCCTGAACGACCGGTCTGTTTTCAACAGGTGAGCCGCATGCAGTACAAAAAACGGAATTGTCAGGAATATAGTTTCCACATTTGTTACAATTCATCTTTTCGTATCCTTTCGTATTTTTTCCTATTATATATGTTTATATATACTCATTAATGATATATGTTGAGAGGGTAAATGTCAATCAGGTTTCTTCCTTATTAATTATTGAAGAAACCTGATTATAAAATTATTCGTGAAATTCAAAGTTACAGATATAGTATTTTCCGTTACAGTAGCCTACTATTGTCGTGAACGAGCAATCATAATCAACATAGGAAACGCTATATTCATCGTACAGAGAGAAAATCATCGAGCCTGTAACTTCATACATGGCTGTTATTTCGACATAACCTTCATAGTATGAAATCTTATTGTTGTATTCAGCTAATTCGCTTTCGGAACATTTTGTTTCATTATTAACTTTTATGTTTGAAATTTTAACATTATCAGGGTTTTCTCCGCCAACTGCATCTTCGTACATATCACGATATATTTCAGCTCTGCTGTTCCCATAGCTTTCATATGTTTTAACAAGCGCCGGATAAAGAGAATTTAAAAACTTTTCCTGATCATGGTTAGCCATCGCATTGACAAACTCTTTTGTGGCATTTGTTGCAGAAGAAGTTATCGTAGCATTTCCTGAAGAATCATCCCCGCTGTCCCATGGTTTGAATACAAATAAAAGTACAACGGCAGTGATAACCAGAAGAAGTATAACTGATATGGCAATTATAAGTGGCGCCTTGCTCTTCTTTGGAGCCGGCATATAAGGCTGTCCGTAGACAGGCTGTTGCTGGTAGACAGGCTGTTGTTGATATACAGGCTGCTGTTGATAAACAGGCTGCTGTTGGTAGACAGGTGTCTGTCCGGCAGTGGCAGTTTCTACAGGTGTACCGCAGAAAAGGCAGAAAGCCGAGTTTTCGGGAATTGTATTTCCGCATTTTTTACAATTCATGTGCATCATCCTTTCTTATTATTAAGTTTCTACGATTAAATATTATAATATGATTATAAACGTTGACGGAATAATGGTCAAATATTTTTAAAAAAAAGCTTGCAATATATTGGAATATAGTGTAAACTACTAAATGCTGTGACATTGATAGCGTTGAAACGTGAGGTTGCTGCTTGAAAAATAGCAGGTTTTCCGTGGAGCGAATGTCATGTTAGGAAACTGGCGACAAGTCACTGTACAAGTAAATTGTCCGTAAAGATACGGAAACAACGTGTGAAAATCGTAATGAACATTTACGACACACACGGAAGAGTGTACAGTCACCGCTTGTCGTACTTAAATCAAAAAGTGCGAAAAGGAGGCGACTTTTTTTATGGCAAGTCAAGTCATGAGAATCACATTGAAGGCTTATGATCATCAGTTAATCGATCAGTCAGCTGGAAAAATCATCGAAACTGTAAAGAAGACAGGTGCAAAGGTTAGCGGTCCTGTGCCACTTCCAACAAAGAAGGAAGTAGTTACAATTCTTAGAGCCGTTCACAAGTACAAGGATTCAAGAGAGCAGTTCGAGCAGAGAACTCATAAGAGACTTATCGACATCGTTACACCATCACAGAAGACTGTTGATGCATTATCTAGATTAGAGATGCCGGCTGGTGTATACATCGATATCAAGATGAAGACAAAGTAATTGAGTTCTACTTATTATTAAGCAAGTAATCCTGAAGGGTTTAGATATAAAAGCAACACTCCTATATAGGAATCAACATTTTGATTTTCAATTTAGTGTTCCACGTATATTAGACTGTTCTAGGATGTTTTCACCGGAAACCGGTTGAAAACCGCTGTAGACAAGCTGAAGAGCTTTAAAAAGCTCCGGCAGCACAACAGGAGGTAAAAAAATGAAGAAAGCTATTTTAGCAACAAAAGTCGGAATGACTCAAATCTTCAATGAAGATGGTGTGTTAACACCGGTTACTGTACTTCAGGCTGGTCCATGTGTCGTAACACAGGTTAAGACAGTTGAGAATGACGGATACAGTGCGGTACAGGTTGGCTTCGCAGATACAAGAGAAAAGCTTGTAAATAAGCCGATGAAAGGACATTTTGATAAGGCAGGAGTTTCTTACAAGAAGTTTGTAAGAGAGTTCAGATTTGAAAATGCCGAGGAATACTCAGTTAAGGATGAAATCAAGGCTGACATCTTTGCAGCAGGCGACAAGGTTGACGCAACTGCTATTGCAAAGGGAAAAGGATTCCAGGGCGCAATCAAGAGACTTGGTCAGTCAAGAGGACCTATGGCTCATGGTTCTAAGTTCCATCGTCATCAGGGTTCAAATGGTGCTTGTTCAAGCCCAAGTAAGGTATTCAAGGGAAAAGGAATGCCTGGTCACATGGGTGCAAAGAAGATTACTATTCAGAATCTTGAGATCGTTAAAATTGATGCAGACAACAACTTAATTCTTGTTAAGGGCGCAGTTCCTGGACCAAAGAAAGCAATGGTAACAATCAAGGAAACTGTTAAGTCTGGCAAGTAATTAGTAAGGAAGGAGGAACACACAGATGGCAAAGGTATCTGTTTACAATATGGAAGGCAAGCAGGTTGGTGATATCGAGCTTAATGATGCTGTATTTGGTGTTGAGGTAAACAATCACTTAGTACACATGGCTGTTGTAAATCAGCTTGCAAACAATCGTCAGGGAACACAGAGCGCAAAGACACGTTCTGAGGTTAGCGGCGGCGGAAGAAAGCCTTGGAAGCAGAAAGGTACAGGTCACGCTAGACAGGGTTCTACAAGAGCTCCACAGTGGACCGGCGGTGGTATCGTATTTGCTCCAAAGCCAAGAGATTACTCTTTCAAGATGAACAAGAAAGAGAAGCAGTTAGCTCTTAAGTCAGCATTGACATCAAGAGTTCAGGAGAACAAGTTCATCGTTGTTGATGAAATTAAATTAGAGGAAGCTAAGACAAAGAAGTTTGCTGAGGCATTAAACAACTTAAAGGTTTCTAAGGCATTGGTTGTATTAAACAGCAATGATGAGAACGTTGTAAGATCAGCAAAGAACATTCCTACAGTTAAGACAGCTTTAACAAACACAATCAACGTATTCGACATCTTAAAGTACGATACAGTAGTTATTGATAAAGCAGCTGTAGCAACAATCGAGGAGGTGTACGCATAATGGCAGACATTAAATACTATGATGTAATCCTCAAGCCTGTAATTACAGAGAAGAGCATGAACGAGATGAGCTCAAAGAAGTATACATTCTTAGTTCACACAGAAGCAAACAAGGCACAGATTAAAGAAGCTGTTGAGAAAATGTTCGAAGGAACAAAGGTAGCAAGCGTTAACACAATGAACTTAGACGGTAAGAACCGCAGACGTGGTATGGTTACCGGAAAGACTGCCAAGACAAAGAAGGCAATCGTTCAGTTAACAGAGGACAGCAAGGACATCGAGATTTTCGAGGGTCTGTAGAATAGTTTTCACCAGAAAACAATATTGGTGAAACATGAAAGGAGATAAAACAATGGGAATTAAGACATATAACCCATATACACCTTCTAGAAGAAATATGACAGGTCTTGATTTTTCAGAGATTACAAAGTCAACTCCTGAGAAGTCATTAGTTGTTTCATTAAAGAAGAATTCCGGTCGTAACAACCAGGGTAAGATAACAGTTAGACATCGCGGAGGCGGTGCAAGAAGAAAGTACAGAATCATTGACTTCAAGAGAAGAAAAGATGATATACCTGCTACAGTAGTTGGTATTGAGTACGATCCAAACAGAACAGCAAACATCGCATTAATCTGCTACGCAGACGGCGAGAAGGCATACATCTTAGCTCCTAACGGATTAAAGGATGGCATGACAGTAATGAGCGGTGCAAATGCTGAAATCAAGGTTGGTAACTGCTTACCACTTGAGGCAATTCCGGTTGGTACAGAAGTACACAACGTTGAGTTATATCCTGGAAAGGGCGGTCAGTTAGTTCGTTCAGCAGGAAACTCAGCACAGCTTATGGCTAAGGAAGGCAAGTATGCAACACTTAGATTACCATCAGGCGAAATGAGAATGGTACCGGTTATCTGCCGTGCAACAATCGGTACAGTTGGTAACATTGAACACGACTTAGTTAACATTGGTAAAGCAGGTCGTAAACGCAACATGGGTATCAGACCTACAGTTCGTGGTTCTGTTATGAACCCTAATGACCATCCACACGGTGGTGGTGAAGGTAAGACCGGTATTGGTCGTCCGGGTCCATGTACACCTTGGGGCAAACCTGCACTTGGCTTAAAGACAAGAAAGAAGAACAAGCAGTCTAACAAGCTCATCGTAAGAAGACGCGATGGAAAGAACATTAAATAAGGAGGATTACCAATGGCTAGATCATTAAAAAAAGGTCCATTTGCGGATGCACACTTACTTAAGAAAGTTGATGCAATGAACGAGTCTGGACAGAAGTCAGTAATTAAGACTTGGTCAAGACGTTCTACAATCTTCCCACAAATGGTTGGACATACAATAGCAGTTCACGATGGAAGAAAGCATGTTCCGGTATATGTAACAGAAGATATGGTTGGACATAAGCTTGGTGAATTCGTTGCTACCAGAACATTCAGAGGACATGGTAAAGACGATAAGAAGACAAAACGTTAGTGGAGAGAAGATTGAAAGGAGGTCAAATCCATGGCAAAAGGACATAGAAGTCAGATAAAGAGAGAAAGAAATGCTAATAAGGACACAAGACCATCAGCAAAACTTTCTTACGCTAGAATTTCAGTACAGAAGGCATGCTTCGTACTTGATGCAATAAGAGGAAAAGATGTTCAGTCAGCACTGGGTATCTTAGCTTACAATCCTAGATATGCATCTTCAGTGATAGAGAAACTCTTAAAGTCAGCAATTGCAAACGCTGAGAACAACAATGGTATGAGCATTGACAACCTCTACATCGAGGAGTGCTATGCAAACCAGGGACCAATCATGAAGAGAATCAGACCAAGAGCACAGGGTAGAGCATACAGAATCGAGAAGAGAATGTGTAACTTAACAATCGTGCTCAATGAGAAATAGTTAGCGGAAAGGAGAACGCGAAATGGGACAGAAAGTTAATCCTCACGGCGTAAGAGTCGGCGTTATTAAAGAATGGGATTCAAAGTGGTATGCAGAAGCTGATTTCGCTGATAATCTTGTAGAAGATCACAAAATCAGAGAATACCTTAAGAAGAAGTTATATAGCGCAGGTGTTTCTAAGATTGAAATCGAGAGAGCATCTGACAGATGTAAGGTTATCGTTTACACAGCTAAGCCTGGTGTTGTTATCGGCAAGGGCGGTGCTGAAATCGATAAGTTAAAGGAAGAAGTACAGAAGTTATCAACAAAGAAGGTTCTTGTTGATGTTAAGGAAATCAAGAAGCCTGATAAGGATGCTCAGTTAGTAGCTGAGAACATTGCTCTCCAGTTAGAGAACCGTGTTTCATTCAGAAGAGCTATGAAGTCTGCAATGGGCAGAAGCCTTAAGGCCGGTGCTAAGGGCATCAAGGCTGCATGTTCAGGACGTCTTGGCGGTGCTGATATGGCTCGTACAGAGTTCTATACAGAAGGAACTATTCCACTTCAGACATTACGTGCTGATATAGATTACGGATTTGCAGAGGCTGACACAACATACGGTAAGGTTGGTGTTAAGGTTTGGATTTACAACGGCGAAGTTCTTCCAACAAAGGCCGCACCTGCAAAGGAAGACGAAAAGGAAGGGAGCGATAAATAATGTTAATGCCAAAGAGAGTTAAGCGTCGTAAACAATTCCGTGGTACCATGGCTGGTAAGGCTATGAGAGGTAACAAGATTACTAACGGTGAATTTGGTATTGTCGCTATGGAACCAGCATGGATTAAGTCAAACCAGATCGAAGCTGCCCGTATCGCTATGACACGTTATATCAAGCGTGGTGGTAAGGTTTGGATTAAGATATTCCCAGATAAGCCAGTAACTACAAAACCAGCAGAAACAAGAATGGGTTCTGGAAAAGGAACACTTGAGTACTGGGTAGCAGTTGTTAAGCCGGGCAGAGTATTATTCGAGATTTCCGGTGTAGCTGAAGAAGTAGCCAGAGAGGCTCTTCGTCTCGCAACTCATAAGTTACCTGTAAAGTGCAAGATCGTTTCTCGCGCAGATTTAGAAGGCGGTGATAACAGTGAAAATTAATAAGTATGTAGAAGATTTAAAGGCAAAATCAGCTGCAGAATTAAATGATGAATTAGTAGCTGCTAAAAAGGAACTTTTCAATTTAAGATTCCAGAACGCAACAAATCAGTTAGACAATACAAGCAGAATTAAGGAAGTTAGAAAGAATATCGCAAGAATTCAGACTGTACTTTCTGAGCAGGCTAAGGCTAACTAGTTGTAGTTTGAAAATCTGAGAAAGGAGACATTTGTCGTGGAAAGAAATTTAAGAAAGACACGTACCGGCAAGGTAGTAAGTGACAAGATGGACAAGACAATTGTTGTAGCTGTTTACGAGAACGTAAAGCATCCATTATACAACAAGATCGTTAAGAGAACTTATAAATTAAAGGCTCATGATGAGAACAACGAGTGCGGTATCGGCGATACTGTAAAGGTTATGGAGACAAGACCATTATCAAAGGGTAATATATGGAGACTTGTTGAAATCATCGAGTAGGCTAGATAGTAGTAGGAAGGAGAATTATTATGATTCAACAGGAAAGTAGACTTAAAGTTGCTGATAATACAGGCGCTAAAGAATTACTTACAATCAGAGTAATGGGCGGTTCTACTAGAAGATATGCCAACATCGGTGA
>JBGVOL010000093.1:0-35542 GCA_045126475.1 Lachnospiraceae bacterium | reverse complement strand
AGTTGGACTTAAAGATCCTAAGAGACCAACAGGCTCATTCCTTTTCCTTGGACCAACCGGTGTTGGAAAGACAGAATTGTCAAAAGCATTGGCTGAGGCAGTGTTCGGAGATGAAAATTCCATTATCAGAGTGGATATGTCTGAATATATGGAAAAGCACAGTGTTTCAAAAATCATTGGTTCACCTCCGGGATATGTAGGCTTTGAGGAGGGCGGACAGCTCAGTGAGAAGGTGAGAAGAAACCCATACTCTGTTGTGCTTTTTGATGAGATAGAGAAGGCCCATCCTGATGTGTTTAACGTACTTCTTCAGGTGTTGGATGACGGAAGAATTACAGACGCCCAGGGAAGAACCGTAGATTTTAAGAATACTATCATAATTATGACATCAACTGCCGGGGCTTCAAGGATAATGGAGCCAAAGAGACTGGGATTCGGAGCCGCAGAGGACGATAAGGCAGACTATGAAGCCATGAAGAGTAATGTAATGGAAGAGCTTAAGCAGATGTTTAAGCCTGAATTCTTAAACAGAATTGATGATATAATAGTATTCCATGCCCTGAATAAGGATGATATAGCTAAGATTATAGGCATTATGCTTAAGGAGATAGACAAGAGAATATATGAGCAGATGGGTATTACTCTTAATGTTACACCGTCAGCAAGAAAATATCTCGTGGACAGCGGATATGATAAGAAATATGGTGCAAGACCTCTTAGAAGAGCACTTGTCAATAAGGTGGAGGACCCTCTGGCAGAGGAAATTCTGGCAGGAAATATTAAGGCTGGAGATAAAGTGAATGTGTCACTTAGCGGTAAGGAATTAAAGTTTTCTGCCACAAATAAAAAATAGTAGAAAAATCTGCTTAAATATATTATAATTGTAAGAACAATTATGGTGGCAAAATAGAAATTTTTATAAATCAGAGTACAGCTCTAAATAAAAAACACATAGGAGGATTAAAAAAATGGCAGTTGTAGAAGAATTAATTCGAATTGAGGACAATGGAACTCTCAGCTTTGGAAATTATCAGTTGGCAGAGAAATCTAAAAAGTCAGACTTTGAATTCAAGGGTGATTTATACAAAGTGAAGACATATAAGGATATTACTAAGCTTGAGAGAAACGGGATGTTTGTTTATGAGTCGGTACCCGGTACAGCTGTTAATAATTTTAAAGTAGAGAATAGCGGAGTAAGCTTTGATGTTGAAGCATTGTCAGATACACAGATAACTGTTGAGCTTGAGGAAGGAACAGAGTATGTTACCTATATTGACGGTGTTAATGCGGGCAGTGTGAATACCAATCTTGGAGGTAAGATATCACTGAGCGTACCGGCATCCAACGGAACAACAAAGATTAAGATTGTGAAGGAATAATTCATGGCTAAGGGAAAGCAGACGGCATTTTTCTGTAAAGAATGCGGCTATGAATCTGCAAAATGGATGGGACAGTGTCCGGCATGCAGAGAGTGGAATACACTTGTTGAGGAACCTGTCATAAAGAGTAAGACCAGAGGTATATCAGGAGCAGTTTCGACATGGGAGAGGTCTAAGCCTGCTTCTGTGTCTGAGATTTCTCTTGATGAAGATGACAGAATAAAAACAAATATAGAGGAGCTTGACCGTGTACTGGGCGGAGGCATTGTCAGAGGTTCGCTGATACTTGTGGGCGGAGACCCCGGTATAGGAAAATCCACATTGCTTTTACAGACCTGCAGGAATCTTGCAAATGACGGAAGAAAGGTACTGTACATATCAGGAGAAGAATCTTTAAAACAGATAAAGTTAAGAGCAAATAGAATCGGTGATTTTTCAGATAATCTTTTGTTACTTTGTGAGACCAATCTCAGGATAATGGAAGAAGTAATAAAAGAAGTAAGTCCCGAGGTTGTTATCGTTGATTCCATTCAGACAATCGGCAATGATGAGATTGATTCGGCTCCGGGAAGTGTGTCGCAGGTAAGGGAATCTACCAACAGATTGATGCAGATAGCAAAAGGAATGGCGATTTCCATTTTTATCGTCGGTCATGTGACAAAGGAAGGTGTTGTTGCAGGACCGAGAGTGTTAGAGCACATGGTGGATACTGTGCTGTATTTTGAAGGTGACAGATATGCAGCATACAGAATTTTAAGAGGTGTCAAGAACAGATTTGGCTCGACCAATGAGATAGGTGTATTTGAGATGCGCTCAGAGGGTCTTAAGGAGGTTAAAAATCCTTCAGAATATATGCTGGACGGAAGACCGGAAAATTCATCAGGTTCCGTTGTGGCATGTTCTCTGGAAGGTACGAGACCAATTCTTGTGGAGATTCAGGCACTTGTAAGCAAGACGAACTTTGGTATGCCGCGAAGAACGGCAGCAGGAACAGATTATAACAGGGTTAATCTTCTCATGGCGGTTTTGGAGAAGAGACTTGGGTATCCTTTGTCAGATTATGATGCGTATGTAAATATTGCAGGAGGATTAAAAATATCGGAACCTGCTCTTGATTTAGGCATTGTAATTGCAATTATTTCAAGCTATAGGGACAGGATTGTGGATGACAGGACAATCGTTTTTGGAGAAGTGGGATTGTCGGGAGAAGTCAGGGCGGTAAGCAATCCTGAGCAAAGGGTTATGGAGGCTGTGAAGCTGGGATTTGATACATGTATCATGCCCCAGGTATCACTTGAGAGCATAAAAAAGCCGGACGGTATAAAGCTTATCGGCATAAAAAATATAAAAGAATTACAACGGTAATATATGGTTACGGAGGAGGTTTTTATGAGCACTGAATTAGCAAATGAGGTATTAAAAATAGTTGAAGATCTTGACGAATCGCAGTTAAAGCTTGAGAAGAATGCATTTGATGTAATCAACTCGTCTGATACATCTCTCAATCTCGTTAAAGACGGTATAAGTGAGATTGACATACTTATAAAAAAGATTGGTGATTTAAACGAGGCTGTTGCCGCATCACAGAAATGTATCGAGCAGATGAAGGAAGTTTCCAATGTTATTGCCAATTTCGCAGGAGTTATATCGGGAATTGCCAACAAGACAAACATTCTTTCATTGAATGCCACCATAGAGGCGGCAAGAGCAGGTGAACACGGACTTGGATTTGCCGTGGTTGCAAAGGAAGTACAGAATCTTGCAAGTCAGACAAAGTCGTCATCAGCAGAGATTTCAAAGAAGATTAATGAGGTTCAGCAGTACGTCGAGGGAATGGTTGACTCCATGAAAGGAATCTACGATAATGCGGAAGAGCAGAACAAGATTTCAACTACGGTAAATGAACTACTAGGCAAGCTTCTTGACGCAGCAATGGTAGCAAATGACGTGTCAAGGCATATGGAGAATGAGATTGCATATCAGAGAGATATAACAGATCAGGCAAGAACAACACTGAACAGATATACAGAATAGTGGTGTTGATAGGATTATTTTGAAAATAAGTATAATAAAAAATTGACTCAGCCCTTTGTTTTCAAGGGGTTGAGTTTGTTGTTAAATTAAACAAAGAAAAGTATGATATTTTATAATAAAAAAAGAGGTTGACCTTTTTGTATGGGCAGTGCCTCGATACTAAAGGAGTTACCTCTTATATCCGTATATATTTTTAAGATATATGCAGATTATATACATAAAAAAAACAAAAGTCAAGGGGTGAAAGGCACAATATGCTAAAAGATAACAATGATGAACAATTACGCCGAAAAGGCGTAATGGAAAAATTGATTCCTTTTTATCAAATATGGCAGGAATTAGTTAATGAAAAGACTTTAGACATTTACCAATATAGGATACTAACCTCATTGAGTGCATTAGAAGAACTATCCGAAGTTTTAAGGAAAACATTGACAGGGGTATTTATAAATGATGCTAATGTGGAGGCATGTAGGGAAGAAACCTTGTTTATTTTGAATACAGATGCAATAATGGAAAAGTACTATAAGGGGGTGGTAAATAGGTTGAAATTTAGCCTAGGGTCTAGGCCTAAGACTGATGCTGAAAAACACAGATTACTTGCTCAAGTGAGTTATGTCATCAATGAAATATCACCTTCATATGAGAAAAATGCTGTTACAGAGTTGAAAAACAGTATTTTAATGGGTTCTATAAAAGACATTGAGTTTTATTCTAATGTTGTTGCCAGTCAGGCGGCTCATAATGGATGGTCTTCACGTGCATTAATTGATTTGCTTCGCTTTTTTAGGGAAGATAAAGAGTATGATGAACAATGGAATTTATTTGAGGAAGCAATATTAAGCCGCGAAAAAAATATTCATGATGTATTAATTCACATTCCATTTAGAAATCAGAGAAATAGTGACAATTCAGATACATTAAGTGTGTTAAGTAACCTGGGATTAGATGTATATACATATGAGCAGTTAGTTCAAGATTTTAGTTACCTTAAAGATATAAGAAGTTTATTGAATGCAGAAAAACGATACTTTTATGTTCAAGTTTATGCATTTGACGTTTATTCTGCGGCACATTCAGCCATTAGGAAAATATCTGACCAATTAAATATGGCAAGTTTTTATAATTTGGTAAGCGCATGGGATTTATCATCGGTTTCTATTGTTTCTATAAATAGTACTAATAAATATCATAAGTCTTTGAATGCAGAGCAATTATATAAGACATATGACTATCTGGACAGTTCCAGCAAAGTTTTTGAATATACAAGAAATATTTTTGCAGATGAAAATAAAAAAGAATTACGTGAAAAACTAACAGGTTCTTTTGGATATGCAAACATTAGCAGGGCTTCATTGTTTCAAGAAGAAAAGTATATGAATTTATGGGTAGCATTGGAATCACTTGCAAGGACAAAAATGTATCAGGACATTATTTCAAATGTAAAGCAAACAGTTCCTGCAGCAATGTCATTAAGATATATCTATAGGATTGTGCGTAATTATGTTGAAGATTGTAGTCGTTGTAAAGTTGAATTTGATTTTCCGGGACATTTTATTGATATTAAACAGGATTCTAAGCAAAAAATGGTTAAAGAAATAATTCAGGTGTTTAGAAAACCTGAATTATATGAAATACTCTTGCAGAAAAGTGAGGTCAATTCATTGCTTAAATATAGAACTGAAGAAGTGTTCAGAATTATAAATGATATTGGGATGTTAAAAACAAAAGTAAAGAATCATCATGACCGTGTGGAATGGCAAATTCAGCGTTTGTACAGGATAAGAAACGAAATTGCACATTCAGCGCTTCAAAATGATACTTCATTAATTATGTACATAGAGCATTTATATGATTACTTATCAACATATATCACCGAAATAGTTACAAGCATGTCGGAAGGAAAAGAGGGCACACTCGAAGAAGCTCTTTCTATTATAAAAGATAATTATGATGTCTTTATTTCACTGATTGATCAGGGAGATACTCTATTAATTGATGATAAAGTGTTGGAAACGGGAATTATTAGTTTGATTTAGATTTTTCTTTTGGTGTAAGAACTGTTGGGAAAGAATCATTTTGTAAAAAAGCTTCAAGTCAATGACTTGAAGCTTTTTTTGAGCAGGGGCGCCAGGAATCGAACCCGGCTCAGGAGTTTTGGAGACTCTTATTCTACCGATGAACTACGCCCCTATGTATTTTTGACACGCATATATTTATATCATATAAAAAATGGATTGTCAACTAAAAAATATATAGCCTCGAAGAGGCGACCGGACGCACAGCGGAGGAATTCGTAATATTAAGAATTTTTTAAGGAAAATCACAAGTTTTTCATAAGAAATATATTATATAGTGGTGTTACAGAGATAAAGATAGGGAGGTAATGCCTGTGAAATCAAAAAAGTTTTTTGCAGTGAGTTTTGTATTGGCAGCATCAGTATTTTTGTTTTCATGCAATGAAAAAAATGAGACAGACAAGGAGGGAGAGAATAATATCACCGAGGCTGTCGGGGAGATAAGAGAACCTGTTGTGTCTGAGGGTATCGGAGGTTATGATGAGGAACTGCTTGACCTTAAAAACTATAATCTACAGTATGTACAGGATACGGATGCACAGCCTTGCTTTGAATGGACAAGGATGGCGAAATCAAAAAATGGTTATTATTATTGGGGTGAGTATTCAATGGAAACAGGTAACGGTCTTTTGATGTTTTTTGATAGGGCAACAGAGAAAACAGTCCCGGTATGTAATAAACCGGAGTGCAGCCATTCAGATGAGAACTGCAACGCGTGGTTTAATGCTGAATCTTCAGTAATGGAGGGTGTTATAGAATATAACAGAAATATAATTATGTTTTATGAGGGGTATGTATATGTAATAGGTTATGATTTTGAAGGAAATATGTACTTGTATAAGGTATCGGAGGACGGAAGCACATGTGAGCAGTACATGAAGCTGTACAAGCAGGATACTACGGTACCGGGAGATCCCAACAGTTTTCATTTTGGCACCCCGGAGATATGTATACACAGAGGATATGTGTACTATCTGGAAGGTTTTGAAAGTGAACCGAGAATACGTAGAATGAAAATGGGCGGTGATACGGAGGAAGTTGTATTTAAGCTTACAGGAGAGCGTTCCAATGTTTACCGTATAAAACCATATGGTGATTATGTGTTCTTTCAGGCAGGAAATTTTATAGATGATACATGTACAAAGATAGAAGCAGGTGTCTTTGCCTATAATATTAATACAGGTGAGATAAAGCTGGTGAGAAAGGGAGTATATTCTGATTATGTAATAGCTGACAATAAACTGTATTATTATCATGACAAGGGAACAAATGTGTATGACATGGTAACGGGGAAGGAAGAAAGACTTGAGGGAGTAAATAGTGAAAATGAACAAATTTATGTTGACAGTCAGTATGTGTATGTAATTGGCAGTGAGACATTTAATATATATGATTTGAGAGGAAAATTGGTTTATTCCGTTGGGATTGATGCAATCTCAGGTATGTGTGACGGAGAATATCTTTTTATCAGGACTGTAATAGCAGGAGTGATGGAGTATGGAGGATTTGCGGCACTTGATATTTCAGACGCAGTTTCAGGTGACGGTAAGTGGCAGTATTTACGATAATATATATTTGAGGAACGTTTATGGAGTGGAGAAAAATTTCTAAAAAGACAATGCTGCTTTTAGGGGGATTATTTGTGTTGCAGGTATTTTTCTTTCTGTATTCCGTGGAGATGGAAAACCGCCGGAATGATCAATGGCAGTTTGAAGAAGCGGAATATGATGAGGAAAACTACAGGGCAGAGAGGCTTGAATATGTTAAAAATTACAGGAGCGGCATAGAGGAAGTTATCAAACAGGCCGATTCTCTGGGGGGAATCAGTATATTCGCAAAGAAGGATTCCTTTTCTGAGAGTAACCTTCAAAAGACGAAGTCTGATTTTGAAAGGATACTGAATGTTGAACCGGTAGCTTTTGATGACATATTTTTAAAAGAATTCTTTTCTTATGATGCAATTAACGGATTTGTGCTTTTAGGCATAATGTTTGTAGCGTTTGCGTTAGTTGAGGAAAAAAAACAGGGATTAAGAAGTATCATATATTCAGGTAAAAACGGCAGGGGAAGACTTGTGCTTCATAAAATATCTGCATTGTTTTTGTGGACTGTTATTATTGTAATGACTTTCTATGGTGGCAATCTGATTGTGAGTGCAATACGCTTTCAGGGTAATCTTGTTGGTGTGACAGATTATCCGATACAATCCATGGAGATGTTTTCTGATTTTACGTGGGATTTAAGTATAGGAGAATTTCTTATCTGGTATCTGATATATAAAGTTTTGATGGTATTTGCCATATCACTTGTCGTGTGGCTAATAATGTTTATGGTCGACAATGTGATTATATCAGGTGGGATTATCGGCGCATTGGGCTGTCTTATGTACATAAGCTATTATTTTATCAGCCCAAACAGTCCGTACAATTATTTAAGATATTGTAATTTCTGGTATTTGATGTCGGATATGTCATTTTTTACTGAATATAAAAATCTGAGCATTAACTCGGAGGCAGTAAATAAAGATTCTGTAATATTTGTCGCATATGGCGTTTTTGTAATGATTATTCTTTCCGTTTCCATGATAATCGGTATAAAACGGTATCCATGCAGGTCAAGACATGGGAAAACAAGAAAAAAGGCATTTATTATGTCACTACCGGAGAAGCTTTCGGCGGGAGGTATGGAATTTTATAAAATACTTGTAAAGCAAAAAGGTATAGTTGTTCTAATCGTATTGTTTGCAACCATGATAAACCAGACAGATTTAAGTGAGGTGCGACGTTCGGCTGCACAGGAACTTTATTATGATTTTATGGAAAATTATGAGGGAGTTCCGGGTGATGAGTCAGAACAGTATATTTCTGAGATGTCGGAAATGCTTTCTGATATTGAAAAAGAGTATGAGCAGGCGGCAATTGATTATGAGGCAGGCAGAATAACTGAAGAACAGCTTATGATATGCGCAATGAGATACCATACATTTGAGTCGGAGAGAATCTTTATGTCGCAGATTAAGGAGCAAAAAGATTACATTGAGTTGCAAAAGACAGAAAGAGACATTGACGGATGGTATATAAATATGTATGGATACAATCATCTTTTTACGACCGGAGATACAATGGGGAATATTGTACTGATATTTGCGGTAGTATTGCTTTGCAGCGGAGTGTTCTCATATGAGAAGAAAAGCGGTACTCTCTTCATTGTCAGAGGAAGTATGGACGGCCGTTCGAAAGTATTTAGCATGAAAATGAGGGCCGCTGTTGTAGTGACACTGGTAATGAGTGCTGTATCAACAGTTATAGAAATAGTATCCATCAGCTATGTGTATGGGCTAAGTGGATTCGCAGCTCCTGTACAGAGTGTGTACATGCTTGAGTTTGTGCCGTTTCGGTGCAGCATAGGTGTGTTTGTTGTGGGAATGTATTTCTTAAAGGCTTTGGTGCTGGTGGGAATGGCAGTGTTTGTGTGTGCTGTGTCTATGACGGTAAATCAAAGGAAGACAATAATTGTATCATTTATTCTGTGTGCACCTGCACTCCTTAGTGTTATGGGGTTTGCGGGATTTGAAAACTATTCTGTAGTGTCGGTGATGTCCATCGGCCCATTGCTGTTAAAAGTTAAGAGCATCGCAGTGGTTGGTGTTGTGGGAGTTGCCATTATTGCAGTTGGAATAATGAGTCTGGTACGGGGATACAGAAAATGGTGTATTACATAGGGGTGACAGAATATGAAATTAGAAGTAAAGAATCTTTCAAAAAATTATGGTGATATTCAGGCGTTAAACAATGTGAGCATTGAACTTGAAAATGGGATATATGGTTTTCTTGGACCAAATGGTGCAGGGAAGAGTACCCTGATAAATCTATTGACGGATAATGTCAAGAGGGAAACAGGTGAAATACTGTGGAACGACAAGGAAATATTAAAGCTTGGGAAAGAGTACCGGAGTATACTGGGATATATGCCTCAGGAGCAAGGGTATTATGAGGATTTTACTGCAGGGGTATTTTTGATGTATATGGCGCAGATTAAGGGAATAAACAGGAAAGAAGCAGCAAAAAGGATAACGGAGCTGTTGGAGGTTGTAAATCTTGAAAATAACAGAAAGGACAAAATAGGCGGTTTTTCGGGAGGTATGAGACAACGTCTGATGCTGGCACAGGCACTGCTTAACGATCCTAAGCTGCTGATTCTTGATGAGCCTACGGCAGGAGTAGACCCTCAGGAGCGTATAAGAATACGAAACTTTATCAGTGAGCTCTCAAAGGACAGGATTGTCATATTGGCAACACATATAATATCAGATGTGGAGGCCATAGCAAAGGAGATTGTTTTTTTGAAAAAAGGCTCTATTATCAGTAAAGGCTCACCGGCAGAATTGCTGAAAATCATGGAATCAAAGGTATTCGAGGTTTATGTAAAGGATGATGAATTTAAGAAACTGCAGGAGCAGTATGTCATAAGCAACCTTAAGAATTCGGCAGATGGACTTATTGCCAGAATTATTGCCGATGAACCACCAACACAGTATGCTTATAAAGCAATCGCTGCAAGTCTGGAGGATTTGTATCTGTACTATTTCAAGTAAGATTGTAAAAGTAAGTAAATCCGTCTTGCATATTTTTCAGGTGTCTGATATAATGACACCTGTTATGCGGATGTGGCGGAACTGGCAGACGCGCTAGACTTAGGATCTAGTACTTCGGTGTGCAGGTTCGATTCCTGTCATCCGCACTTTAAAGGAGTCTTGATGAGAAGTTGTATCAAGGCTCTTTATTTTTATCAAGAAAAGGTTTACTAAATGTTAAAAAAAGAGTATAATTATGAAAATAGTTGTATGATTTAAGCGAGGTGCAAAAGAATAATGAAGATTGTTGTGACTGATGCAAAGACCATTGCCTCGGATATCAGCTTTTTTGACCCACTTAGAGAATTGGGTGAACTTGTTCTTTATGAGCTGACGAAGCCTGAGGAGATGGTAGAACATATTGGTGATGCAGATATTGTACTGTGCAATAAGACACATCTCGGAACGGAAAATCTCGGAGAATGTCGTAATCTCAAGTACATAGGGCTGTTTGCTACCGGTTATAACAATATAGATATACAATATGCAAGAGAGCTTGGCATTACAGTATGTAATGCAGGCAGCTATTCGACTGATGCGGTTGCGCAGCATACATTTGCTCTCATTCTTGACCATTTTGGAAAGATTAAAGAGTACGACCGTTTTGTAAAAGACGGGGGCTGGAAAAATTCAGAGGTATTTTCTCCATTTGTCTATAGGATGAGTGAGGTTTCGGGCAAAACTATCGGCATTGTCGGGTATGGTGCCATAGGAAAAAAGGTGGCGCAGATTGCCAAGGCTTTTGGTATGAAGGTAATGGCATATAACAGAAGCCCGAAGGAAGATGAAGATGTTGAATTTGTTGATTTTGATACGCTTGTAACCACTGCCGATGTGGTGACGGTTCACTGTCCGCTTAACCCGTCGTCGGAGAAGATTTTTGATTATGAGACTTTTTCAAAATTCAAAAAGGGCAGTCTGTTTGTCAACACTGCAAGAGGCGGAATCATGGATGAAGCCGGTCTTGCCAGAGCATTAAATGAAGATATGATATATGCTGCGGTTGACGTGCTAACAACGGAGCCTATGGATAAGGACAATCCTTTATGTGATGCTAAGAATATTACCATTACGCCACATGTTGCATGGGCACCGGTGGAGACAAGGGAACGTCTGCTTGATATAGTATGTGATAACATTGCCTGTTTTATGGAAGGAAGACCGGTCAATGTAGTAAATTAAATGGATTTAGGGGATAAGCATATGAAGAGGATTCTTACAATTAAAGCTGAAGAAGGAATGGTTGTTGCGGGCGACGTTTATGCTGAAAACAACCATCTGATCATTGCGAGAGGTACAGTTCTGGACAAGGATATTATCGACAGACTTAAGTATTACTCAGTATTTGACTTTTTTATTGAAGATGACAAGCCTGTCAAACTGGCGTCATATAATCAGGAGGATATTGAGAGGCACATATTCAGTGAGTACAAGATTGAGTCAGGCGGATACTATAGAAAGATTAAGGAGAGCGAGCAGTTTCAGATATTTGAGTCGCTCTTTGAGGAATCTGTCAATAACATTAAGGATTGTATCAATGATGTAGTAACAAAGAATAAGGATATAGATTTAAACGGACTTCTTGAAAGTGTAAAGAAGATTACTGATGATTTTAAACCGGATGTAAGTATCTTTGATATGATTCACTGTATAGAAGGTTATGATGACCTGACGTACATTCATTCGGTAAATGTTGCACTTATCTGCCGTATTATCGGTACGTGGATGGGATATTCGGAAGAGGATTGTGATACACTGACTATTTGCGGTATGCTTCATGATATCGGAAAGGTAATGATACCTATTGAAGTCATTACGAAACCGGGAAGACTTTCGCCTACAGAGTATGCCCTTGTACAGACACATACGATTCATGGATATAATCTTTTAAAAGATATTGATTTGGATGAAAAAATTAAGCAGGCGGCGTTGCAGCATCATGAGAGGTGCGACGGAAAGGGATATCCTTCAAAACTCAGATACAATGAGATAGATCCGTTTGCAAGGATTGTAGCTATTGCAGATGTATATGATGCCATGACTTCAAACAGAATATATAGAAAGGGTATATGCCCGTTTGAAGTTATTTCGGTGTTTGAGGAAAATATTGATGCATATGACCCGAAAGTATTGTTTACATTCCTTGAGAAAATCGCTCAGACTTATATAAATGCAGATGTAATTCTTAACGGTGATATGGAAGGCAAGATTGTCATGATTAATAAATATGCTCTGGGACGTCCGGGAGTACTTGTAGGCGGTGCATATGTAGATTTATCAAGACAGGACAATATGGAAATTACAGCATTGAAATAAATGGCTGTTTAGTGTAAAAGTAACTTCGATAAGGTAAATGTCATCGAAGTTACTTTTTATTACTGCATGCTCATTCTGGAGTTGTGGTATTTGCCGTCGTAAGTCACATCTTCTCCGAACCAGTCGGGAGGGAGAAATGCATTGGCGTCTTCCACGGACTCGAATTCTACCTCTGCAAGATATAATCCCTTAAATTTTCCTTCAAAAACATCCAGCTCGATGGTAAGGGGCTTATTTATGGAATTCTCGTTAAATGGAATAATGTATCGCGTCTTTGTGATGATATTTCCGTCGGCTTTGGTTAGGAGATGGTCGTATGCCTCTTTTGTGAGAGGGAGATTATACTCCTCTCTTGCCATAAGTCCGCCACCCTTGTAAGTCATATAATAGCTGTCATCTTCCTTTCTGACACGGACAACGGGGGCAGTGCACAGATAAGCCTGCTCGATGATGTGGTGGGGCATTTCCTCTAAAGTAAAAGGAATTCTGTCATATGCTATCAGATATTTTCTCTCTATTTCCATACAAATCTCCTGATAATATTTATTTTATGCGCTCTTCAAGGGTTTCAAGAATCTGTTCAACACCGGTATTGTATGTAATTACAAGGGTTGAAACTCTGTAAGTTTTATTGTTTCTCGTTGTTGTTGTAACATCGGTTCTTGTGGATACAATGTAGTTTGAAGTGGTATTTTTGATTGTGATTGTTTTGCCTGACAAGAGCTCTATGGTGTAATTTCCGATGTTTTTATTCTCAGTTGAGCTGTCTCCTGATGTGGTAACAATCTGACGTGTTGTCGTAGGGGTGTCAGGCTGCTGTGGCTCATGTGAACCAGAAGTAGTCTGGTTGTCACCGGTATTTTGCGTAGTGGTAATTTCTGACGAACTGTTAACATCGGAAGAAGTACCCGGATTAACAGGGGAATCCTGACCGGACACTGTAGTATTTACAGTGGTGCCGGGAGGTGCCTGCTGTCCGGCTGAACTATTTCCACCGGAAGAGCTGCCACCGGAAGAACTATTTCCATCGGAAGAACTGCTGCCGGGATTTGTGTTGCCTGAAGAACCGCCTGCAGTGTCGGAAGCCGACTGTTCGGTGTCGGAAGCCATAATGGTGACGGTTACATTTTTTGAAACGGATTTTCCGTCATAGTTAAAGGTGTAAGTGGCAGTGTAATTGCCGGGGGTAAAGATGTCTACGGTAGAGGCATCAACCCATACTTCCAAATCATCAAATAAATCCTCGTTGGCTACGGTGACTCCTGATAAAAAATCAATATTAGCCCCTACAGGAGATTTTATGTCGCTTATATCAATGACAGGTGTATCGCCTGACAAATCCACGTTTCCATCGGCAAAACCGACTTCAGGACCATAGGACACGGTTACGTCGGGAATATCAGTTTTTTTACTGCAACCGGTAAAAAGGGCTGATGTTAAAAGTATACCGGCGGTTACACCTATATATACGCCATATTTATTTAAAAATCTCATTATTTATGCTGCCTCCTCGATTATCTGAATTGATTTGTCTTTTGACACTCTGATTTATGTCAGATATGCTGTATGCTCGTAGCAAGATGATCAGAGGTTTCCTTTCCCACCAATATGGACACAAGCTCAAGTCCTAATTCGATACTTGTTCCCATGCCGCGGCTTGTGGTTACGTTGCCGTCGGTTACAACCCTTTTTGAACGGTCTTCTGTCAGAACCGTTGCGCCTGTTAATTTATCTTCAAATCCCGGATAGCAGGTTGCTTTTTTTCCGTGGAGTATACCAAGCTTTCCGAGAACACTTGGAGCGGCGCAGACAGCGGCTATATGGCGTCCTGCCACGAATTTTTCTTTTAGCAGGGTACATAATTCTTCGTGTGAACCAAGATTATTAGTTCCTCTCAAACCACCCGGAAGGAAATACAGGTCTGCATCATCTTCTTTTATATCGGCAAAAAGTTCGTCAGCCATAATGGTGATACCATGACTTCCTGTTACGGCTTTTTCATTATTTATGGAAACCATTTTCATGTCAATATCAGCTCGTCTTAAAACATCAATTACCGCAAGAGCCTCTACCTCTTCAAATCCTTCTGCAAGAAATGCATATGCTTTTTTCATAATTTGTCTGCCTCCTAATGTACCAATGTTATTGTTTATATTTTTAATCGACTGTGAATAGTAACAATTTATTAATCATTTTACCAAATAAATAAAGAATTGTCATCTTTATAAATATGTAATATTCTCCAGAAACTTGGTGACAACAGCGAAAAACTATGATATAGTAATCTAATGTTACTGTCTTTAAGTGCAAGATTTACAGATTTATATGGCTGGACAGTTACTTATATGCAAGGAGGAATTTATAAAATGAGTTTACAGGTAGAAAAGTTAGAAAAGAACATGGCGAAGCTTACAATCGAAGTGTCAGCGGAGGAGTTCGAGAAGGCAATCGAGAAAGCTTATCAGAAGAATAAAGGAAAGATTAATATTCAGGGATTTAGAAAAGGTAAGGCTCCACGCAAGATGATTGAGAAAATGTATGGAGTTGGAATCTTCTACGAGGATGCTGCAAACATTATTATTCCGGATGCATATTCTAAAGAAGTTTCAGAGTGCACTGATATCGAGATAGTATCTCAGCCAAAGATTGATGTTGTTCAGATTGAGAGTGGCAAGCCTTTCATCTTCACAGCAGAGGTTGCATTAAAGCCTGAGGTTGAACTTGGACAGTACAAGGGTATTCAGGTAGAGGTCGCTGCTCCTGAAGTTAAGGATGAGGACGTTGAGGCTGAACTTAAGAAGGCTCAGGAAGAGCAGGCAAGAACAATTCCTGTTGAGGACAGACCTGTTGCAGACGGAGATATTACAACTATCGATTTTGAAGGTTTCATAGATGGTGTTCCGTTTGAAGGAGGAAAGGGAACTGACTATTCTTTGACAATCGGTTCTCACTCATTCATCGATACATTTGAAGAGCAGTTAATCGGAAAGAACATAGGAGAGGAAGTTGAGGTTAACGTAACATTCCCTGAGGAGTACCATGCAGAAGAATTAAAGGGTAAGCCTGCAATGTTCAAGGTAACAGTTAAGGAAATCAAGGTTAAGGAACTTCCTGAACTCGATGATGACTTTGCACAGGATGTTTCAGACTTTGATACACTTGCTGAGTACAAGGAGGACATTAAGAAAAAGCTTTTAGAGAAGGCTGAGAAAGCAGCAAAGAACGAGAAGGAAGAAAAGCTCATTGATGCAATCATAGCTGATGCAAAGATGGATATTCCTGAAGCAATGATAGAGACACAGCAGGATCAGATGGTAAGAGAGTTTGCAGGAAGACTTTCACAGCAGGGTCTCTCATTTGATCAGTATATGCAGTTTACAGGTATGACTTTGGATATGATGAAGGATCAGATGAAGGATCAGGCTCTTAAGAGAATCCAGGTAAGACTTGTTCTTGAGGCAATTGCAGCTAAGGAAGCATTTGAAGTTACAGAAGAAGACATTAACAAGGAACTTGAGACAATGGCTTCTATGTACCAGATGGATTTAGAAAAACTTAAGGAAATCGTATCAGATACAGAGAAGGAAGCAATGAAGAAAGACATCGCTGTTTCAAAGGCAGCAGAGTTTATTGTAGCAGAGAGTAAGTAAATTGTTATATGCCTCGGGCAGACATGTGTAATGTCTGTCTGGGGCATTTAGAAAAAGAAAGGTAAGGTGTAGAAAATGAGTTTAGTACCATATGTCCTTGAACAGACAAGCCGCGGCGAACGTTCTTATGATATTTATTCAAGACTTTTAAAGGATAGAATTATTTTCCTTGGTGAGGAAGTAAACGAGACAACAGCAAGCCTTGTTGTTGCACAGCTTTTATATCTTGAGTCTGAGGACAGCAGTAAAGATATAAGTTTATACATTAACAGTCCCGGCGGTTCAGTTACAGCAGGTATGGCTATTTATGACACAATGAAGTACATTAAGTGCGATGTGTCTACAATATGTATCGGTATGGCAGCAAGTATGGGAGCATTCCTGTTATCAGGAGGTACAAAGGGCAAGAGATATGCACTTCCAAATGCTGAGATAATGATTCATCAGCCACTTGGCGGAGCTCAGGGTCAGGCAACAGAGATTGAGATTGCTGCACAGCATATCTTAAAGACAAAGAAGAAGTTAAATCAGATGATTGCCGATAATTGTGGAAAGTCAATTGAGGAAGTAGAGAAGGATACTGACAGAGATAACTGGATGTCAGCAGAGGAAGCAGTTGCATACGGTCTTATTGACAAGATTGTGGAGAACAGACCGACTGAGAATAAAGAAAACGAGTAAATTCGGGGGTAAATCTATATGGCAAACAGAATAGATGAATCTAAGAAGCTGCGCTGCTCTTTTTGCGGAAAGACGAGCTCACAGGTCAGAAGACTTATTGCCGGTCATGATGGTGCACACATTTGCGATGAGTGTATAGATACATGTGCGGAAATTCTTGAGGAGGAATTTGAAGGATATGAAAATTCCTCAGAGGATTTGGGAATTAATCTCCTTAAACCAAAGGAAATAAAGGAATTTCTTGATGAATATGTAATCGGTCAGGATGAGGCAAAGAAAGTATTATCTGTTGCGGTTTACAATCATTATAAGAGAGTTTTGTCAGGAAAAAGTCTTGATGTAGAGCTTCAGAAGAGCAATATACTTATGCTTGGCCCTACAGGTTCGGGAAAGACATACCTTGCACAGACACTTGCAAAGCTTTTGAATGTACCATTTGCTATTGCAGATGCTACTGCACTTACAGAAGCAGGATATGTGGGTGAGGATGTTGAGAATATTCTTCTTAAAGTAATACAGGCTGCTGAGTATGATATAGAGAGAGCTCAGTACGGTATTATTTATATTGATGAGATTGACAAGATTACAAAGAAGTCAGAAAATGTCTCAATCACAAGAGATGTATCAGGTGAAGGCGTACAGCAGGCACTTTTAAAGATTCTTGAGGGAACTGTGGCTTCAGTACCACCGCAGGGAGGAAGAAAACATCCTCATCAGGAGCTTATACAGATTGATACAACCAATATTTTATTTATATGCGGCGGTGCCTTTGACGGTCTTGAGAAGATTGTTGAGACAAGACTTGATAAGAAGTCAATCGGATTTAACGCTGAAGTTTCAGGAGGCTTACAGATTGACGAATCAGAGATGTTTAAGAAGACTATGCCTCAGGATTTGGTAAAGTTTGGTCTTATACCTGAGTTTATCGGACGTGTTCCTGTAACGGTAGCACTTGATAAGCTTACAAAGGAAGATTTGATTAGAATTCTTAAGGAGCCAAAGAATGCCATTGTAAAGCAGTATGAGAAGCTTTTAGAGCTTGACGGTGTCGCACTTTCATTTGATGAGGAGGCACTTGAGGCCATCGCAGAGCGTTCATTTGAGCGCAAGACGGGAGCCAGAGGCTTAAGGGCTGTTGTTGAAGATGTTATGATGGACATTATGTACGAAGTGCCGTCAGATGATAATGTTACAGCATGTATTATCACAAAAGATGCGGTTGAGAAAAAGAGCCGTCCGGAGCTTAAGTATAAGAAAAGAGCATAATGGATTTTAGGTAAAAATGACTGTTTATGAATGAATTAGTTCATAAACAGTCATTTTTTTAATATTTGTGAAAGAAAATGATTAATTTTGACTGAAAATCAATGTATAATGTACATAAAGACAGACAGTCACAATATTTGAATAAAGAAATGAACAGAATATATTGGAGGTGGATAAGAAATGATTTACACGGTAACGTTTAATCCGGCACTTGACTATATCGTTACTTTGGACGAACTTAAAACAGGATGTGTAAACAGAACAGATACGGAGCAGATTCTTCCCGGAGGCAAGGGCATAAATGTTTCAATTGTACTTAAAAATCTTGGATTTGAGAATACGGCACTTGGCTTTGTAGCGGGATTTACAGGCAGGGAGATAGAAAAAAGGCTTAAAGAGTTTGGATGTAAGACAGAATTTATCAGAATCGAAGAGGGAATGTCCAGAATTAATGTAAAATTAAAAGCCGACAAGGAGACAGAGATAAATGGGACAGGTCCTGAAATAAGCAGGGACAATCTGGCACTTTTATTCAGAAAATTCGAAAACATGGCAGAGGGAGATATTCTTGTCCTTGCAGGCAGTATACCGGCTACTCTTCCCGATTCAATCTACAGTGACATTATGAAAAAAATTGAGGGAAAGGGAATAAAGTGTGTGGTGGATGCCACGGGAGACTTACTTCTTAATGTTTTAAAGTACAGACCGTTTCTTGTAAAGCCCAATAAGCATGAGCTTGCAGAGATGTATCACGTAAGTATTGACACTGAGGATGACATTATAATGTATGCAAAGAGGCTAAAGGAGAGCGGAGCGGTAAATGTGCTGATATCCATGGCAGGTGACGGTGCAATACTCATAGATGAGACAGGACAGGTGCACAAGAGCCCTGCACCGGAAGGAACAGTTGTCAATTCAGTCGGGGCAGGAGATTCAATGGTGGCAGGGTTCATTGCAGGTTTTGTGGAAAAAGGAGATTATGAACATGCATTTAAAATGGGCATTTCGGCTGGAAGTGCCAGTGCATTTTCAAAAAAACTTGCAACGAAGGAAGAGGTATTGGAAATATATGAAAAAGTATGAGGGAAAAGCGGTTTTTAACGGCATAGCAATAGGCACCATAAGCCTTTACAGAAAAAACGACAGCATTGTTAAACGTATTCACAGGGAAGATACAGAGGCAGAGAAGGAGCGCTTTTATAAAGCTAAGGATAAGGCAGTAAGTGAGCTTTCACAGTTGTATGAAAAGGCTCTAAAGGAAGCCGGTGAGACAAGCGCAGCTATTTTTGAAGCACATCAGATGATGCTTGAGGATTACGATTTTATAGATTCAACCCTGCATATCATTGACAATCAGAAGGTTAATGCGGAGTACGCGGTGGCATGTACGTCCGACAATTTTGCCGCCATGTTTGAGGCTATGGATGATGATTACATGCGAGGCAGGGCAGCAGACATAAGGGATGTTTCTAATCGGATTATAAAGATATTGAATGGTGCGTCTGAAGATGGAAGCAAAGAGTCTGAAAAGGATAATGGCTTACTTATAGTGGCGGCAGATGACCTTGCACCGTCAGAAACGGTACAGATGGACAAAACAAAGGTTATCGCATTTGTAACAAGATACGGTTCTGCAAATTCCCACACGGCCATACTTGCCGGAACCATGAATATTCCGGCACTGATAAGTGTTGATTTCCCTGATGATATTGACGGAAAGGAAGCCATAGTTGACGGGTATACAGGTACTCTAATAATAGAGCCGGATGAAGATGTCCGCGCAGCAATGATAAAAAGAAGAGATGAAGATTTGCGCAGAAGAAAGCTTCTTTTTGAACTTAAGGGAAAAGAAAATATTACAACTGACGGCAGAAAAGTTGAGATTTATGCAAATATCGGCGGAGTATCTGATGTTGACAGTGCACTTAAAAATGATGCCGGCGGTATAGGACTTTTCAGAAGTGAATTTCTGTATCTTGGAATGGACAGATATCCTACGGAGGAGGAACAGTTTATTGCATACAGGGATGTTGCAGAGAATATGGCAGGTAAGAAAGTGATTATAAGGACTCTTGACATAGGTGCTGATAAGAAGGTTGATTATTTTGAGCTGGGTCATGAGGACAATCCGGCCATGGGATTTCGTGCCATAAGAATATGCCTTGAGAGACCGGAAATCTTTAAGACACAGATTCGCGCCATCTTGAGGGCAAGCGTCTACGGCAATATTTCTGTGATGTTCCCGATGATTATATCTGTTTCGGAAGTAAGGAAAATCAAAGAGATAGTAAATGAAGTTAAGAGTGAACTTAAAGAGGCAGGAGTGCCATATAAGGAGGTGGAAATCGGTGTTATGATAGAGACACCTGCAGCAGTTATGATAAGTGACGAACTTGCAAAAGAGGTCGAGTTCTTCAGCATCGGAACAAACGACCTGACGCAGTACACACTGGCTATTGACAGGCAGAACCAAAACCTTTCGGGCTTTTATGACTCCCACCATCCTGCGGTACTAAAGATGATAGAGATGGTTGTAAAAAACGGTCATGCAGGCAACTGCCGGGTAGGAATATGCGGAGAACTTGCGGCAGACACCTCTCTCACAGAGACATTTTTGGATATGAGTGTCGACGAACTTTCGGTATCTCCGGCATTTGTACTAAATCTTCGTGAAAAAGTACGAAGTATATAGAGTACAGGCTAACAAGTCATGCATAATTGCTTGATTTTTGGGCAGATTTAGACTAAAATTTTGAATAGAATCAAAGGGAAGAAAGGAATAGTTTAATAATGAAAAATGTAGACTTATCTCACTTGGAAAATTATGATTTACTTGATGTAAAAAACATTAAGGCGCTTGACGCCACAGGTTATCTGCTCAGTCATAAAAAGACTAGAGCAAAGGTTGCACTTTTGCTTAATGACGATAATAACAAGGTATTTAACATTGCCTTCAGAACACCATGTTCAGACGATACAGGTGTTCCTCATATTATGGAACATTCGGTTTTGTGCGGCTCGGACAAGTTTCCTGTAAAGGACCCGTTTGTAGAGCTTGTAAAAGGCTCGCTTAATACATTTTTGAATGCCATGACATCATCAATGAAGACAATGTATCCTGTTGCAAGCTGCAATGATGCTGATTTTAAGAATCTCATGGATGTGTATCTTGATGCAGTGTTTCATCCGAATATTTACAAACATAAGGAAATCTTCATGCAGGAGGGCTGGAGCTACAAGCTGGACAGCATGGAGGATGAGTTAAAGATAAGCGGTGTTGTATACAACGAGATGAAGGGAGCATTCTCTTCACCTGACGGTGTTTTATTCAGACACATCAGACACACCATATTCCCTGACAATGAGTATCAGTATGAGTCAGGTGGTGATCCGGACTATATTCCTGAGCTTACTTACGAGGAATTTATGGATTTCCATAAAAAATATTATCATCCTTCAAACAGCTTTATCTACCTTTACGGAGATATTGACCCGGTTGAGAGGCTTGAGTTTATTCACAATGAGTATCTGTCAAAGTATGATTATCTTGACGTAAATTCAAGACTGACGGAGCAGACTCCTTTTGCTGAGCCTCATGATGAGTACAGAGCATATTCAATCGGTGAAAACGAGGATGATAAGGATAAGACATATATTGCATATACAACAACATTTGGAAAATGCACAGATGTGAAGATTTACTATGCAATGAATGTTCTTGAATATGCCCTCATAACAATGCCGGGTTCACCTGTGAAAAAGGCTCTTGTGGATGCCGGTCTTGCAAAGGATATAACAGGCGGATGTATTACTGCAATGCAGAATATATTTACATTTGTGGCAAAGGGTGCAAACAAAGAGGACAAGGACAAGATTGTTAAAGTTATTGAGGATACTCTTAAGAAACTTGTTGAGGAAGGTATCGACAGGGATGCTTTAAGAGCGGCACTTAATATATACGAATTCAGGTACAGGGAGGCTGATTTCGGCGGAAATTCAAAGGGACTGTTTTACAGTCTTGATGTCCTTGAAGCATGGATGTTTGATGAGATGCATCCGTTTACGCTCATTGATGCGGATGATACATTTGTTTACCTTAACAGTGTTGTCGACACAGGTTATTTTGAGAGCCTCATAGAGGAATTTATATTAAATAACAACCATAAGACAATACTTACACTTGCACCGGAAAAGGGTCTTACAGACAAGAAGGAAAAAGAGTTAGCAGAAAAACTTGCAAAGTACAAGGAATCCCTCTCGGAAGAAGAACTTCAGGCAATCATCGATGATACAAAGCATCTTTTGCAGTATCAGAGTGAGCCAAGCACACAGGAGGAGTTAGCAACAATACCGATGCTTAAGCTTGATGATATCGATAAGAAATCTCAGAAGATAGAATATCAGGTCAGGGATATGTCAGGTGTAAAGGTTGTTTACAGCGACCTTTTCACAAACAACATAGGGTATATTACGGTGTCATTTAATACCGAAAATCTTAAACAGGAGCTTATTCCGTATGTGGGACTTCTGACAAAGGTTCTTGGTTATGTGGACACGGAAAAATCATCATATGTACAGCTTAACAATACAATAAACATCCATACAGGCGGTATGGAAACCTCTGCAACGGTTTACAGGGATGCCGTTTCGGCAGAAAACTATTATCTGCGTTTTGAAGCAGCGATAAAGGTGTTCAGTCAGAAGATTGATAAGGCGTTTGACATATTGTCAGAGGTTCTTATGACATCAAAGGTTGATGATAAGAAGCGTATAAAAGAAATAATAAATGAGATTAAGGCAGGTCATGCCGCAAAAGCGGGAAATAACGGTCATTCACTTGCAATAGGAAGAGCTACATCATATTTTTCAGAGAGTGCTCTTGTGGCAGATATGATTTCAGGTGTTGAGTATATGTGGTTTATAGAGGATCTGGCTGAGAACTTTGATGCTAAGGCCGATGAGATTATAGGAAATCTCAAGGAGACCATAAAAGCGATATTTAACGTGAATAATCTTGTGCTGAGCTTTACGTCCGATGAGGATGGCATTAAAAAACTTGAAGAGCCGTTTGCACGGTTTGTGTCAGGTCTTGCTTCCGATGAATGTGTTAAGGCAGACAGAAATCTTAAAACTGTGAAGAGAAACGAGGGCTTAAAGACATCGGCACAGATTCAGTATGTGGCAAGAACAGGCAATTTCAGAAAGGAAGGCTTTGAGTACACAGGTATTTTAAAGACACTTGAGAATATTATGGACTATGGATATCTCTGGGAAAATATCCGTGTAAAGGGCGGTGCGTACGGATGCATGAGCGCATATGCATATGGCGGAAATGTATATTTCTGTTCATACCGTGACCCAAATCTTGACAAGACAAATGATATTTATAACGGAATACCTGAATTCTTAAGGAACTTTAATGAGTCTGACAGAGATATATTAAAATATATTATCGGAACCATAAGCACCCTTGACAGACCGAAGACAGCAAAGGGCAAGGGTGATGTTGCACTTAAATTCTATCTGACAAACATCAATATGGATATGGTTCAGAAGGAGAGAGATGAAGTATTGTCATTGTCCAATGAGAAGGTTCATCAGGTGGCAGACATGATAGAGGCAGTTCTTGCACAGAACAATATCTGTGTTATAGGAAATGCCGGAAAGATAGAGGAATGTAATTCATTGTTTATGGAGACAAAGGATTTGCTTAAGTAAGAGTAATTTATAGAAGAGAAAGGACAAAGGAAAGCATATGGCAGACAATTTTAAGTCAGGCTTTGTGACACTAATCGGAAGACCGAATGTTGGAAAATCCACACTTATGAACAGGATTATCGGTCAGAAGATTGCAATCACATCAAACAAACCACAGACAACAAGAAACAGAATACAGACTGTGTATACCTGTGATGAGGGGCAGATTGTATTTCTCGACACACCGGGTATTCACAAGGCAAAGAATAAGCTTGGTGAATATATGGTAAATGTGGCTGAGCAGACTTTGAAGGAAGTTGATGTGGTATTGTGGCTTGTGGAGCCTACAGACTATATAGGAGCAGGTGAGAGGCATATTGCGGAGCAGCTTGAGCAGATAAAAACCCCGGTAATACTTGTCATTAACAAGGTAGATACCATAAAAAAAGAGGAAATTTTGAAATTTATAGATAATTACAGAAAAATCCTTGATTTTGCGGAGATAGTACCGGTATCGGCCTTAAAAGGAACAAACACAGATGACCTTATAGATACAATTTTTAAGTACCTGCCTTATGGTCCTATGTTCTATGATGAGGAAACGGTTACAGACCAGCCAATGAGACAGATTGTTGCGGAGCTCATAAGAGAAAAGGCACTAAAATGTCTTGATGAGGAGATACCTCACGGAATTGCCGTATATATTGACCGGATGAAAGAAAGAAAATCAGGCGATATTATTGACATTGATGCTACAATTGTATGTGAAAGAGATTCGCATAAGGGAATAATCATCGGAAAACAGGGGGCAATGCTTAAAAAGATAGGAAGTGCTGCCCGCTATGAAATCGAAAAGATGATTGAAATAAAGGTTAATTTGAAGCTGTGGGTTAAGGTTCGTAAGGAATGGCGCGACAGTGACGTGCAGCTTAGGAATTTTGGTTATGATGCAAAACAGTAATCAGGTAAAATTGACAGGTATTGTGCTTCAGGCGACACCTGTGGGTGAATATGACAAACGGCTTGTTATTCTTACAGGACAGAGAGGAAAGATAACGGTCTTCGTTAAAGGGGCGAGAAGGCCTTCAAGCCGTTTTGCAGCGGGAAGCAGACCGTTTTCTTTCGGCGAATTCACCCTGTATCAGGGAAGGGAAGCCTACAATCTTGTTGATATAAGCATAACAAACTATTTCGACGAGATAACAACGGATATGAATGCGGTATATTACGGATTTTATTTCCTTGAGCTTGCTGATTATTACAGTCATGAAAATGCTCCTGCAAAGGAAATGATAAACCTGCTGTACAGCTCATTAAAGGCACTGAATCGCAAATCAATTCCTGATAAGCTTGTAAGATACATATATGAGCTTAAAATGTTTGCCATAAACGGAGAGTACCCGGATGTATTTTCGTGTGTCCGGTGTGGAAATAAGGAAGAATTATGCGGTTTCTCCGTGGAAAAGAGCGGGGCAGTGTGCAGAGAATGTTCAGGTGAGGTAAAGGATATGGTGGAGCTTAATACATCAACCTTTTATACCATGCAGTATATAATCTCGTCGCCTATAGAAAAACTGTACAGCTTTACCGTTTCTGAGCAGGTTCTGACGGAACTTTCCATGGTTATGGGAAGATGGCGGACAAAATATATAGACAGGGAATTTAAATCATTGGAGTTTTTATAAAAGAGGTTTTGTAATGAACACAAATCTTGAATATTATAAAGTATTTTATTATGTTGCCCGCTGTGGCAATCTGACACAGGCGGCAGAAATGATGTGCATATCACAGCCCGCCGTAAGCCAGGCTTTGAAGCAGCTTGAGAAGAGCCTTGGCGGAAAACTCTTTCTTCGCACGGCCAAGGGAGTTAAGCTTACTCCTGAGGGAGAAGTTCTGTATGCCCATGTAAAGATGGGATATGAAGCCATTGAAAAGGGTGAAGAGAAGTTCAAAAAACTTCTTGACATTGACATGGGTGATATTAAAATCGGTGCAAGTGATATGACATTGCAGTTTTATCTGCTGCCGTTTCTTGAGAAGTTTCATGACAGATATCCAAATATAAAGGTCAATGTGGCAAATGCACCAACACCTGAAGCATTGCGACAGCTTCAGGAGGGAAAAACTGATTTTGCCATAGTCAGTATGCCCTTCGAGACAAAGGAAAACATGAGTATTATTCCTGTCAGAAAGATTGAGACAATATTTGTGGCAGGAAGGGAATTTTCATATCTTGCCGAAAAAGAGAATAAGCTTGGCACACTGTCAGAATTGCCGCTTATCTGTCTTGAAAAGAGCACAAGTACCAGAAAAGCAATAGATGTGTTTTTAGAGGCAGAGGGCGTAAATATTGAGCCGGAATTTGAGCTTGCAACAAGCGATATGATTGTACAGTTTGCAGTGAGAAATCTGGGCGTTGGCTGTGTAATGAAAGATTTCGCAGAAAAGTTCCTTGAGTCAGGTGAATTGAAACAGGTGAATTTTGATAAAAATATCCCAGACAGGGATATTTGTATAGTGACGGACAGAAAAAATCCAATGTCTGCCGCAGGAAAAAAACTTTTGGAAATAATCGGAATAACAGTGTAGGAAGGATGTTGAATGATGATTAAAGAGAGAATTGAGAAATTGCGTCAGGTTATGAGAGCGAACGGAATTGATGTGTACATGGTTCCCACAAATGATTTTCACAGCTCTGAGTATGTGGGTGATTATTTTAAGTGCAGAAAGTACATTACGGGATTTACGGGCTCTGCGGGAACGGCTGTCATAACTCTTACGGAGGCAAGACTGTGGACTGACGGAAGATATTTTATCCAGGCGGCGGCAGAACTTAAGGATACAGGTGTGGAGCTTATGAAGATGGGACAGCCTGATGTTCCGACTGTAAAGGAATACCTTGAGAAGTCCATGACAGAGGGTCAGTTTCTTGGCTTTGACGGAAGATGTGTGGATTCGGTATACGCTAAAAAGCTTGAGGAGGCTATGACAGAAAAAGGGGTATCTATCGTATACGATAAGGATTTGATTGGTGAAATATGGACAGACAGACCTCAGCTTTCAAAGGAGCCGGTGAAGATTCTTGACGTTAAGTACTGCGGACAGTCAAGGGCTGACAAGTTTGATAAAATACGTGGTCTTATGAAGGAAAAGAGGGCTGATATATATATCCTTACATCTCTTGATGACATAGCATGGCTCTTTAATATCCGCGGAAATGATGTACAGTGCAATCCTGTTGTGCTCTCATATGCCGTGCTGACGGAAAATGAGGCTGTTATCTATGGACAGGCAGAGGCTTTTTCGGCAGATGTAATGGCAGAACTTTCAAAGGACGGTATATCTTTAAAACCGTATAATGATATTTATGAGGATATAAAGAATATATCGGGTGATAAGACTGTAATAATAGACGGAAGAAAGGCAAATTATGCCATAGTAAAGAATATTCCTGAAAATGTAAGGGTAATCGATGAAACAAACCTTACACTTCTTCCAAAGGCCATAAAGAACAGCACAGAGGTAGAAAATGAGAGAATCGCCCATATTAAGGACGGAGTTGCAGTTACAAAGTTTATGTACTGGCTTAAGAAAAATATCGGAAAGATGGAGATTACAGAGCTTAGTGCCGCTGAATATCTGGAAGGCTTAAGGGAACAGGGTGAGAATTATATGGGCCCAAGCTTTGAGCCAATTGTTGCATATGGTGCAAATGCTGCAATGTGCCATTATTCTCCGACAAAGGAGAGTGATACCAAGCTTCTTCCTGAAAGCTTTGTATTATTTGACACAGGCGGACAGTATCTTGAGGGAACTACCGATATAACAAGAACTGTTGCATTAGGACCGTGTACGGCAGAGCAGAAGAAACACTTTACGGCAGTTTTAAAGGGACACTTAAATCTTGCTGCCGCCAAGTTTTTATATGGTGTGAGAGGTATCAATCTTGACTACCTTGCAAGAGGCCCGCTGTGGGAAATGGGACTTGACTACAATCACGGAACAGGTCATGGTGTGGGATATTATTTAAATGTCCATGAGGCACCAAACGGTTTCAGATGGAAGTGTGTACCTGAGAGAATGGACAGTGCTGTATTTGAAGAAGGCATGATAACATCAAATGAGCCGGGCTTTTATCTTGAGAGCAAATACGGAATACGTACGGAGAATATGATTGTCTGCGTAAAAGATGAGAAAAACGAGTACGGTCAGTTTATGAGATTTGAGAATCTGACAATGGTTCCTATTGATCTTGATGCCATTGATTTTGATATGATGAGTGACATTGATAAGGACAGACTTAACGTATATCACAGACAGGTTTACGAGAAGATTTCGCCATATCTTGATGATGAGGAGAGAGAATGGCTTAAGAAAGCAACCAGAGAGGTATAGGGTTAATGAATATATTTGTTACAAACACACTTACTTCAAACCAGTATAATGATGCAAGAGAACTTATAGGTAAATGCCGTCTTGAGGACGGTACGAGGGGTGTATCATTTCTTGAGCCGGAGCTTAACGATGACATGACATTTCCGTGCTTTTACATGATGTATCATGGAGATACACTTGTAAGCTTTCTTTCGGTGTTTATGCCGGATGAAAGCCAGTGTGAGGTATACGGTAACACATTGCCGGAATACAGAAAAAAAGGATATTTCACACGTTTATGGAAGGAAGCACTGACTCATATAAAGGAGTGGAGCCTTGAAAATGTGTTCTTTGTAAATGAACCGGGGTCTGTAAGCGGGCAGGCTGTAATTAAAAAGATTGGAGCAGTGCCTGACAGAACTGAGTATCTTATGAGCTACGACATGGGTGTAAAGCCGGAACCTGCCGGAAGGCTTGAGATGACTTACACTAAGGATGAAAATACAGAAATTTATGGGACATATATGGGAAATATTCCTATTGGAAGCTGCAAGGTGGAATTTACAAGAACCCACGCAGTAATCTACGATTTTCAGATATTGCCTGAGCATCGCGGCAACGGATATGGTACAGAAATGCTTCTAATGATACTTAAGCATCTCATGGAGGAAGAGGTGACAAAGATACTTCTTCATGTCAGCGGAGCGAATACCGCCGCCCACGCCATGTATTCTCATCATGGGTTTGTCAGTGAGGAGCAGCTTGATTATTGGCGGTTATTATAATTGACTGCAATGTTAGGTATTGTCACTTGTATAAAAACTCTCATTGTGGTAAAATAATAACGTTTATTAACGTATCTGGAGGAATAAAATGTCAGAATTAGAAGAGCAGAAGAAAGTCTATGACCCTGTTGATAAGGAGGACATAGAATTTATTGAGTACAACATAGATGAAGAGGCACAGACATATCATGATGATGTGGCAAAGCTTTCCGATGAGGCAAAAAAGAAGCAGCAGAAATCAGAATTTAATCTGAAAAAAGAAATATTAAGCTGGATTATGATGTTTGTTGTGGCGGTGGGCATAGCAATGTTTGTAAGCTTCTTTGTACTGTTTAATGCAGAGGTGCCTACGGGTTCGATGGAGAATACCATACCGACGGGAAGCAGAATGGTAGGACTTCGTCTTGCATATACATTCAGTGAGCCGGAGAGAGGCGATATCATCATCTTTAAGAATCCAAATGATGAGACAGAGGATTATGTAAAGAGAATCATTGGACTGCCGGGAGAGACTGTAGTTATAGAGAACAGCAGCATTTACATTTATGATTCAAACGGAGAACTAAAAATCGGACCGCTTGATGAGCCATATGTAAAGGATGCGGTTTGGACATCTGAGGGTGAGACATACGAATTTAAAGTGCCAAAGGACAGATACCTTGTTCTCGGCGACAACAGAAACGGTTCATCTGACGCAAGGGCATGGTACAGATCGGCAATTGCCAACGGCACAAGCCTTGAGAATGTATATATTCACAAAGATAAGATACTTGCCCAGGCATTGTTTACCTATTGGAAGTCATTTAAGATATTTGAGGACGTTCAGTACGAATAGATGCCGGGACTTTCCTAAGTGACGTTTACGCAACAAACTTTACCGTTCACGCAAAATGTATTGTCATATTTGCGGGAACGGTGTATTTTGAGAGTGTAAAGCAAGTCAGGGAAAGGGGTGATTGTTATGATGATATTCTGGCTCGTACTTACCATACTTTGTATTGTGGTAGAGATAGCAACTGTAGGTCTTGTTTCAATCTGGTTCGCAGGCGGAGCACTTATAGCATGTCTTCTTGACATGGCAGGAATACATGAGATAATTCAGGTAATAGTATTCCTTATAGTTTCACTGTTGCTGGTTATTGTCACCAGACCATTTGCCGACAGGTTCATTAACAGAAATCGTACAAAAACGAATTATGAGGGAATTATCGGCAAGGTAGTGCGTGTTACAGAGCGCATAGACAATATAAACGAGACAGGAACGGCATTAGTTAACGGACAGGAGTGGACAGCTCGCTCAGAAAATGATAATATAGTTCTGGAGCAAGGCGAGGTTGCACAGGTAGTAAATATTACCGGTGTAAAGTTAATCGTAAAAAAATATGTTGATTAAAGAAAGGTGGATTTAAGGAATGGAAGCATTAATAGTGCTGCTTGTTATAGCAGTGATTATCTTATGTATCTTAGTGTCATGTATTAAGATCGTACCACAGGCATATGCCTATGTAATTGAGCGTTTAGGCGGTTATCAGGGAACATGGAGTGTAGGTATGCACTTCAAACTTCCTATCGTAGACAGAATTGCAAAGAAGGTTCCTTTAAAAGAGCAGGTTGTTGATTTTGCTCCACAGCCGGTTATCACAAAGGATAACGTAACAATGAGAATCGATACTGTAGTTTATTTCCAGATTACAGATCCAAAGCTTTTTGCTTACGGTGTTGAAAACCCTCTTATGGCTATTGAAAATCTTACAGCTACAACACTTCGTAACATCATCGGTGATCTCGAACTTGATGAGACACTTACATCAAGAGAGACAATCAATACAAAGATGAGAGCATCACTTGATGTTGCAACTGACCCTTGGGGTATCAAGGTTAACAGAGTTGAGTTAAAGAACATTATTCCTCCTGCAGCTATTCAGGATGCAATGGAGAAGCAGATGAAGGCAGAGCGTGAAAGACGTGAGGCTATTCTTATTGCAGAAGGTGAGAAGAAGTCTACAATCCTTGTAGCAGAAGGTAAGAAGGCAGAGGCTATTCTTGCTGCAGAGGCTGATAAGGAAGCTCAGATTCTTCGTGCAGAAGCTAAGAAGGAAGCAACAATCAGAGAGGCTGAAGGTCAGGCACAGGCTATTCTTGCCATCCAGCAGGCTAATGCAGACGGTATCAAGTTTATCAAGGAAGCAGGAGCTGATGAGTCAGTTATCAAGCTTAAGAGCCTTGAGGCATTTGCAAAGGCAGCAGACGGCCAGGCTACAAAGATTATTATCCCTTCAGAGATTCAGGGACTTGCAGGTATGGCAAAGTCAGTTGTAGAAGTTGCTAAGAACTAACAAAATACATAAGAAGATATAAAAATAATTCAGGAGCGGCAGATGATACGTATAATGATTTTGGAAGATCAGGAAACCAGTAGAAAGGCATTGAAAGAAATGATAGTTTCTACCGGAAATCATGAAGAAATCATAGTGGATTCTGCCGCTTCTTTTGATGAGGCAAGAGAATTTGTAGAGTCCGATAACGTGTATGCGGCGTTTTTTCTCGACATAAATCTTAATGAAAATGACCCGGAAGACAAGTCGGGAATGGAGGTTGCAAAGCTTATCAGGAGCTACACAAAATATGAGTTTACACCTGTTATCATGGTTACATCCATTGCAGGTCTTGAGATGGAGTCCTACAGGCATCTTCACTGCTACCAGTATATTGTGAAGCCTTACATCAAAAATGATGTGGAGAATGTAGTAAAAAAGCTTCTCGCAATGCAGAATAAAAATGAGGAAAAAAGCATTGTGGTAAAAAGGGACGGAATCAACTACAGGATTAAGTGCAGTGCCATAGTCTATGTGCAGGCTGTGACAAGAGGTGTATGCTTATATTTAAAAAGGGAAACAATGAAAGTACCATACCTGACCATAGTCAAACTGATGGAACAGCTTGACAGTGACGAGTTTGTTCAGTGTCACAGAATGTTTGTCGTAAACAGGAAATATATCGAGAACATAGATTTTGTAAACCGTATGATAAAGATGTCATATTATGATGAGAGCATCGAGATTGGAAGGACATACAAAAACAAGGTGAGGGAAATCTTAGACAGAGAATAATGACGGTTATACAATTCGCTGTCAGAAGCAATTATATATGCTCTCACTCCGTGGCCCGGACAAATTAATACAATCTGTTCGACTTCGTCGGACATCTTGTATTAATTTGTTCGTTCCAAGTCGCAAGATGCATATAATAATTGCTTCTGGCAGCGAGTCGCATGATTAAAGTCGTGAGATTATATATGATTGCTTGTGTCAGAGATTTGTGTAATCGTATGAATTTGAATAAGAAAGTAGGAGAAGTGCTATGTTTTTTGGGAGAAGAAAGCGTATTGAGGTTTTGGAAAATGAAATAAGAACTTACCAGATGTATATTAAACCTTTAGAGGAATTGGTGAGGGAAATCAGGGCTGCACAGCACGAATTTGACAATCATATGAATGCAATTCTCAACATGCATTACACCATAGACAATTATGATGAACTTGTGGAGGCGCAGTCAAAGTATATTCAGAATATGTACAGTGAGGATACGCGACAGTTGACTGCACTTCTTAAAATAAGTGACAAGATTCTTGCCGGATTTTTATACAGCAAGATTATTTCGGCAAAATCGTATATTGACGTGGATGTGCAGGTAAAAAGTCTTGATATTATTTCATCCATATCGGAGCACAGCCTTATAGAAATAATCGGAACTCTTGTTGACAATGCTTTTGAGGCGGCTACAGAGGAGCGAAATAAGGTGAATATTTGCCTTGATTCGGTGGGTAATAAGATGGTGTTTGAGATAAGCAATGAGACAGCAAATCTCACACTGGAGGAAGTAAGCCACTTTTTCGACAAAGGTTATACGACGAAAAAAGCAGAATTGTCAGAAAATATTGTCGGAAAACATGGAGTTGGCTTGCATAATGCAAGAAAAATTTCAAAAAAGTATGGCGGAGACGTGACTGTGTCATTGGAAGGTAAGAACGACAAACAGATAATTACATTCAGAGTGGAAATATAAAAGTAGAAATATTATTGGGAGAGAAATAAAATGATAAGGAATATAAAATTAGAGGACAGACAGGAATATATAGATATGGTGGAGACTTTTTATCAGTCAGATGCCGTGTTTAAGCCCATTCCGCGCAAGCATATTGAGGACACGTTCGATGAACTTATGAGGAGCGACGTATATGCGTCTGCCTATATAATAGAATGGGAAGGTCATGTGGCAGGATATGCCCTTATGGCAAAAACATTTTCACAGGAAGCAGGCGGAATGGTCTTATGGATTGAAGAATTGTACATCAAGCCGGAATACCGCAGAAACGGTTTAGGGAAGGAATTCTTCGCTTTTCTTGAAAAGGAGACTGAAGGAAAATACAGCAGGCTGAGACTTGAAGTTGAGGATTACAATAAGGCGGCAGTGGAACTCTACCACAAAAAAGGCTTTTCAGAACTGCCTTATATGCAGATGATACGCGACAGAGACATGGAGGAGTCATAATGGAACTTGATATACTTCATGCATTGCAGGAAATTCACGGCAATGTACTTGATAAAATTATGCTTTTTATAACATCTCTCGGTAATGCAGGAATTGTATGGATTCTTGCAGCAATGTCCCTGATTTTTGTTCCTGCCGTGGGAAAGGAAAGCAAGGAGCATCTTAAGGAGAGGCGTATAGCCGGAATCATTGTTCTCTTGTCACTTTTACTTGAATTTATAAGTGTAAACCTCGTCATAAAGAATATAGTGCAGCGCCCACGTCCGTTTCAGGTGGATGCAAGTGTGATACCGCTCATAATGCCCGGTGAGACATCATTTCCATCGGGACATACGGCGTCATCCTTCGCTGCCGCCACGGCAATATTCCTTTACAGGAAGAAAGCAGGCATACCTGCCCTTGTACTTGCCGGGCTTATAGCATTTTCAAGATTGTATTTGTTTGTACATTTCCCTACGGATGTATTGGCGGGAATGGTTATCGGGATAGTGTGTGGTGTTGTGGTTAATCAATTGGTGAAGAGGAAGTCAAATAAGGAACAATATGTAAAAATGTAAAAAAATATTTTACAATAGCGTTGATTTTTTTCTGTTTCAGCATATAATAAGTGTATAGAAATGGAAGGAGGTCATCACAATGAAGTTTGATGAATTATTTGAACAAAGAAGTCTGGTGGCTTCAAAGTTAAAAGAATGTATTCGAGATATGGGATATACTAAGGTTTCTTTTTCTGCGAAAGCAGACATATCACGCCCGACATTGGATAAATTGTTGAATGGTAGCATAGACAATAAGTGCTCATTTGACCGTCATCTTCAGAAGATATTGAAAGTATTAAATATGTCAGCGGAAGAACTTATATTTTATCACAAGGCTCCGGTAAAAACTGCTACTGCAACTGTTTTTTCGCAGAATGCACCTACGAATTATGAGATGAGTGAGACGGCAAAAAATCAGTACAGCTTACTTATGGATGTCATTGATCTATGCGCGATATATTATTAAGGGCGAAAGAAATGGAGATAAGATTATATGAGCGAACTGATTACTGCAGAAAATCTTGACTTGGTCATAAAAAGAAATTCAGAGATTAAGGATGAAGTAAGTGCACAGGCTATTAAGCTGCAGACAAATCCGACAATCATGAAGGTTGCATCGTCTCCGCAACTCGCATTATTAATTCTTCAAGGATTCGGATTGATTCAGATGCCTATAGAAGATAAATATTGGAGTGGAGCGATATTTGTTAAGAGCAAAAAGATTATTCCTGTGTTGAATACTGCATTGCCAAGAGCAAATCAATACTTTACAGCATGGCATGAGATTTATCATTTATTATTTGACAGAGTATCTTTTGACCACTTTATCGAAACAGACAATACTTTAGAAGAAAGAAAAGCAGAGTGTTTTGCGGCATGTATGCTATTAAACGGTATAGAAAGATATTATACGGAACTTCCGGAAATGGATTTTGTTTCAAAGATATTTAATTGCATGGCAACATTTCAGGCACCATATAAGGCAGTGTTAGTCTCTCTTTATGAGCATGCAATCCAAAGCGAAAATGAGAAGCTTTGTAGTAGAATAAAGGAAGTCTTTGATTTACAGTTTGATAATTTGCCGGAAAGATTTAGAGTGCTCGGATTAGACGATAGTTTAGTAAGTCCTTCCTTTGTAATTAACACATCTTCTTTACAGGAGAGGGTAAAGAAGTGTATAAATGCTAATCCCGAGCTAAATTACCATAAGGATAATGAGGAATTTCTGAAGAATATTATGACGGAGATATCCATGATAGTTAGGAGGGACAAATGATAAAGATAAGTAGGGTTACTAATATTGATAATAAAAGACATATTGCTATTTTGGATACTTCATCAATATCATTTATGCAAGGACTGGAGGAAAAGGGATTACAACCGGAATATGTTTTAAATGATTACGATTTAATTTTGATTGGTCAAATGAAAAAGTAAATTCCGCTTAGATTCGTTTTGAACTCGTATTTTCGATTTTGAGCAACTTTTTCAAAGTTACCCTATACAAAAGTACCCTGAAAAGTGCTATAATCCATGTTATGAAGTCTGTTTGTTTGCAT
>JBGVOL010000092.1:0-16358 GCA_045126475.1 Lachnospiraceae bacterium | reverse complement strand
TACCAACTAACGGTCTGTCTTTGGCTCTATATATCCCAAAGCTTTAAGAAGCTCTGCTGATAATACGGCACCGCCTGCTGCTCCTCTTACTGTGTTATGTGATAATCCCACAAACTTATAATCGTAAAGTGTGTCCTCTCTGAGACGTCCTACTGATACGCCCATTCCATTCTCAAAATTTACATCGAGTGCTACCTGTGGACGGTTATCCTCTTCAAGATACTGGATAAACTGCTTTGGTGCACTAGGAAGATTAAGCTCCTGTGGAAGTCCCTTAAAAGCAAGAAGCTTCTCGATAAGCTGCTCCTTTGTAGGCTTCTTCTCAAAGTTTACAAATACAGCGGCTGTATGTCCGTCAAGTACAGGCACACGGATACACTGTGTTGTGATTACAGGTGAAGATGCTTTCTTGATTATACCGTCTTCAACCTTGCCCCAGAGTCTTAATGGCTCCTGCTCACTCTTCTCTTCTTCACCGCCGATGTATGGAATAATATTTCCAACCATCTCCGGCCAGTCCTTAAATGTCTTTCCTGCTCCTGAGATAGCCTGGTATGTTGTTGCAACTACCTGTGTAGGGTTAAACTCCTTCCATGCTGTAAGTACAGGGGCATAGCTCTGAATTGAACAGTTTGGCTTAACCGCAACGAAACCTTTCTTTGTGCCAAGTCTTTCCTTCTGATACTTTATTACCTCATAATGCTCAGGATTAATCTCCGGAACAACCATAGGAACATCAGGTGTCCAACGATGAGCACTGTTATTTGAAACAACGGGCGTCTCTGTCTTAGCATATGCTTCCTCTATTGCCTTTATCTCATCCTTTGTCATATCAACGGCGCTGAATACAAAATCTACTTCTGCAGCAACCTTCTCAACTTCATTTACATTCATAACAACAAGCTTCTTAACTGCTTCCGGCATAGGAGTTGTCATTTTCCATCTGTCACCAACAGCTTCCTCATATGTCTTTCCGGCTGAACGTGGACTTGCAGCTACTGTTACAACCTCAAACCAAGGATGATTCTCAAGGAGCGAAATAAAACGCTGACCTACCATACCTGTTGCACCTAAAATTCCCACTCTTAATTTCTGACTCATGTCTTCATTTCTCCTATCACATTTTGTTCGTCTGTGGCGGTCATTTGTCCGTCACATGTGTTATATAATATCACAATAATAAAAAAAAGCAAGCAGAAATTTAATACTTTTAAAACTTGACATAATCAACTTTTTTTTATAAGATATTGTATGCTGGTTCGCTTCCATAGTTCAACGGCAAAACAGGTCACTCGTAATGTCCAGTTATCGGTTCGATTCCGATTGGAAGCTCTTTAACATAAAAACGCACTCAGATGAGTGCGTTTTTATTTATCTATACAATTTTCCGTAATTCTTTTTTCATATACTTCGATGCAATTTCCTTAAATTTTTCTTTTATCATATGTATCAGTTCTTCTGCCGTCTCCTGCCTGTTTTTTAATGATACATATCCTCCGGCCATGGTAATGTGGCCACCGCCTGTTCCAAGTCCTTCCAGCGCTTCTATTACTATCTCTCCCGCATGACATCCGCTGTGGCTTTCACTTCTGGCAGATATTTTTATGCCTTCTTTTCTCACCGAATACACAACACTGAAGTAGACATCTTTAAGTTCAATCATAAAATCCGCAATTTCAGCGATTAATGCCTCCGGGCAGTCCTCACCTGTATTTGCAAAGCTGACACATTCCTCAACACTTATTGTCTCGATTGCGCTTCCGTATGCCTTTAAATCCTCAAGCTGCACTGAATTCGCCTCAAGAAATGCTATTTTTTCTTTGTCAGCCTTGAAAAACAGCTTATAAAACATATCAAGGTCCAGTTTTGAGACACCTCTTGTCATCTGTGCAGTATCAATTTTTATTCCATACAAAAGTGCTGTTGCCACATTAATGGGAATATCAATATCATTCTCTACAAAATAAGATGCAATAATCGATGCACATGCTCCCACATCACTTCTTATGTCTGAATATACATAATCAACATGTTCAAAAATCGGATGGTGGTCTATACTTATAATTTCATCCCCGTCTAAATCGTAAGTATTTCCGCTTTTCTTCTGAGCATCAATAAGTATTATCTCCTTACCTTCCAGTTCTTCCCCCATTTTATCAACATTAACTGCTGATATTTCAAATAATTCCATCATCTTCCTTGTATTGTATCTGTCAATTTTTCCCTTATAACATATTACTGACTCAATGCCGTTTATTTTAAGAAGATACTGTAACCCGAATGCACTTGATATTGCATCGGGATCCGGGAAGTTGTGAGTTTGTATAAAAACCCTGTCGGATGATATATTTGAAATAATCTCCTGCAATTTACCCATTATTCATACCTTTACCCTTTCTGTTTCTGCAAGCTTTTACATTTTACAACAAAAAAGAGGGATTTTCTCCCCCTTTTTAGAGGGAATTTATCCCTCATTACAATTATATCATGTCCTAAACGGCAATAATTATTCCGCCATCATTTGCATAAAGTGTGGCAATGCCTGCAGTATCTGCTATGGTAATATCCTTAAATTTTGCAACCTTCATTATCTCTTCCTTAACCCACTTGGCTCTTTCAAGACAATTTACATGAGATATGGCAAGAACCTTCTGCTCAATGTTTTTTGTATTCTCAGCAATATAGGCAATCATCTTCTTAATTGAGCGTTCCATTCCCCTTGCCTGATCAAGCTGTATTATAACTCCGTCATCTGTTGCGCTCATAACCGGCTTTATATTTAACACCGTTGCCACAAGTGCTTTAAGATTTGAAAGACGTCCGTTTTTTCTTAAAGGTTCAAGTGTCTCTATGACAAAGTATGTTTTCATTTCAAACTTGTACTCATCTACTTCCTTAACTATCTCTTCAAATGAGGCACCGCGCTCTGCAATCTCAAAAATTTTCTGTGCGATATTGCCCTCTCCGCATGATGCTGAACACGAATCAAAAACATGAATCTTCTTCTTATCATCCGGGTGCTCCTCATAGTACATATTTCTTCCCGTCATGGCACTATTGTAGCAGCCGCTTAAGTTTGCAGAAAGCGTAACAACAAATACACAGTCATAGTCTCCTTCATATGCATTCATAAACATCTCCGGTGAAGGGCATGCAGACCTTGCACAATCCTTTGACTCGCTTACATGCCTGATGAATTCCTGCTGATTAAAAGTCTTATCATCAATATATTCTTTATCCTCAAGATACAGTGTCAGCGGAATAAGCTCAACACTTCCGTATACACCGTTTGATTTACTCATATCACAGCAACTGTCTGCCACTATTTTGTACTTCATAATATGCACCTTTCCTTCCGGCTATCTTAAATAACTCCTGAAAGAGAATTTAACTCTTTTAAATCTAGTTTCCATTACTACTTATGATAACATTCGCCACTATTCATTGTCAACATGTTATTCTTTAAATTTTCCTTGTAATATTTGTCTCAAAGACTTAAAATATCATATATATGTTAGGAGGCAAATATGGATTACATTAAGATTGAAGATTTGGAAATATACGCAAAGCATGGTGTTTTGTCGGCAGAAAACCAACTCGGTCAGAAGTTTCTTGTCTGTGCCTATCTCTACACGGACACTTCCAGAGCCGGCCTTACCGACTGCCTTGATTACTCCATTGATTATGCATCTGTATGTGCATACATAACCGAATATATGCAGGCACACACATTTAAGCTTATTGAGGCTGTTGCTGAGAATCTCGTAAATGACATGCTTCTTTCATATCCAATCATACAAAAAATTGATTTGGAGATAAAGAAGCCCTGGGCACCTATAGGACTTCCCCTTAAGACAGTATCTGTTAATATTTCCCGTGGCTGGCACAGCGCTTATATCGCACTCGGCTCTAATATGGGAGACTCGGAAGAATATCTCAATGATGCCATCACAAAAATCAATTCCGATACAATGTGTATCGTAGACAAAGCTTCGGATTTCATTGTCACCAAGCCGTACGGTTACACCGAACAGGCGGATTTTCTCAATGCAGTCATAAAAGTGCAGACCCTCTACTCACCAAAGATGCTCCTTGATTTTCTCCATAAAATCGAGGCAGAAGCAAACAGAGTACGGTCAGTCCACTGGGGACCCCGCACTCTTGACTTGGACATTTTATTGTATGATGATATCATTATTGATGATGATACTCTTACAATTCCACATCCTGATATGAAAAACCGTGATTTTGTTCTGATTCCGCTTAACCAGATAGCACCAAATCACATACACCCTGTATACCGGACAAGCATCCACGAAATGATGCTTAATCTGCCACCTCGAAATTAACCTCCTGTATTGTGTTTCCGCTATTTTTAATTCGATATAATATTTTTTCGTCTACACCTGCTAATTTATAAAAGTAGGTGTAGTCTTTTGTTATATGGACATTACAGAAATCTCCCGCCGCAACCGTTACCTTATTATACCCGTCCGACTGCATACGGCAAAGCCTGTGTTCATCCTTATCTTCCAACTGATAGTAGATTGTCTTTCCGTCTTCACTGATATTAAAATTGATGCATCTTCCCTCATCAAGAACCTCCGCCTTATCAGTGGCAAAACTTATTCTTGAAAGCTTCATATTATTATTAAGATCAATATAGTACATATATCCGTTTATAAATGACGGCATATAGAAATTGCCTTCATATGCTGTGGCAATCCTGTCCTTTCCGACTTCAAGCCTCTTCAGATAATATCCGTCCTCCACCTCCGGAAAATAAATGTCATTCTTCCACACTGCAAGCGGTAAGTAGTCCTTATCTGACAATGTCTTCAGTTCCTCACCGTCTACCTTTACTCTCTTTAACTGAATAAGGTTTTTATCATCATATGCCTGAAAATAAATATAATTTCCGCAAAGACACATACTCTTTACAAGGCCGCTGTACACCTTCTCAGCCTTGTCATCACCGATTTCCAGACGGAATATGCCATAGGGCTGACCCCTCAGGACAATATCTGCGCTTGTTTTATTGAGACGCACATAGTAAATGTAATCATTGACAACCTGAATATAGGAAACCGAATCTGTATGAAGTTTCTCAGGCTCTGTTCCATCCGCCTTCATTCTGTAAAGAGAATTATCGTCCGCCGGGTTTGCAAAATATACATATCCCTTGTATTCACAGAAAAGTCCCCCATTATAGAGATTTCCTGTTGTATTTCCTACTTCGCCCTCTTTATTGTATCTGAATCTGCTGCTAATAACTCCATAGACAGACAAGCCTGCAATAATAAGTATTACCGCGGTCCACACGGCAATGGTTATTTTCTTTTTTCTTCTCATCCTGTCCTCCCATGCGCTCAGGCATTAATCATCGCCTGTGTCATCTTTATCGCTCTGTAGTTTTCCTCCACATCATGTACTCTTATAATCGAGCATCCTTTCATAACGCCAAGAACTGATGTTGCTATGGTTCCTTCCACTCTCTCATCTACAGGAAGATCCAGTGTAAGACCAATCATTGATTTTCTTGATGTTCCGAGAAGTACAGGGCATCCCAGTTTCTTAATTTCCTCAAGATGTTTCATTACCTTAAGGTTGTCCTCAAGTGTTTTTCCAAAACCGATTCCCGGATCTGTGATTAGCTTTTCCATACTTACGCCTGCCGAAATGCCTATATTTATACATTCCTTCAGGTCATTAATCACATCCTCCATAAGATTCACATATGGCTTTACCTTTATATCACGGTTATGCATAATACAGCACGGTACATTGTACTCTGCTGCCAGAGGAGCCATTTGCGTATCACCCTTAAAGCCCCATATATCATTTATCATGTCTGCACCTGCATCCAATGCAGCCTTTGCAACGCTCGCCTTGTATGTGTCGATTGAAACAGGTACGTCAAATTCCTTTTTTATCTTTTCAATAAACGGTACAACCCTCTCTGCCTCCTCCGATTCGGTTACATGGATATATCCCGGCCTTGTGGATTCCCCTCCTATATCTATAATAGAGGCTCCGTCCTTTATCATTTCCTCTGTATGAACAAGGGCTTTATCCATGCTGTTCCACTTTCCGCCGTCAGAAAATGAATCCGGCGTAACATTGAGAATTCCCATTACATACACGTCGTTTTCCAAGTCAAACTCTTTTTTACCTATAATCATATCTGCTATCCTCTATTTCTATATTTTTTATTCACACTGTCCGTCAGCGTACCAAGGTATGACAATGAGCCAAATGCCAGTATGGCCTTTTTCCCCCGTATTTTATCATATTCTTCCACCGCCTTGTCAAGTGCTTCCTCCACCGCACTTACAGCTTCCACATTTGCATTAATCCTGCTGACTGCTTCTGCCAGCTTGTCTGCCGAAAGGGCGCGGGTGTTATCCGGTGTAACCGTATATATTTTCACTGCCCTGTCTACCATGTATTCTATAACCTTTGAAAAGTCCTTATCTCCCAGAACTCCCATTATATAGACAAACTGTGTATCAGGATAGTCTCTGTCAATAGTCTCTCTCAGCATTTTTGCCGCATCGGGATTATGGGCTCCGTCTGTTATAATACAAGGTTCGCTGCATATTTTTTCAAATCTTCCGTGCCATACAGTGTTCTTTATGCCCTTTCTTACAGCCTCCACGGAAATATTATATCCTGCGTTTCTCATGACCTCTATGGTTTCAATGGCTGTGCAGGCATTTTTTATCTGCCAGATTCCCTTAAGTCCCGGCTCAATTCCGCCATAAACCGTACCGTCATACGCCGTGTATGAAAACGGGCGTTCCGTTTCCCCGCTTCCTGCAATGATAACGGGAGCATCCAATTCCCCGGCATGGTTCTTTACGGTTTCGAGAACCTCTTCAGACTGCCTGCTCACAATCACAGGACAGCCCTTTTTGATTATTCCCGCCTTATGACCTGCAATCTCTTTTAATGTATTTCCCAAAAACTGCATATGGTCATAGCTTATGGAAACCAGAACACTTGCAATGACACTGCTGCACACGTTTGTGGCGTCGGTATCTCCTCCCATTCCTGTCTCTATGAGTGCTATATCACATCCCTTTTGTAGGAAAAGTTCAAATGCCATGGCGGTTTCCACCTCAAACACCGTAGGCTGACCGCATCCTTCTTTTTCCATGCTCTCTCCGGCATCCATAACCTTTGTGGAAATATCTGTAAAATCCTCCTCCGATATATTCTGATTATTTATCTGATATTTTTCCAGATATTCAAAAACAACGGGAGAAGTGTATTTTCCCACCTTATATCCCGCTTCTGTAAGCACCGAAGACAGATATGCAATGACAGAACCTTTTCCGTTTGTACCCGCAACGTGGATTACTTTAAGTTTCTCCTGGGGATTGCCAAGGCGTCTTAAAAGCTCTCTAATATTTTCAAGTCCCAAGACACTTCCAAATTTATTTAAACTGTCTACTCTTTTTTTTGCCTGAATAAAATCCATAATGTCATATCTCCGATTAGATTTAATAAAAAGACCTCAGAATCTTTTTCCGAGGCCTTTGATAAACTATTTAAGTTTTGTAATGACTGCTACATTAGGCGTCTGAATTTCTACAGGATTGCCATGCATAACCAGAAGTCCCTTCTCATAATCAACCTCAAAAAATGTGATAGAGTTCGATTCATGATTCATACATGCAAGATGTCTGTCATCAGGGAATACACACAACTGCTTTGGATAGTCTCCGCTTATAGGAAGAACGCATTTCTTCTCAAGAAGACCGCTTTCCTCATCCCTCTTAAACAGTGCAACTGAATTATCTCCTGCATTTGAAACAAATAAATGCTTACCGTCACTTGTAAATCTAAGTGATGCCGCTGCACTCTTATCATTGTAACTCTTTCCCAGTGTGCTTATCTGCTGAATCTGCTCAAATTCCGGATGTCCCGTATCTGAACTGTACTTGTAGACATTTACACAATTCATCAGCTGACAGATAAGATATGCATATTTTCCGTCAGGACTAAACAGCATACTTCTCGGTGCTGAATTAAGCTCGCATCTTAAGATATCCACAAGCTGGATTGCACCCGTCACATGGTCGAAGCTGTAAATCTTAACCTGGTCAATTCCCACATCACAGGCAACAAGATACTTTGAATCAGGAGTAAGTCTTGTACATGTAATATGTGGTCGGAAATTTCTCTCGGCAATGCTGCCCATTCCTTTATGGAACACCTCCGCCGTAAGCTCACCAACACTTCCGTCACCATTGATTCTCACAACAGAAGCCTTACCGTCATGGTAACCTGCCGTATAGATAAACTTATCTTCCTTATCAACACTTATATGACATGCTCTCATTCCGTTAATCGAGCCAAGATTGACAAACTCAAGGTCACCGTCATCAAGAATCTTAAAAGATGATATTCCCAAATCAGACACGGAATATAAAAACTCTCCGTTATTCGCTATTCTTAAGTAGGACGGATTGGATACCTCAACCTCTTTCCTTGGGATAAATACACCGTTTTCAACGTCAACATCACAGATTGTAATTCCCTTTGCTTTTCCATGGGTATATGAACCAACATATGCTACATATTTTCCTTCACTCATAGGCTTTTTCCTCCAAAGCTGTCACTTATTTTAAGTTCTTACGCTAAACATATTGTACCACTTTTATCACAAATGTACAATTATTATCTGACTTTTGTTCCTTTTCCGTCTCGTTTTGTAGTCTTTATCTTTCTAAGTTCAACCGTCTTGCCCTTAAATTCAACTTCCATATTGTCACCTGCATCAAGGACATATACATTTGTCACATAATCGTCTTTTTCAAGTTTTATGCCTCTGACGCCGACTGCGCCTTTCTTCTTTTCCGGAATCTCCCTTAACGGGAATCTTAAAAACATTCCCTTGGCAGTCTGTAGAACAACAATCTCATTTGTAAACAGGCCTTCATCTTCACCGTCTGCCTGAGTCTCTTCACCTACGGTGCCAAACTGCATCTGCATATCATTTCCTTCAAAAAGCTCCATTCCGAAGCCTTCACTGAAACCGTCGCCAAAACCGTCATCAAATCCGCCACCGTCAGACATCATCATGTCATCTCCGTCAAATCCGCCGCTTAACATAACAGGCATAACCATATCCTCATTCATGGTTTCTGCAACGGACTTTTCCATGGCATCCGTCACCATTATGCTTATAAGTTTGTCTCCATCTGCAAGTTTCGTGGCGGCAACTGTCTTTTTCGTCACATCGAATTCTGATGCATCTACAACCTTCATCATACCATTCTGGGTTGTAAAGAGGAGTTTTCTGTCTCTTATGTCACCTGCCGGAGCAATATACACAATGCTTTCCCCGGAACTGTCATAATTGCCCACATTGTCTATCGGTGTACCTTTATCTCTGAATTTTACAAACGGCAAATCCATAATCTTTATCTGGTGAAGCATTCCCGTATCCGTAAAAAGACACAGCTTATCAGTGTTCATACAACGGAAAATGTATTTGTTCTCTGCATGTACGGCTTCTTTATTTCTCTCATACGCAGCCATATCTATGGTTTTTGCATATGAAAATCTGTCCATGATAAACATTACAGGCTGTTCCTCTATTTTCTTCTCGATATATACAGTCTGGGCTGCATCCTCAATAACAGTCCTTCTTGCTACGGCATAGTTCTTCTTTATGTTTGCCAAATCCTTCTTGATAGTTCTTGCCATTGAGGTAGGATTCTGAAGAATATCCTCATATTCTGCTATTCTGTTGACTATATCCTCATAATCTTTCTGCAGTGCCAGTATTTCCAGGCCTATTAACTTGTACAGACGAAGCTCTAAGATGGCCTGTGCCTGTTTCTCTGTAAATGAAAGCTGGCTGGCATAAATCTCTGATTCTTTATTCTTGAACTTTATATTTGAAGTATCACCTGTCGTCAGACATGCCTTTGCGTCCTTTAAGCTCTGGGATCCCCTTAGAATCTCGATAATCAGGTCAATAATGTTACATGCTTTTATAAGACCTTCCTTAATCTCTTTCTGCTCAAGCTCCTTATTTAAAAGAGATGTGTACTTTCTTGTTGCAAGCTCAAACTGGAACTTCACATTATGTTCTATTATGGCTTTAAGACCAAGAGTCTCCGGTCTGCCGTCCACAACGGCAAGCATGTTTACGCCGAATGTGTCCTCAAGCTTTGTCTTTTTATAGAGCATGTTCTTAATATTTTCGACATCTGCTCCCTTCTTAAGCTCAAGTACGATTCTTATTCCTTCCTTTGAAGACTGGTTTGAAATATCCACAATATCAGATGTTTTCTTTGTCTCAACAAGTTCTGCCACATCTGAGATAAATTTGCTTATACCAGCACCTATCATTGTGTACGGAATCTCTGTAATGACAAGCTTATCCCTCTCTGAACGGCCTTTGCCCTCCTCGAACACAACCTTGCCTCTCAGCTTTATCTTTCCCGTTCCCGACTCGTATATATCAAGAAGCTCGCTCTTATTGATAACAAGACCTCCCGTCGGAAAATCAGGTCCCGGCATGTATTCCATAAGTTCACCGGTTGTAATGTCATTATTGTCCATATAAGCTGTTACAGCGTCTATTACCTCGGCAAGATTATGGGTAGGTATACTGGTAGTCATACCTACGGCAATACCTTCCGCACCATTTATAAGGATATTTGGAACTCGTACGGGAAGTACCACAGGTTCTTTCTCGGTCTCATCAAAATTTGGTACAAAATCAACAACATTTTTGTCCAAATCCGCAAGATATACCTCCTGTGTGAATTTTTTAAGCTTTGCCTCCGTATATCGCATAGCAGCGGCACCGTCACCTTCGATTGAGCCAAAGTTTCCGTGGCCGTCAACAAGTGCCATCCCTTTCTTGAAATCCTGTTCAAGTACAACAAGTGCTTCATAGATTGAGCTGTCACCGTGTGGATGATATTTACCCATTGTATCACCGACAATACGTGCCGACTTTCTGTGGGGCTTGTCATGGTTAAGACCAAGCTCATCCATTGCATAAAGCACTCGCCTCTGTACAGGCTTCAATCCGTCTCTTATATCAGGCAGCGCTCTTGCACAGATAACGCTCATGGCGTAATCTATGTATGACTTCTGCATAACATCCGAATATTCTGTTTTTAAAATCTGTTCAGACATGTGTGACTCCTTTTATAACTCTATGTGTTTCAGACAAAATTTGCTTCGCAAATTTTGGTCTGTGACTCCTTTACGTTTCCTAAAACTCTATATCTTTCAGGCAAAATTTGCTTCGCAAATTTTGGTCTAGGCTTGTGCGTCGATTTCGGCATCATGGGCGTGTTCGTGTATGAACTGCCTTCTCGGTGCCACGTCATTTCCCATAAGCATCTCTGTTATCTCTGACGCCATTCGGCCATCTTCTATCTCTACCTGCTTAAGTATTCGAGTCTCAGGATTGAGTGTTGTCTCCCAAAGCTGATCTGCGTCCATCTCTCCAAGTCCTTTGTATCTCTGGAGGGTAAATGATGAGCTCGCATGAGTCTTCCTGTATTTCTCAAGTGCTTTGTCATCGTAGAGGTACTCTCCCTCTCCTTTTTTTGGCACTACTTTATAAAGAGGCGGTGTTGCCAGATATACGTGACCTTCATTTATAAGGTCAGGCATGAACCTGTAGAAGAATGTCAGCAACAGCGTTGCAATATGGGCACCATCCACATCGGCATCCGTCATAATGATAATCTTATTATATCTAAGCTTTGTTATGTCAAAGTCGTTGCCGTATCCTTCAGAGAAACCGCATCCGAATGAGTTAATCATTGTCTTTATCTCGGCATTGGCAAGAACCTTGTCCATGGTCGCCTTCTCCACATTCAGAATTTTACCTCTGATTGGAAGAATGGCCTGTGTTCTTCTGTCTCTTGCCGTCTTTGCAGAGCCTCCGGCAGAATCTCCCTCGACGATAAATACCTCACACTCTTCAGGATTTCTGCTCTCGCAATTTGCAAGCTTACCATTACTGTCTATGGAAAACTTAGGCTTTGACAAAAGATTTGTCTTTGCCTTCTCCTCTGCCTTTCTGATTTTTGCCGACTTCTCCGCACAGCCGATTACCGTCTTTAATGTCTCAAGATTCTTATCAAAATAAAATACAAGTTCCTCACCGGAAACCTCTGCCGCCACTTTTCCCGCGTCAGGATTGTCAAGCTTGGTCTTTGTCTGTCCCTCAAACCTTGGGTCCGGATGCTTTACCGCAATAACGGCCGTCATACCGTTTCGCACGTCAGCTCCCGTAAAATTGGTATCCTTATCCTTTAATATTCCAATTTCCCTGGCATACTGGTTAATAACCGTTGTGTACTTTGTCTTAAAGCCTGTCAGGTGTGTACCACCCTCCTGAGTATATATATTGTTACAGAAGCCCAATATATTCTCCTGAAATTCATCTACAAACTGAAATGCCGTCTCTATCTCTATACCGTCCTGACTTCTTCTGAAATAAATGACATCATGAAGAGCTTCCTTTCCGGTATTAAGCTCTCTCACATATGCCTTTATACCGTCAGGCTCATGGAAAACTGTCTTCTCCTCCTCACCAAATCTCTTGTTTTCAAATGTAATCGTAAGTTCAGGATTAAGGTAAGCGGTCTCATGAAGGCGGCTTTTTATGGCCTCAGCCTTAAAGTATGTCTTCTCAAAAATCTCCTTATCAGGAAGGAATGTTACGCTTGTTCCCGTATCATTTTTTCTGCATGTGCCTGTCTCCTTAAGGTCATACATAATACGTCCCTGTTCATAACGCTGATTGTATACCTTTCCGTCAGTCTTTACATTAACTTCAAGCCACTCAGAAAGGGCATTTACAACTGATGCACCTACACCGTGAAGACCACCGGAAATCTTATATCCGCCGTCACCAAACTTACCTCCCGCATGGAGCATTGTAAATACAACCTCAACGGCAGGTCTGCCTGTCTTTTCATTTATTCCTACGGGAATGCCTCGTCCGTTATCCTTAACAGTGGCCGTTCCGTCTTTCTCAAGCGTCACCGTAATCTCACTGCAGTATCCTGCCAGATGCTCATCTACAGAGTTGTCAACTATCTCGTAAATAAGATGGTTAAGTCCTTTTGTCGACACACTTCCTATGTACATTCCCGGTCTTTTTCTTACTGCCTCAAGACCTTCAAGTATTGAAATACTGTTGGCATCATATTTTTTCTCTACTTTTGTGTCCAGATTTTTACCTGCCATATGCTTCTCCAATCTATACGCTTCTCTTAAAATATTTTCTTAATAATTTCGGTTCTTTTTCTATATGTGCGTAGTCATTGACTCTCTCCACTATAAAATTATCTGTGTTACTGTCATAATCTATCTGCGTAATACTGCAATTCTCCAAATCCTTTGCTATGAGGAGTTTTTTTGAGAAATCTGCTCCCAAAACGCCTGCCACAAGGGTTCTTATAACTCCTCCGTGGCTGACTATGGCAATATTTTCTATATTATTATCGAGTGCATGTTTTATAATTCTCTGGATAACGGGAAATGCTCTTTTGTAGACATCCTCTCCCGACTCGCCTCCGGGGTATGGGATGTCACTGTCCGCTTTTGCCCTCTGTGCCAGGAATTCTCCAAAACGTTCCTTTATCTCTACATCATTCAACCCTTCAAGCATGCCGAATGAAATCTCTCTTAAATCTTCCTCTATATTATGTACAAGTCCTAAATGTTCTCCTATAATCTTTGCTGTCTGTCCTGCTCTCTTAAGATTACTTGAATAGAGTGCCTGAATATTATAGTTTTTAAGTCTCTCTGCCACAAGTTCAGCCTGCCTGCATCCCGCCTCATCCAATGGTACATCCACATTGCAAAGGGGGCTGTCCTGCCTTCCGTGCCTTATTAAATATAACCTTATCATTTAAAAATACTCCTGATACTTACCTGTCTGTATTTAGATACATTATCATTCCCGGTCCCAGCTTATCTGTAGGTCTGGCAGTGAATCCGTGCTTTTTGTAGAATTCTTCTCTTCCCTTGGCGCACATAAGACAGAGCATAAGCTCCGTTCCTTCCATTCTAAGACTCTCTGCATGTTCAATGAGCCTGTCCATAAGTGCCGCACCGACACCCAGCTTCTGATAGGACGGATGAACAACAAGATCCTGCACATAACATATGACCGCTCCGTCTCCTACCATTCTTCCCATACCTACAACTTTTCCGTCTATGGATGCCGTTACCGTATATATACTGTTACTGATTGCCTTTACAGCCTGTTCCGGTGAAAGAACCTTCCAACCCACAGAAGCCCGGAGGTTCAGATACGTGTCCAAATCAAGCTGATTTTCTTCTAATATCAACATTTTCTTTTCACTCTTTCTGTTCTTGCTTCTCTTCTCTTTATCCTGAATTTTTGCACTTTAGTATAAATCATTCCCAAAATAAAATCAATCGTTCTTATGATATAGCCAACTACAAGGGTTGCTACGGCAAAAATAAGAACATATTTAACTACATACCATACACCATATGTTTCCACATCCATAAAAAAGTACGGATATCTCTTGATACCGATACCGTATGTGGCAGGGCTTACATATCTGGCTTTTATCATTATGAAAATAAAATAGATAACCGGTGCTAAAAGCCATTTAAAAGGGTCGTATTTCTTAAAACTTCCCTTTGGCTGAAACACCAAAAACTCAATCCATGTCAGTGCAGGTACGATAAAATGTACAATTCTGTCATTTAAAGAAAGTGCCGAACTAAAACCTGTCGTCATGCTAAAGCCTGTTCCTGTCAGGACAAGATTATATGTCAGAAAAGTAATTGTTATCATAAGAAGGGCAAGTCCCTTTAAAAAAAGGTGAATTCTTGCGTAGTCGTGATATCGTTTCCTCCTTATGGATACGAAAGAATGGCATATACTGCAAATCATTACAAAGAAGCACACAATATTACTCTGTATTGTAAAATATGACAGCATATTGATATTCTTTATCTTGTCATCAAGACTCAGATGCCTTATAATACCAAAGCCGCATATAAAAAGGTATGATATTCTGAATATTAAATTTATCCTGTTATTCTTTATATACATTGGCCTTATGCTCCCTGTTACATACTCTTCCAACAATTTAGTTTATCACAAAAAACGTAAAAATAATATTATTTTTTTCAGTATTGACAAATGTGGTTCATAATAATATACTTTGATAGTCAAAGTATTTATTATACCCGCAGAATGGAGACAAACATGAAAGTTTTAGGAAGTGGACATTATGCACCACATACATTAGTAACAAATGATGACTTATCAAAGATAGTTGATACAAACGACGAGTGGATAAGTTCAAGAACAGGTATATCTACACGCCACATTTCGGATGGTGAGGGTGTATCTGACCTTGGTTCTAAAGCTGCTCTTCTGGCATTGGAGGATGCCGGTATGAATCCGTCAGACATTGACATGATTCTCTTAGCTACCATGACACCTGATTCAATGCTTCCAAACAATGCAAGCGTAATTCAGAAAAATATCGGTGCTGCGAATGCAACCTGTTTTGATATAAATGCTGCATGTTCAGGCTTCTTGTTTGCATTAAATACCGCCAATGCTTATCTTTCAAGCGGTATGTGCAGAAACATTCTCGTTATAGGTGCCGAAACTCTCTCGAAGCTGGTTGACTGGTCTGACCGTTCAACATGTGTTTTGTTCGGTGACGGTGCCGGTGCAATGGTAGTTACGGCTGACAATAGTAAAGCGTACTGTTCCGTAAGCGGTTCTGACGGTGTTAAGGGTCAGGTTTTAACCGGTGGAGCAACACTCCTTAAAAATATGCTTATAAATAATGACTGTGATGACATAAAAACTGACAATTATTATATGAAGATGGATGGTCAGGAAGTCTTTAAATTTGCCGTTACAAAAGTTCCTGAGTGCATCAGTGAGGTTCTTGAAAAAGCTTCCGTATCAGCAGAAGATATCGACATGTTCCTCCTTCATCAGGCAAACGTGCGCATCATATCGTCGGTTGCAAAGCGCCTTGGCGTTTCACCTGAGAAGCTTCCGGTAAATCTTCACAATTACGGAAATACCTCTGCAGCAAGTATTCCTATTCTCTTTGATGAATTGAAGAAAAACGGTTCTTTAGACGACGTACATAAAATAGTACTCTCCGGTTTCGGCGGAGGCCTCACCTGGGGTGCAAGCTACATGGAAATGTAGTTTTGTGTCTTTCATATGTTCGAGCAATCAGAAGGGAAGGTTCGTCAGGAGACAGACATGCATTGAAAAGATTTTGCAGATTTTCTTAGCAGGTGCATAAGCAATAATGTAAGCCGCGAAAACTATGTTTGAGCACCGTTCT
>JBGVOL010000091.1:0-17801 GCA_045126475.1 Lachnospiraceae bacterium | reverse complement strand
TATAATGGATACTCCTACTCTTAAGTCCTCACATGCACCCAAAAACATATTCTGAGCATACCTTTTCTCTACGGTAACATCCTCATGAATATTGTTGTATTCACCTAAAACAAAAGGAAAATAATAGTCAATATCCATTGTGCCCTTACTGATACTTGTTCCGTTCCATGTTATACCTATATTTTTTCCGAACATCTTACGAAGCTCAACTATCTTATCATCACCGAAACCCGTAAGTTCACTCTGACCATCAGGTTTTACCACTGACGAAATAAGGTCGATTACAGCCTTTTTAGTTGTAAATTTGCTAAATCCGATAGCCCTTAAATAACTATGCATTACTATCCCCTTTTTTGACATGTTATATCATATATTGAAACGGCTCGTCGCCCCTATAATTCACTTGCACCGCACACTATACATCCTATCAAAAAAAAAATCAACTAATTTCAAGAAATTTACCATATAAAATTTGTAAAAATACAATACATATGGTATTATTGATTTATTAATGTGACCTTGGAGGTGCTTCATGGACAAGCAGAAAAGTAATAGAAAAAACTACGGAACTGCATATTATGCGATGGCATTTCTTGCCGCTTTTTTCTTTGAATTTTACTGGATAATGACAAATCCATATGAATATTTTATGCTCTTAGGCATTGGAATTATTATGATAATTATGGGGTATCTTACCATTGACAGTATTCTTAAAGCAAAAGCCGACAGCGATGCACAAAAAAACGAGCAGAATGAAATGATGTTAAAGGCTCAAAAGGCAATATACATTGCAACAAAGAAGAATGCCAAGGATACTGAATTCAGACAGAATCAGAGTCTTAAGGCTGTTGAACTTATGATGAATAAGATGATTTCTTCACAGCAGGCTCTCCTTGAGGAGAAAAAACCGGCTGATAATGATATGAGTTCTCTCATTGACCAGTTGTCTGCTTCAAATGCAAAACTGGCAAAAGAAGTACAGTCAGCCATTACCGTAAACCAGCTTGTAAAAGCAAATGCCGATCTTGTCCGCAACGTAAAGGAGGCATTAAGCGCCAGTGCCTTAGGTGGGGGTTCGTCTGCTGCTGACCTCAGCTCATATGTAAACGAAGCCATCGGAGCAACTCCTGAGCCGATGTTTACTCCTGAACCGGAAGTTATCCCTGAACCGATGTTTACTCCTGAGCCGGAAATTACTCCTGAACCGGAAATTGCTCCTGAACCGGAGTTTATTCCTGAGCCGGAAATTATTCCTGAACCGGAAATTGTTTCTGAACCGGATGACTCTTTAAATGAATTTGATATGTCTGAGATTGCATCTGATGATAATATGGATGCTCAGACTATGACAGATATTGAGGACGAGATTAATCTTGCAAGTATGGAAGAAAGCGAAGCCTTAGAAGACATCACTATTCCCGATGAGATGACACCGGAACTTGATGCTGCCATGACTGACGTAGACATTACAGAGTCAGGTATGTCGGACGCTGAACAGGATGTTTCCGCGGCAGATATCAATACTGACGAGGATCCTGTTAATCCGTTTGCATCGCAGGTTGATGACTCGCCAAACAGACAATTAACCGAGGAGGAGATAGCTGCCCTTTTTGCCAGCTTATAATACCATGAACTATATTGTATTAGACCTTGAATGGAATCAGTCTCCAAAAGGAAAAGATGAAGACAATAAATTTCTTCCTTTTGAAATAATAGAGATAGGTGCTGTCAAGCTTGATTCCGAAATGAATATAATTTCAGAATTCTGTCAGGTCATACGCCCTCAGGTATACACAGAGCTTCACTACAAGATAAAAGAGATAACCCACCTGAATATGAATGTCCTCTCATCCGGCAAGACATTTTCGGAAGTTTTTACAAGTTTTCTTGACTGGTGCGGAGATGACTTTATGATTTGTACATGGGGTTCCATGGATGTCACTGAATTGCAGAGGAATATGAAATACTATGATTTTCCTCTTTTCAAGACACCTGTATACTATTATGATATTCAGAAAATATTCAGCATAGTGTATGAGGACAGAAAAACCAGGCGTTCTCTCGAATGGGCAATTGACTATTTTAATATAAAAAAAGATGAATCATTCCATCGCGCCCTGAGTGATGCCTATTATACTGTAAAGATAATGCAGCTCATAAATTCTGAAGACATTACTAAAAATTACTCTATTGACTGTTTCCAGAAACCTAAGGATAAATCTGAACAGATTTATGTTGTTTATGAAACATACTCAAAATTTGTATCAAGAGAATTTGAGAATAAAACCGACATATTAAAAGACCGCCAGATAAACTCAACCATATGCTACAAATGCGGCAAAAGGGCAAAGAAAAAAATCAGGTGGTTTTCTGATAACGCAAAGACATATTACTGCCTTTCATGCTGTAACGAACACGGATGGCTTAAAGGGAAAATAAGACTCAGAAAGTCTGATGATGACAAGATATATGCCATAAAAACACTTAAACTGACAGATGACGAAGGTGCCGCATCAATACGTCAAAGGCAGGCCGATATCAGAAAAAGAAGGCGTGAAAAAAGGGCAAGAGCTGAATAATTCACTCTTGCCTTTTTCTTGTTTATTTAAAGTGTTTGCTTTTAAACAGTTTCTTTCGCTCTCTTTTAAGTTTTCTTTTTGCTTTTGTTTTTCTCAGATAATATAGCATAAACACAATGATCAAAACCGTAATTACGGCACCGACAATCCACCATATATTTATGGGAAGTTCTTCTTTAACAGATACCTGATTTACCTGTTCTGTTTTGTATGAACCAATTTTCGAATCATCTGGCACATTATCACTTAACTTAAGCGTTGTCTCTCCAAGATAATGCTCGCCCATAAAATAGCTGATACCTGCAATTACATTTTCATCCTGCCCATCCCTTTTGTCATACGAAAGCCTGTATTCTATCTGTGAAAGCGATGCGTCTTTAGGAATGGTCACATAATCATCTCCCAATTCAAGCAGGCTTCCGGACTGATTAAACATATTACTGCGGCTGACAAAATACCCGTCATCCGACTGACCGAAACGTTTTTCATTTCCGTTTACAGAGACTTTTTTGAAATTGTTAAAACCATACTCAAATAAAGCTCTTGTATCCTTATACACGTTTTCTGAGTCCGAGAACATCACCACACATATAAGATTCATTCCGTTTCTGGATGCATATGTTACAAGTGTCCTTCCTGCTTCATCTGTATATCCTGTTTTTCCGCCCTGTGCATATTCATAATAATTTGCCTGCATCTCAACAAGCATTTCGTGACGATTCCATATTTTAACTATGTCAGGCTCAATATTGGTCGGCGATACTATATAGCTTGCGGTTCCCCAAACCTGTGAAAATGTGGTATTTTTCATGGCATCCTTTGCTATCATTGCCATATCATAAGCTGTAGTATAATGATTATCATCATGAAGACCCGTTGCATTGACAAAATTAGTATCAAGTGCACCTGCCGCTTTAGCACGCTCTGTCATCATCCCGCCAAATGACTCTTCCGTTCCTGCAATGGTCATTCCCAGACCTATAGCAGCTTCATTTGCCGACCTCAACATAAGTACATAGAGCAAATCTCTGATTGTTACCTGTTCGCCGGAAACATAGCCATACTTTGCCGCATCATAAGGAAGGGTGCTGATAATCTCATCCGTGAACGTAAATGTATCATCCAGCGCACAATTTTCAATTGTCAAAAGTGCTGTCATAATCTTTGTTATACTTGCCGGATACATCTTTTTGTGCATATCCTTGTCATACAAAATAGCGCCTGTATCCGCGTCAATAAGAATTCCTGTTCTTGCGGTAATCTCCGGAGGACTCGGATATGTAACTTCCGACACATCCGTTGCCGAATCTCCCTCAGCGCAGACTTTTACACTGTATATGGATGAGACAAATACAAACAAAGACAGCCAGACACATAAAATCGGTTTGATTAGTCTTTTCATCGATTATTCTTTTCCTTTTTAGCGTTCATCTGTTTCTTTATAACCTTTAGTCTTGTGAACTCTTCCCTTTCCTTTTCCTCCAAGGCATTTGTGATAGTCTTTGTGAGCTCGCGGTATCTGGGAATTGTTATATTCTGTAAGGCATTAGCCCTCTTCTGCGTCTTTTTAACATTTACGGCAAGCCTGTACGCAGAATTTTCTATGGCAGCAAGCTCTATGGACAGCTCTTTAACCTTTATGAAAGCACTTCTTGCCCTGTCTAACGCCTCCGTTGAACCATAGAGGGAATAGGTAAGCTCCATCTGACCTGCTTTATAGTCAGTATGAGGAATCTCGACGCCCATAATGCTTCTCGTCTTAATCTGTATATTCTCCTCGATGGGAACCGCCTCCGAAAATGCCTCAACGTTTCTTATACCAAGTTCAATATTGGCCTGCTGAAGAGAACGATAGGCAACACTGTACACATTCATAATTTCAGACTGGATTGATTCTGCCTTTTCGATAAGCTCCATAAGCTCCCTGATGAGAATATTACGCTTCTTATCCATAAGCTCATAACCCTGCTTTGCCAGTGCAAGGGAGTTTTTTGCCTTTATTAAGTTTCCTTTCGTCGGAAATGAATTTGGATCCATCTGCTCACCACCTGTTAATATCTGTCATAATATTTTTCAAGTATTTTTGTGTCAATTCTGTCAAGCTCGTCCTTTGGAAGAATATGAAGAAGCTTCCATCCGATATCAAGTGTTGTCTCAATGGTACGATTCTCATATTCAGCCTGACCTACAAACTGTTCCTCAAACATACGTCCAAATTCAAGGTATTTCTTATCAGTGTCAGAAAGTTCATCCTCACCGATAACCGATGCAAGTGCTCTTGCCTCACCAACCTTAGCGTAAGCCGAAAACAACTGGTTTGCAACATCCTGATGATCATCTCTTGTAAAGCCCTCACCTATACCGTCCTTCATAAGACGTGACAGCGACGGCAATACGTTAATCGGCGGATAAATGCTCTGCCCGTGAAGCACACGGTCAAGAACTATCTGTCCCTCCGTAATGTATCCTGTAAGGTCAGGAATAGGATGTGTAATATCATCATTTGGCATTGACAGAATCGGAATCTGCGTAACACTTCCCTTAGAATTGTTTACAATGCCTGCTCTTTCATATATTGTGGCAAATTCTGAATAAAGATATCCCGGATATCCCTTTCTTGAAGGAATCTCACCCTTTGATGAAGATACCTCTCGCATCGCCTCTGCATATGATGTCATATCTGTCAAAATAACAAGTACCTGTTTTCCGCAGTCAAATGCCAGATATTCTGCTGCCGTAAGGGCAACCTTCGGTGTAATAAGTCTTTCTACTACAGGGTCATTTGCAAGATTTAAATACATAACTACATGGTCAAGTACACGGCTCTCCTCAAATGTCTTCCTGAAGAACTCCGCAACATCATATTTGACACCCATTGCCGCAAAAACTACAACCAGCTCATCATCTGTACCTTCGCCGAGAGATGCCTGCTTAACAATCTGTGCAGCCAGTCTGTCATGTGGCAGTCCGTCTCCCGAAAAGATAGGAAGCTTCTGGCCTCTGATAAGCGTCGTCAGACCATCAATGGCTGAAATACCCGTTCTTATGTAGTTTCTCGGATATTCTCTTTCTGTAGGATTCAGCGGCTTTCCGTTTACATCCCTTTTGAGGTCCGAAATAACAGGACCCATATTATCTGTAGGCTGACCTATACCATTAAACGTACGGCCAAGAATGTCCTCAGACAATGCCATCTCAAGAGGATGACCTGTAAGCTTTGTATGTGTGTTTGAGAGTGACATATTCTCTGTTCCCTCAAACACCTGAATGATGGCCTTATCCTCATATACTTCTATGATTCTTCCGACTTTTCGCTCTTTTCCGTTTATGCCCTCAACAGTAAGTTCAACAATCTCATCGTAGCTGGCATCCTGAACACCCTCCAATGCTATGAGAGGTCCATTTATCTCACTAAGTCCTAAATATGAAACTGACATATGATTTCCTCCTCATTTAAGCATTTGTTTCCATTATCTTCTTGTAAAAAGCATCTATATCATGCTTATAACTATCAAACATATCAAGTCTGTCATTTGGAACATCATATTTTATTGCGATAACACGCTCAAATATGTCTTCTTTTCTCAATATGGATACAGGCATGCTCATGGCAACAAGCAGCTTACATTTTTCATAAAGATAGAGAATAGTCTCCATCATTTTAAGCTGCTTCGTAAGCGGTACACATGTATCTTCCTTGTGGAATGCGTTCTGCTGAAGAAATCCAAGACGTATCACTCTTGCGATTTCAAGTACAAGCTTCTGGTCATCAGGAAGAACATCGGCTCCGATAAGCTTTACAATCTCCTGAAGACTGCTTTCCTGATTTAGTATAGCCAGAATTTTATTTCTGCAGCTTACAAAATCTGTACCAACATTTTCATTGTACCAAGGTCCCAAATCATTGAGATATTCACTGTAGCTTGTAAGCCAGTGAATAGCCGGGAAATGTCTTGCATAAGCAAGTGATTTATCAAGTCCCCAGAAGCAGCGCACAAAACGTTTTGTATTCTGTGTTACAGGCTCAGAGAAATCACCACCCTGAGGTGACACCGCTCCAATAATTGAAACAGAACCCTCTGTGCCGTTAAGATTCTTAAAATATCCGGCTCTCTCGTAAAATGCCGAAAGCTTACTTGCAAGATATGCAGGGAAACCTTCCTCTGCCGGCATCTCCTCAAGTCTTCCCGAAAGCTCTCTTAAGGCCTCTGCCCAACGGGATGTAGAGTCAGCCATAATGGCAACATGATATCCCATATCCCTGTAATACTCTGCCAGGGTTATTCCTGTATAAATACTTGCCTCACGGGCAGCAACAGGCATGTTTGATGTATTTGCTATAAGAACCGTTCTGTCCATAAGAAGATTTCCGGTCTTAGGGTCAGCAAGTTTTGAGAAATCTTCCAAAACCTGAGTCATCTCATTTCCACGCTCACCGCATCCGATGTACACGATAATATCTGCATCAGACCATTTTGCTATCTGGTGCTGGGTCATGGTCTTTCCTGTACCGAAACCTCCCGGTACACATGCAGTTCCGCCCTTTGCAATAGGAAATAACGTGTCAAGTATTCTCTGTCCCGTCACAAGCGGTCTTGACGCAGGAAATCTCTTATCCGTCGGTCTCGGAACCCTGATTGGCCACTTCTGAGTCATGGTTATGTTTCGCTCTGTTCCGTCATCGAGCCTTATGACAATAAGACTCTCATCAATTGTATATTCACCGTCTTCCGCCACAGATACTACTTCACCTATGGTATTTGGCGGAATCATCACCTTATGGACTATTGACTTCGTCTCGGGAACCTCTGCTATTATTGTTCCCGGAAATACAGTCTGTCCAACAGATACGGTAATATGTGTCTTCCATTTTTTATTTACATCAAGTGCATCTACCGATATACCTCTGTTTATATATACACTCTTTGAACTGTCCGCTATACTTTTCAACGGCCTTTCAATACCGTCAAAAATGTTATTTAATATACCCGGTGCAAGGGTAACAAAGATGGCTCTGTCTGTTCCATAGACCATGTCTCCCGGTTTAAGTCCTGATGTCTCCTCATAAACCTGAATGGTTGTCATGTCCGTTGTGAGGGATATTACTTCTCCAACAAGCTTCTCATCACTTACATAGACCATCTCGCCCATTATAAAATCGGTCTTGCCCTTAATGTATATGACAGGTCCGTTTATTCCATATATTTTACCTGATTTTTCCATGTGCGACTTCCTTTCGACCTTACAAAGTTACCATAAATTTCTCTACTGACTCCTCAAGCTTTGTCTCAAATGTATTATCAATAAGAATGTTCTTTTTAGGAATCTCGGCTCTGATTCCACCCATAAACAGATGTTCAGATATATTGAGCGTGATACCGCATGCTGCATTAAGCTCCTCACAGAGACTTACGTCATCCTCATCAATAAATATATTTATCTCCTCACCTCTTGCAAAATCCTTTGCAGCATTAATCTGCTTTATAAGAAGCTCCTTATATTCCGGCTTCTTCCGATACTCCAAAAGTGCTGTCTGTATCTCTTCATGTATCTTTGCCTTAAGCTCATTCTGCTTACGGTTAATCTTTCTCTTGAGATGAAGCTGCTCCATGGTATATTCTTTGCTGGCTTTCCTCTCAATGCCATCCCTCAATGTCTTCTCGCGAAGCTTGGAGTCCCTTATTGCCTCCTCTTTATGCTTCTCAAACTGCTCATCAAGGTCTGCCTTGTATTCGTTTAATGACTCCTCACATTTACTGTGTACACTCTCTATGGTAACAGTAGTAAAATGTTTCAGCTTTTCTTCTATAGTCAAAGCTGTCACCTTCTTTCTTCATTATAACTTTAGAGCTTAACACCTATGGCCTCATTTATGTACGAGGTAATAAAATCTGCTCTTTTCCTGCTGCCATGTCTGTCAGGTATTTCCAGAACGAGAGGCTGCTTATAGTTTAGTTTTACATTGGCAATAACTGTCGGAAATTTTGTTGACAAAAGCTCTGTCACAAAAATGATACTTACTGTCTTGTCCTTCAAAACTTTCTCAAAAGCCTCAGTCAGCTCGTCCTTCTCGTGAACTACCACACTCTCTATCCCCGCAAGTCTCATACCTGTTGCGGTATCAATATTATCGCTTATTAAAAATGCTTTCATCCTTGCCTCCCGGGATGTGTTTCCTACAGCTTACCTAAAATCATGAATGAAATAATAAGTCCATAGAGAGCAACACCCTCTGCCAAACCTACGAAAATAAGTGACTTACCAAGAATACTCTGATCCTCTGAAATTGCACCAAGAGCTGCACTGGCTGCACTTGCTACGGCAATACCGCCACCGATGCAGGAACATCCTGTAGATAAAGCTGCTGCAAGATAACCCATACCTATAGAAAGACCTGACTGTGATGCAGTCTCCACTGCTGCCTCAGCCGCCATTGCAGTGTCGGCAAATCCGAAGATTACTCCTCCGATAAGAATTGTAAAGAACGCACCGACATTAAGTGCAAGATATTTTTTGTAGCGTCCTCTTGACTTCTCACCGATTGCATATGCTGCAAACGGAATAACAATGCTGAGTACAAGTGCAATAATAAGTGTTAATTTAATAGCCATAGTAGATGACCTCCTTCATTAATTTTCATTTCCTTTTGTATCATAAGGTTTGAACTCTCGTCCGTTACCTTTGTAAAACCTTGAGAACATCTCATAATATTCAAGTCGAAGAACCTGAATACCTACTATAAGGCCCTCAAGACCACAAACAAATAAATTACCAAGAATGATTACTACCAGATTTCCGGTGCTTCCGTTCTCTGCCCCTGCAAGCATGAGAACAACCTCCATCATGGCAGCATGGCTTACTGCGAATGCTCCGATACGGACAAATGACAGTGTGTTTGAAAAATAGCTTAAAAGCACTTCAAACATCTCAAAGAACATCTGCACAAAGAACATTCCCTTGCCACCCTCCGGCATTATTTTCGCCTTACGCTCCACAAGATTTGTGAGCGGTTCTTTAAATGCCATCAGTATAAGAGGAATCACAAACATCACCACAATAATAATTGTTGCCGGAAGCGGCATGTCCGCCATGAAAAGGGCAAGCACTGCAGTTAATGCACCGTAAAATACAAGTCCTGCTATTCCGTTTGTATCAAAGAGCAGTTTTTCTTTATTGTGGGACTTTACTGAATTGATAATATTCATAATCATGGTAATAAGAATAAGTACCATTCCAAACCCAATAGCCACAATAAATACTGTGTTCAGCTTTCCGATAAACGGCACATCAATCATGGCTTTCGCCGGATGCAGCCACACCGCATCGATTATATTCTCAAATCCGAATACGGAACCAAACATGAATCCGAAAATCGTTGAGAAGAAACCGGCACATGAAATAATCGCCGCCAGATTCATCTTCTTTACCTTATAAAGAATAAATCCTCCAATTAAAAGTAACAGACCCTGACCGACATCTCCGAACATTGCTCCAAATATGAATGCATATGTAAGAGCAACAAATATTGTGGGGTCAATCTCGTTATATGCCGGCAGTCCGTACATCTTTATAAACATTTCAAACGGTCTGAACAGTTTTGGATTCTTAAGCTTCGTAGGCGGTGTCACATCCACCGTCTCATGCTTATCATCCATAATGCATATGGTGTCTGCCTCATTTTTCTCAAGCTCTGCTTTGAGTTTATCTGCCTCTTCCGCTACCATCCAGCCGCATATAATGTAATAGGATACTCCTTCTTCCTTTGTGCAGGCTGCGTACTTTCTGATGTCAAAGTTCTGTGCATATTTCAAAATACGGTTATAAGCTTCGTAGAACTCTTCTTTTCTTCTGTCCAGCATATCCGTAATCTCTTTTTTTACGGCCGCCTTTCTCTCGTCGCATCCGTCAAGTTCCTTCTGATACTTCTCACACTCTTCCTCAGGTCGTCCCTGAACCTTACCAGGCATGTAGGTACGCTCGAAATGAAGTGATGAGTAAACTGCATCAATACTGTCCTTCTCACTTGCCGATACAAAATAGACTCCCCAGATATAATTTTCATCCTCTGAACATTTTATAAATACGGATTCCAGACTTTCGTAGGTGTAATCCTCAAACTTCTCGTAATATTCTTTCGGAATTCGCCCGAATCTGAACTTCAGATATTTAAATTCCATTATGTCATCAATATCATAATTCAGATTGACAAAGTGTTTTACTTTATTAAGAAGCTCCTCAACCTCTGCACGCTCCTTCTCAATCTGTGCGATTTTATCCTTTTTTTCATTGAGTCCGTTATAAAGCTCTGTAATAAGATTCGCAGCTTCTGCAATATCCATGTCATTATCTGCCCGCTGCGGCTTACCCATATACTCAGCAAGTTCTTCCATCTGGTTCATCTGTTCTTTATAAACGTTTTGCTCCACGTAAGGGTGAAGGTTGCTTACTGTTTTCAGTTCTGACGGAGCATACTCAAGATGAATCTCATATCTTGAAAGATATTCTTCAACTATACGGTCTATATCCCCACGCGGACCGGTTATGCTCACGAAATTTAATTTTGCAATCAAATTGCTCACCTCACTATATACATTATATTTGCCTTATTATTTCTTCAACAGGGTACTGGTAACGTATGCACTCGGCAACAGTAACCAGTTTCTTTATCTCATTCTCCTTATCCTTAAGATATGCATTTATAGCCGATAATGAATAAGGATCCATTTTAAACAGTTTCTGATAACACCTTGACAATTGCTCCTCAAAAATCTTTCCCACATTACCCTTTTTAAAGGCTGCTTCATCAAGACGCTTTCCGTAAACGGTTTCTGACAATGCAGCAAAAAAATCTGCCTCATCCTCTGCTTCCACCAATGCCTTTATCTGATTCTTCCTGAGTTTATAGTATACAGGTATAACCATGGAATATACCTCCCCCGGCGGAAGCCTGTAATACCTTTTCGTTCTGTGAATCCACATTATATTCAGTGTGTCTGCCTCGGTTCCGAAATTCATGGACACACTTTTTAACTCATCACCCTTAAACAATTTCTTCCTCTTACGCCACACATAGCCAAAGAAGAACAAATCAAGGGCAATCTCATAATCAAACTCGGTGGGTTCAGGAAATGCCCTTACCATGGCAAGAGTATCATAAAATATTGTGCCCCTTGCAGCCTCAATAATCTCATCCATCGTAGTGGCTGCACATACCTTCCCTATATCAATGTCCGGATATTTTCCGAGCATCTCATCAAATCCGTCGAAGATTTTCTGATCGTCAATATTGTCCACCTGGGTAATAGCCTTTTTCAATATATCTATCTCGTACTTAATAAAGTATAGTCTCATATAACGTCTCTGCTCTATACTTGCAAATCGGTACATCTTTTCAAAATCACGGTACTTGGAATATATCATCAGCTTTTCCAAATCTCCTCTGTGAATCTCTGATGATTCAACACCACGGAAGATTTCCCCGTATCCCTTGGTTTTTTTGAGCATCTCAACCAACTCACTTACAGACCCAAGTTCAGCCATTTTCATATACTGTTCTCTTGTCACGAGACTGGCGCGCATAGCTCTTATCTTTGTGGTCAGACCGCTATACTTAAATATGCTGCCCATATGCTACTCCTTTATAATCTTGTCCACAATGTCACGTACCCATTCCTCATGGTGTGCATTGTAGACTTCCTCCATCTTTGCTGTCTGTTCTAATATGTTTGCCCTCATTGCCGAAAGCTCTTCTTTCTTCTCTGCCTCAAGCCTTTCACTGAGTTCTGCCAGCTTCTCTGACGTTTCTTTCTCAAGATTTTCGTCAAACTCCGCCGTCTTTTTTTCCATTAATTTTGCGTATTCAATTTTTTCCTTTTCCATGTCACTCTGGATATTTGCCGCAGCCGCTTCTATCTTGGAAAGCTCTGTAATCACCTGATCCATCTTGTTGTTTTCCATAGGCTTCTCCTTTACTGGCTCATATGCCTCTGATACTAATCACTTATAGCCACTATCATACTACTTTTTTTCAGAAAAAGAAATACTCTTCACTTATTTTGCTTTACTTATGTTGTCTTTATGTGTTATTTTCTATGTGACGAAGAAAGGAGATTTTTATGAGACTTAGAAATGTTAAAGGTTCAAGAGAGGCGATTGCTTCAAGTGAATTTACCATAAATGAGCCTGAACGGTTCAAAGGTAACTGGGGGGAGGTTTTTGGAAACGATAAACCTATTTATATAGAAGTTGGTATGGGAAAGGGACGTTTTATCACTGACCTTGCCATTGCAAATCCGAATATTAATTACATTGGTATCGAAAAGTATTCAAGCGTTCTTATTCGCGCAATCGAGAAACGCAAGGAGCTTGAGCTTGATAATTTATTCTTTATACGCATGGATGCCGAAAATATATGTGATGTTTTTGCGCCTGATGAAATCAGCAGAATATACTTAAATTTCTCTGACCCGTGGCCTAAGGACCGCCACGCCAAAAGACGTCTCACTTCAAAAGAATTTTTTGCAAGATATGATAAGATATTAAAAAAGGACGGCGTCGTAGAATTTAAAACCGACAACCGCCCATTATTTGATTTTTCTCTGGAGCAGATTCCCGAAGCCGGATGGCAGATTGTGGAACATACCTTTGATTTGCATCACTCTTCCATGAATGAAGGCAATGTGATGACCGAGTATGAAGAAAAGTTTTCTTCCATGGGAAATCCAATCCACAAGCTTATAGCAAAGCGGTAATATAGTGATTAAGGTGTCAAAAGCCTTATTGTAAATTTATCAACAGCATAATGTACAAATTTATACTATAATTTTTACAATGCTACAAATGTTTGATTTTCACTATCTGTAAAAATCACAGTATAAATCTGTACATATGCCGAAAGAAGATTTTCAATGTGGCTTTTGACACCTTAATACTATATTGTATCTGTGGCGTCTTCTGTAGTTGGCTCATCCGGCGTCGGTGGACCTGCGACACTATGGCGATTCATTATACCTGTTTCCGAATCGAAGTCAAACTCTATATCTTTCTTTCTAATCCTTCTATCAAGAAATCTGTTTGTAAGATGGGCTATAACTGCCACAACCGGAACTCCTAAGAACATTCCTGCAACGCCGGCTGCCCAGCCTCCCACTGTGATTGCAAATATAATCCATATCGGACGAAGTCCCGTGCTCTCTCCAAGAATCTTAGGTCCGAGGTAGAGACCGTCAAACTGCTGTAATGCTATGATAAGTATTGTAAATATCACTGCATAGCCGAAATCTGCAATTATAAGAAGAAGTACTCCCGGCACGGCACCGATAAACGGTCCGAAATACGGAATCATGTTGGTAACACCAACTATTACACTGATAACAAGTGCGTACGGCAATCCGATGAAGCTCATAATAATCCAGCACAGAGTACCTATTATAATGGAATCTATCATTTTTCCTATAATAAAATTGCCAAAAATCTTATTACACTCTGCTGCAGTCTCAATTAACTTATCTGCCTTCTCCGGTTTAAAAGCTGCATAAACAATACGTTTTCCGTTGTTAATCAACTGCGCTTTGTCAAGAAGCATATATATGGATACAATCACTGCAATAAGCAGATTGATAACACCTGATATAAGGGAAAGTGATGTATTGTATAATGTAGGCAATAATTTTGGAATAGTTTTTGTTATGATATCGGTGAGCATGGAAGGTATACTGTTTACCATGTTGATTACCGAATCGAGTTTCCACTGCGGATAGCTCTCCTTGAGTTTCTCAAGTTCATTCATTATACTTGTATATCCGGTCTGCGCCGATTCAACAAGATTTGCAATCTGCATAAGCGAATCAACAATCTGCGGAATAATATAGAAAAGAGCCGTGACAATAACCCCTATTACTATCACATAGGAAGTCAGCACCGACAACACTTTCCTTGTCTTCGGTGCTTTAGACCTGAATATTTTTTTTAAAATCTTTTCATTAATTAATTTTGTCAGAGGATTAATAAGATATGCAATGAGCAGACCCACCAAAAACGGCTGGATAACTCCAAGTATTCTTCCGAGATAAGAGGATGTGGCATCCCAATGCCACACAAGCTTCACAGCTATGGCTGCCAGTAGCACAAATGCCAACCCATAAATAACTATTGTATAATATTTGCTGTTTTTCGAGAATTTATGATTCATACTTCAACCCCTTCCAAATATCTCTTTTCCGGTATTATTCACAGCCCTCCCGGCTGCATTCGTAAAACCCATTCACATATAAGTATACCAATTCTTCCATTGAATGCAATGGTTTTTCCACCTAAAAATACAGTAAAATCAAAGCATAATGCAAAAAGTTTAAATTTTTTAAATTTTTTTGAAAAAAAGGGTTGCATTTTTCCGAACTATAATATATAATACTCCTTGCGTTGAGGAAATGCCCAAAACGCTTTAAATATAAGAGCGCGATTAGCTCAGTTGGTAGAGCACCTGACTCTTAATCAGGGTGTCCAGGGTTCGAGCCCCTGATCGCGCACTAAGTACTTTTTTTCAGACGAAAGAGCTGAGGGGAAGTGCTTTTTTATTGTCTAAACGTCACTATTTACAGTTGATTTAGAAACTCTTATTTGCATTCAACTAATGTATATTCAAGTGTTCCTGCATTTAAAAATGATGCAATATTCTCTGCTTCTTCAAAACTATCAATGTTGGCAATTACCGCTTCTCCTCCAGAAATGGGACTCTGTACCGTAGGGGAACTTATTACATCTCCGTCATAGCAGATTGTTATTGGCTTTCCAACAGAAGCAGCAGTTACTTCTGCAAATTTCTTGCCACCTTCATCAGTAAATTCTATTTTTATCCCATAAGAAGCACCTGTATTAAAATTTTTATCAATATAAGCAGTAGCCGCCTTAATATCTTTGCCAGTAAGTTCTACCTTTTGATTTGCCAATTTGTAGTTTGTAATGAACTCAATATCTTTTTTGGATACTATATCTTTATATACTAAATCGTCCTCTATCCCCGGCAACTCAATTGAAATAATGTATCCACTTTTATTATTCTTTGTATATGTAACTATAGCCTCCGTAGTATAATAATTCGCCCTATAAGTGAGGACATATATCAATTCTTCTAACTGTTGGTTTGTTATATCTTCAATAACAGTATATCTTTTTACATTCTTGTTATTCTGTTGCTCAATTTCACTTGTTACTTCTGTTGGTTGACTATTGATAATTGTCTTATCATTGCACCCACACAATGAGCTCGTTAAAATCATTATACAAACTATCATAGCAATTTTTTTCATAAGATTCTTTTCTTGATTATATAAAACCCTATTCATATTTCTTCCTCCTAGATAGTTGAAATAATTCTTCTCCGGATAAATTCCCTTTCATATAAACTCTTACATCTATACATTCTCTATGTATCTGCACTTAGGGAATGATGAGCATCCATAAAACTTATTACCGACATTAGCACCTTTTGTCGCCGTTCTAAGAATAAGTTCGTTTCCACACTTTGGACATATCTTACTTTTCTCCTTGTTATCCTGAACAACTGGTGATTTTATGGATTCTTCTTTTTCTTGTATAACTTCTGTCTTTTCTCTTTGCTGTTTCTCCGCTTCAATAGCTATTTCTTCGTACTTTCTTGCATAATCAGATCTCTCTGCTTTATTTGCTGTCAAAAAAAATTGTGCAATTTCGAGCATTTCTTTTTCTGTCATATCTGATTCATTACAATTGGCACACACTTCCTTTATCTTACTAATCAATTGGTCAGCCCTAATAACTTGCTCTTTTATATCTTTCTTTGCATATTTGGCATTAAGAACAGTTTTGGGATTAGCAAGTACAACTAATGATTTATAGTTTTGGTCAAAATAATGCTCAAATGCAGCCTTCATTAAGAAATTACTTTTAGATTCCCTGCGCACCTTCTTTAGAATCTCTAAATGTCGTTGGTTCTGTGTTATTGGAGAATAAATTCCCTCTTTAATTTTCTTACCAAACATCTCATATTTTCTAATAAAGTTGCCCTGATTATCTATTTCAATATCTCCAATCAGATTCTTACATTCTATGACAAATACCATCTTTCTGGTAATTACAAGGTAATCTATCTGCGCAGACAAATCACCAATTTCAAGATAAATATCATGTAATACATACATATCCATACCAGAGTTTTTAAGTTCAAAACTAATATTTTTTTCTCCTACTTCTCCAATAGAAGCCAATTTTATCTGCTTATTAATCTCATTCTTTAAGTATTTGTCAGCTACCTGCTCTTCTAACTGTACCATTCTATTAATAAACCCTGTAGCATCAGATTCTTCTTTCAAAAAGACTGTACCTATTTTTTTCTGAAATAACGCCATATATCCCCCTTGTTTCCTCGTCGTATTATCATTACTAATAAACCGTCCGACATTTGTTTTACCTGTAAACAAAAAATGTTATGGTTATTCTATCACATTTTCATTTTATGTTCCGTCATTATCCTAAACAGCTTTGTGCTAATTTCCCACCGTTTTTTTCGCATGACCGGCTCCATTCAAAATATTAAAATTATTTTTTTTATCTTTATCATATTGATTTATTTGTTCAATAATCTTTGTTTTTACTTCCTCAGAAAGGTCCGATTGATTTATTAGCCCAATATCCTGTTCAATGCTATTATTTTTCTCCTCATCCTCAAGATATTTCATACGCTCACATACTCGATTTATCCAAAATTTTTTACATCGGTCATTCTCATCCGAAACAATGTCAATTCCAAAAAAATCTCCACCCTCAACAATCAAAGCTGCCCCCGTTATTTTCATTAATGCCTGTGCACTTTTCTCCAACTTTTCTATTCCCTTAGACAATTCACTTTTACAACACTCTTTATATGCGTCAAAAGCTTCATCATCAAAATTATATATATTGCATAGCTTAAATCCGTTCTTACCATCTATTGCACTTGGGTTCATAAACTTAGGCTCCATTGCACATTCAGAATACACATTCAACATTGTTATCATATCATATTCCAAGTTATCCAACAGCAAATGTTTCAGCAGACCATTAAATTTTATTTTTTCTGTTGATATAATGCCTAAATCCACCAAAGTCTCATAATATTGCCTAATTCTTTCAATATCGTTCTCATCCATTTTTATTGTCAATACTTTATTAGCCATATAACACCTCTCTTATTTAGTATGTCTTAAC
>JBGVOL010000090.1:0-11470 GCA_045126475.1 Lachnospiraceae bacterium | reverse complement strand
GGTGCAGTTATGGAAGACAATAAAATTGAGGTTCAGGCTACTCAGTTCATAGTTGTTAATATTGGAATTGAGCAGTATGGAATTGATATTAAATGTGTGGATAATATTGTCCGTATGCAGAAGATTACAAGAGTCCCAAAGGCTCAGAAATTCTTCAGGGGCGTAATTAATCTTCGTGGTGAAATCGTACCTATCATGAGTATCAGACGTAAGTTTGAACTTGATGACGATGAGATCACAGATAAGACACGAATAATTATTTTAAAGCCGGAGCAACAGGAACCAATCGGAATAATTGTTGATCAGGTTAAGGAAGTATTATCTCTTGAAGCTGAAAACATTGAAAAAATACAGAGTGACCAGAAGGATGAAAAGTCAAAGTATATCAATGCTGTAGGAAAGTATAATGGCAATTTAATTTCAATTTTGAATATAAACGGAGTGATTGAAATCTAGATTGCAGAAAAGAGGAAATCATGGCAAGAATAGATTTAGGAAACCTTGATACCGTGCAATATGATGTGTTGAAGGAACTTGGAAATATCGGTGCGGGCAATGCTACGACAGCTCTTTCCAAAATGATAAACGCAAAGATTGATATGAGGGTACCAAAGGTTAATTTGTTAGGTTTTTCCGAACTGGCAAAAGCGATGGGACGAGAAGAAGAGATTATGGCAGGCATACTTTTATTGCTTGAAGGCGATATTGACGGTATGATGATGTTTCTTCTTGATGTTGATTCAGCGCGGGCACTGGTGGATTCACTTATGATGAGGGAAAAGGATGAGTCAAAAAAAGGAAGTATAGAATTTGACGAAATGGAATTCTCAGCACTTCGTGAAATAGGTAATATAATTACCGGCTCATACCTGTCAGCACTGTCGGATTTGACACGACTGACTATCGTTTCATCTGTGCCAAGTTTGCACATTGATATGGCTGAAGCTATTTTGAGTATTCCGGCAATAGAATTCTCAAAGGTAGGAGATAAAGTTTTGTTGATACAGACACAATTTGATGATGATTCACAGATAAGTGGTTACTTTGTATTAGTACCTGAACTTGAATCATATGATAAGATCTTAAGTTCATTAGGATTATAGAGGAAGATACAGATATGAGTGAAACAATCAAAGTTGGTATGGCTGACTTAAACATATGCAGAGAACCTGATTGTTTAACCACTATTGGACTAGGATCGTGTGTTGGTATTGCATTATATGATTCGGTTACGAAAATTACAGGTCTTGCACACATTATGCTGCCGGACAGCAAAGAAATCAGAAACAATTCCAATATAGCAAAATTTGCGGACACAGGAATTGCTGAGACGGTAAGGCGCATGGAAGCTGCAGGGGCAAAGCGCTCAAGGATAACGGCAAAGATTGCCGGAGGTGCGTGTATGTTTGCTTTTGCAATGAAAGAGAATGATGCTTTAAATGTTGGTGATAAGAATGTAAAGGCTGTAAAAAAAGTACTAAGCGAATTAAAAATACCTATTTTAGCTGATGATACGGGGTTAAACTATGGTAGAACCGTAATTATTGATTCTAATACAGGGATGCTGACTATAAAGGCAGTCGGAAAACCGGAAAAACAAATATAATCGGAAAGGCATGACAATGGACAGAACAAAGTATATACCGTCAATTGTATCACTATCAGGTGCGTTTGTTGCATGTATTGTGACTATAATTAACAAATATGAAACGCTTGAAACACTTTTGATAGTGTTGGCGTCACTTATAATCTTTTATATTGTCGGAGCCGTGATCCGTATTCTTATTAAGAAAATACTGGTAGTACCGGAACCGGAAAAGGATGCTGAATCAGAAGACAGCGAAAATTCTGAAGAAAACAGCGGGGAAGAATCTGCAGATTCAGATACAGGTGAGGAAGAAGAAGCAGAGAATGCTCCGGAGGAAGAACAGGTGTAACTAGATGACAGAGGTCGAAAAGAACAAGCTTTGGGCGGAATATTCAAAACATCGTAACGCCGAAGTCAGGGAAAAAATTATAATTGAATATGCTCCGCTGGTGAAAATTGTTGCGGGCAGGCTGAGTATGTATCTTGGCTATAATGTTGAATATGATGATCTTGTTGGATATGGCATATTCGGTCTTATAGATGCAATTGATAAGTTTGATTACGATAAGGGAATCAAATTTGAAACATATGCAAGTCTGCGCATTAGAGGTGCAATCCTTGACCAGATTCGTAAAATGGACTGGATACCGCGTTCGTTGAGGCAGAAACAGAAAAAAATAGATACTGCAATGAGCAAACTTGAAGCTGAACTTGGAAGACCGGCTACTGATGACGAAATTGCAAAAGAGATAGGAATCAGTGAAGATGAACTGCTTAACTGGCAGGGACAGGCTAATGTATCAAATGTAATTTCTCTTGATGAATTTGTGGATGCAGGAGGGGAAAAAGAAGTAGGTTCCATTGGAACAAGCTCATTTGATACGCCTGAAGAAGTGATTGAGCGTGATGAAGTGAAGAAACTTCTTGTTGAATCACTGGAAAGTCTGACAGATAAGGAAAAGAAAGTTATTCTGTTGTATTATTATGAGGAGCTTACGCTTAAGGAAATAAGTCAGGTACTGGAAGTATCTGAATCAAGGATATCCCAGCTTCATACGAAAGCGCTTCAGAAGATGAAAGCAAAACTTGGTTCTGCTGCCGGATATGTTTTTAAATAGTAACAAAATGATGCAAGGTGTGTAAAAACATCTTGCATTATTTTTTATGCTCGTTTATATTTAGAGTAGGATTATAGTGACAAATTTCGACAGGAGTATTAGACATGAGTTATAAGAACAGTTATTTTCAATTGGTTATAAACGAGAATGGTGTTGCAATGAGATATTTTCCACCGGTAGACGGAGGCGAGCCATTAAAGATTGATGAGGTTATAGAGTATCTTGCCGCACATCATATTGAAAATTATGATTTGAAGCGTATAAATGAGACTATTATTACAGCGCAGAGTCCTGTAAAGATAACAATCAGCAATGAGACGGCATATCAGATTGACGAGGAGATGAAAGTTAAGGTAACACCTGATAAGATGTATGCCATTGCAAGGTTTTATCCTCCGAGTGAGGGCAGAAAGCGTGCTGATGCAGATGAGTTTGAGAGAGACTTAAAGGCTTTGAAAATCACAAACGGAATTGTGTATGAGGCGTTAAAGAAACACCAGCAGGAACCTGAGTATTGTAAAAACATTGTTGTTGCAATGGGAAAGAAGCCTGTTCAGGGAAGCAATGCGTCAATTGAATACAAATTTCAGACTGATAAAAAAGCGAAACCGAGATTAAATGAAGACGGAACCGTAGATTTTCATCATCTTGACAATATAAGCCATGTGTCAAAAGGAGATGTTCTGGCAGTTCTCACAAAGGAGGACCCGGGTGTACCGGGCGAGGATATCTATGGTACAGTTGTGAAGCCTGCCAAGGTTGAGAGGATGACGCTTAAGCATGGCAACAATATAGAGTTGTCAGAGGACGGACTAAAACTTATATCAATGGTTGACGGTCATGTCTCACTTGAAGGAGACAGAGTTTTTGTATCAGATAACTATGATGTACCTGCTGATGTAGATAATTCAACGGGAGATATTGAGTATAACGGTTCAGTTACCATAAAGGGAAATGTCAGAACGGGATTTTCGGTTAATGCACACGGGAATGTGGAGATATTCGGTGTGGTCGAGGGTGCCAACATCTGCGCAGACGGAAATATTATCCTGCACAGAGGAATACAGGGTATGGGTAAAGGAAAACTTATGTGCAAGGGAAATCTTGTGTCTAAGTTTATAGAGAGTGCAGAAGTCCATGTGGACGGTTACATAGAAACGGATACCATACTTCACAGTAACGTAGAGGCAAAGGGAGACATATACGTCAGAGGAAAGAACGGAAATATCATAGGCGGAAAGGTGCGTTCAAAGAGTCTTATAGAAGCTACACGCATCGGCTCTACAATGGGAACTGCAACTGAGGTTGAAGTTGGAACAGATCCTGCGGTGGCAAACAGGGTGAATGAACTTAAGGTGCTTATCAGTGACAAGATGGAGGAGAGAAATAAGATTGATCAGGTGCTCCAGATTCTCAGAAAGAAGCAGGATATGGGAGTTCTTGAGCCTGAGAAAAAAGGTCTTTTGCCATCACTTACAAAGAATATTGTTCTGATTGATGCTGATGTAAAGAAAATGACAGATGAGTATAATGAACTCACAGAGCTTTTATCCGAAAACGTAAATGCAAAAATTCAGGCAATAGCCGAAGTATATGCAGGCGTAAAGATTGCAATTGCCGGAGAATTCATACTTATTCATGAGAATCAGAGTCATGTAAGATTCAGAAAGCAGAAGGGTGAAATTACAGGTTCATCATTCTAAGCTGAATGCATTACGACGTAACGGAGGGATTAATATGATTGTCAGACCGGTTATTATGCAGGGAACTGTACAAAACAGTCAGAATATGACGGGAATAAAACATGGTGAGGATGTAAAGCCTTTGGTGGAACAGGCCAATCTTGCCGCAAATAATCAAAAAGAGGTCCAGCATAAATCTGAGAATGTACTGAGAAAAGATGATGTCGACAAGGGTAATGAGAAATTTGATGCCAAGGAAAAGGGCAAAAACGAGTATTACTCTGTGAAAGTTAAAAAGAAAAAGAATCAGGAACAAAGTGATTCGGGTGGAAAAGTTATACTAAAAAGTTCAGGAAACTTTGACGTTAAAATATAGTTACATAAAATATAAAGGATATAGGGAAAAATGACAGGTTTAGAGATATGTTTAGTGATAATCGGACTCATATGCGTGGCATGCAGCTTTCTGTTTTCAGAGCATCTGTTGTCCGGAGATATGAAAAAAGAAATGATGGATGGTGTCAATGTATCAGGTGTTACTGAGGAAATAGTAAAACGTGAGGTTGAGGCAGAAGTTGCAAATGTCATAGATGACAAGATAGAAGCAATGGAGGTCAGGGTTGATAAGATAACAACAGAGAAAATTATGGCCATGGGTGAGTTTTCAGATGAGATAATGAAGAAAATAACCCAGAATCATGATGAGGTTATGTTCCTCTACAACATGCTTAACGACAAGGAGGAGACACTTAAGAATACAATCAGGGATATTGAGGCTGTGAAGGCAAGTGTTAAGAAGATGGCAATAGTGAATGATGTTGCCAAAGATATTACAAAAAAGGATTTACCTTCGGAAAAGCCTGAAAAAGAAAAAATACCGGAAGCAGATGCGACGAATCCGGTGACAGATGGAAATACTTCAGAGAAGGCCGCCACAGGTCAGACTGTCAGAAAACGTGAAGTAAGTAACAATAATCAGATGATACTGAACCTGTATGCACAGGGAAAGTCAAATATCGAGATAGCAAAGGAACTTGGTCTTGGAATAGGCGAAGTAAGACTGGTTATAGATTTATTTAATTCGAGATAGGAGCAGGCGGGATGAAACTTAAATATTATTTAAGAGGACTGGGAACAGGCATATTGTTTGCAACAGTTGTATTGCTTTTAGCCTATTCCTACAAAATGTCAGACGGTCAGATAAAGGAAAGAGCAAAAGAACTTGGCATGGTTTATGCTGATGATGCAGTTAATGACAACACAGAGACATCAGACGGGGAAGAAACAAGTACACCGGAAGAAACAGTTACACCGGAGGAGACAAGTACGCCGGAGGAAACAAGCACACCGGAGGAAACAAGTATGCCGGAGGAGACAACAACACCGGAGGAAACGACAACACCGGAAGAGACAACTACACCGGCTCTTGATGAGAGTGTTACATGCGAATTAACAGTAACAGGCAGAACAACATCTATGGATGTGGCACGGAAACTGCAACAGTCAGGTGTGATTGAAGACGCAGATGATTTTAATGACTATCTGTGTGAAAATGGTTATGCTGAGATTATTCAGAATGGAAAGTTTACCGTTATTAAAGGTATGACTTATGAACAGATTGCCAGACTGATTACAGGTTCGAGAAACTAAAAAAACTAAAACTAAAAAATGTAAAAAAGTCCTTGCATAAGGGCTTTTTTTATGTTATTATTACGAGGCTGACTGTGTATTATCACAGTATGCAATAAACACACATACGGATATCCAAAAGGTGCCTGGCTCGAGGTCTTTGGAGTTTCTAAGGAAACAGGAAGTATGTGAAAGAAAATATATAAAACCGGAGGTATTAAAAATGAGCGTTATTTCAATGAAGCAGTTACTTGAGGCAGGTGTTCATTTCGGACATCAGACAAGAAGATGGAACCCTAAGATGGCTGAGTACATCTACACAGAGAGAAACGGAATCCATATCATCGACTTACAGAAGTCAGTTGGTAAAGTTGACGAGGCTTACAAGGCTATCGCTGATGTAGTTAGTGAGGGTGGTACAATCCTTTTTGTTGGTACAAAGAAGCAGGCTCAGGATGCTGTTAAGACAGAGGCTGAGAGATGTGGTATGTACTACGTTAACGAGAGATGGTTAGGTGGTATGCTCACAAACTTCAAGACAATTCAGTCAAGAATTGAGAAGTTAAAGGCTATTGAGACAATGTCTGAGGACGGAACATTTGATGTTCTTCCAAAGAAGGAAGTTATTGAGTTAAAGAAAGAGTGGGAGAAGCTTGAGAAGAACCTTGGCGGTATCAAGGAAATGAAGAAGCTCCCTGATGCTATTTTTGTAGTAGATCCTAAGAAGGAAAGAATCTGTGTTCAGGAAGCACACTCACTTGGTATTAAGTTAATCGGTATCGGTGATACAAACTGTGATCCTGAAGAGTTAGATTATATCATTCCTGGTAATGATGATGCTATCAGAGCAGTTAAGCTTATCGTTTCTAAGATGGCTGACGCTGTTATCGAGGCAAATCAGGGTGAGGCTGTAGACGTAGAAGAGACAGCTTCAGACGTAGAAGAAACAACAGAGGCATAAGCCGCTAATATAACAGATTAAAGTTCAGGAGGAATGTTAAGATGGAAATCACAGCATCTATGGTAAAAGAGCTTAGAGAGATGACAGGTGCCGGTGTTATGGCTTGTAAAAAAGCTTTAGTTGAGACAGACGGCGATTTCGATAAGGCTACAGAAGTATTAAGAAAAAAAGGTGAGGCTACAGCTGTAAAGAAGGCTGGCAGAATCGCTGCTGAAGGTACAGTTCTTGCAGTAGTTGAAGGAAATAAGGCAGCTATCGTAGAAGTTAACTCAGAGACAGATTTCGTAGCAAAGAACGATAAGTTCAGAACATTCGTATCTGATATCGCTGAGCAGATTATAGCATCTGATGCAACAACTGTAGAAGCATTATCTGAAGAGAAGTTTGTTAAGGATAATTCTAAGACAGTTAAGGAAGAATTAGTAAGCCAGATTGCTGTTATCGGTGAGAACCTTACAATCAGAAGATTTGAGAAGATTACAACTGATGGTGCAGTTGTTCCATATATCCATGCCGGCGGTAAGATTGGTGTTTTAGTTGAGGCTGATACAACTAACGATAGCGATGATGTTAAGGAAGCTCTTAAGAACATCGCAATGCAGATTGCAGCTCTTAGTCCAAAGTATACAAGCAGAGATGAAATCTCAGCTGAAGAACTTAATAAGATGAGAGAAATCACAATTGATAGCTCTATCAATGATACATTTACACTTCCAATGCCAATCTTAAAGGGCTTACTTGAGAAGGCTGTTAACAATAAGGTATGGAGTGATGAAGATATCGCTGTATACGAAGAGAAGAAGGATAACATGAAGTATTTACCAAACTTCCTTTCAAAGGAAGCAAAGGCTTCATTAGCAGAGCTTGCAATGGCTGATAAGGCTTCAATCGTTGAGAATAAAATTTTTGGTGGTCTTCTTGATGGTCGTGTTTCTAAGCAGCTTAAGGAAATCTGCTTATTAGATCAGACATATGTAAAGGCAGAGGACGGAAAGCAGACAGTAGCACAGTATGTTGCTGAGGTTGCTAAGGCAACAGGATCTGACCTTGCTATCAAGAGATTTGTTCGTTTCGAGACAGGTGAAGGAATCGAGAAGAAGTCAGAGAACTTTGCAGAGGAAGTTGCAAAGCAGATGGCTGGAAACTAAGATAATTAAGCAATAAGTGATGTATAAGAATGCCCGGATAAGTGTAATTCCTTGTCCGGGTATTATAGTAAAAGCATTAAAGCGGAAAAAGTAAGAAAGAGTAAAACTATGAGAGTGGTGAAGGAAGCAGAAGAGCGGAAAAACGAGATATTGGATATAGCTGAGAAACTCTTTTGCACGAAGGGATTCGACAATACAAGTACAAATGATATTTTGAATGAAATAGGAATTGCCAGAGGTACCCTGTATTATCACTTCAAGTCTAAAGAAGATATTCTTGATGCAATGATTGGACGCCTTTCTTCTCAGATTACAGGGAAGGCAGCAACCATTGCCCTTGACGAATCACTGCCCGTATTGGAAAGACTTACAAACACGGTTCTTTCTTTAAATGTAGATAATGATTTGGGACATATGATTATGGAGCAGGTTCACAGACCACAGAATGCCCTTATGCATCAGAAAATGCAGGGAATTTTATTGTCAAAAGTTAACCCGTTAATTTCCAAGATAATTGTAGATGGAATAGAACAGGGGATATTCAATTCCGATTATCCCGAAGAAGCCGTAGAGATGATTATGATGTATTCTTATACGGCATTTGATGAGCTTACCAATTATTCCAAAGAAGAAAGAGAGAGAAAAGTTCTTGGATTCATTTATAATACAGAGCGAATGCTGGGTGTGAAAACAGGAAGCATGAAGAAAGCAATGATGCCGATTTTCGAGAAATAAATTTTTTTGCAATACTACCGACAGACAGTCGGTCTATAAAAGGAAGGAGATACTATGAAAAAATATGGTCAGGAGAAGAAAAGTAATTTTGGAAAGTTTATGCTGTTATGGGCAGGAGAGTTAATATCAGCCATAGGCGGGGGATTAACAAGCTTTGGATTGGGAGTTTATGTTTTTAATGAGACCGGAAGTGCAGCTGGCATGGCACTTGTTACATTGCTGGGATTTCTTCCTGTGCTTTTGTTAAGTGTGCCGGCAGGGGTACTTGCAGACAGATATGACAGAAGAATCCTTATGATGATCGGAGACGGGTGTTCGGCACTTGGCATTATTTACATTTTAATCTGTATGCTTAACGGAGGCGCAAGCCTTATACAGATTTGTATCGGTGTGTTTGTAAGCTCAGTTTTTTCGTCACTGCTTGAGCCGTCCTACAGAGCGACTGTTTCTGACCTTCTTACAAAAGAAGAATTTTCAAAGGCAAGCGGACTGGTAAGTCTTGCCGGTAGTGCGCGATATCTGGTTTCACCGGTCATTGCGGGAATTTTATTAAGTATAAGTGATGTAAAGCTGCTGCTTGTTATTGATATTAGCACGTTCATTTTAACAGTTATTTCAACAGCTGTTGTAAAAAAGGGAATTGAGACGAAGATAAGCGAGGCAAAGGAATCATTTTTTGACAGTTTAAAAGAGGGATGGAATGCTGTACGTACAAGAAAAGGAGTATTACTGTTGATTCTTGTCTCTTCTGTTATGACATTATTTATGGGAGTATTTCAGATTTTGGCAGAGCCGCTTATATTGGCATTTTCCGATTCAAAGACCCTTGGAATCGGTGAGACGGTATGTGCAAGCGGAATGCTTGCGGCAAGTCTCTTTCTTGGAATGAGAGGAATAAAGAAGAACTATGTCAGAGTATTGGGAGGTGCCCTTGTCCTTGCCGGATTATTTATGATTGGCTTTGGAGTAATGGAAAATATTTATCTTATCTGCACATTCGGATTTTTGTTTTTTGCTATGCTCCCTTTTGCCAATAACTGTTTGGATTATCTGGTAAGAACAAATATTCCCGGTGAACTTCAGGGGAGAGCATGGGGATTTATAGGATTTTTATCACAGATTGGATATGTTTTTGCTTATGGATTTTCAGGAATAATTGCAGATGCCATCGGAAAGAATCTGGGAACGGGCGTTGGAAGAGGCGCAGCGTTTGTCATACAGGTTTCAGGAGTAATGCTTGCAATAGTAGCTGTAATTATGGTTAGGATAGAAAGCATTAAAAAACTTGAGAATAAATCAGAGCAGTGACAGTATTTAAAGTTGTTGCCCGGATTGTATAAATTGTATATAATGTTAGGGTAATGTAAATATGAATGGTTATCTTAATCCATCAATTACAATATAAAAGAGTAGGAGATAAAGCAATGGATGAAATGTACAACAATGTAAAAAACAAAAAAGGCACATCGGGAATTCCACTTATTATAGTCGGATTAATTTTTTTATTTGCGACAATTGAGTTTAATGTTCTTTTTTCAAAAGCATTGTCATCGGTTCCGGATGATGCACAGTGGTGCGAAGCAAAGGTTACTGAAGTTATATCATGTGAGGAGAGAAGAGAACGTGATTCTGACGGAGACGGATATAAGAAAGTGTATGATTGTGAGTATGTAATCGAGTATCAGGTAGGCGGACAGACTTACAATGTAGAGATGAATGATAATGACAGGAGTAGTAAGGTAACAGTGGGCAGCTACTTATATGTTAAGGTCACAGAAGCTGATCCTGAAAGAATTTATATTGTATCAACGTCACCGAGTGATGGTGCATTTAAAGGGTTTTTTATTATATTTTACGTTGTTTCAGGAGCTATAATTGTAGCAGGTATAGTTTTACAGGTAAGACGTATTGTGAATAAAAGGAAAAACAGTAATGAAGGAAATGTATTGTACTAAAACAGACGGTGTAAAAATCCGTTTTGTAAATGAAGGTGAGGAAGGTTTAGTACTTCATTTTATAAAAGGAATTGCAGAATACGAAAAAATGTCAGATTGTGTTGTGGCTACTGAGGAAGGAATTCACAAAGCGATATTTGAGCAACATGCCTGTAATGTACTTATAATAGAGTATAATAATAAACCTATAGGTTTTTGTCTGTATTTTCATACATTTTCAACCTTCTGCGGAAGGACGAATATGTACCTCGAAGATATATTTATAGAAGAGGACATGAGAGGAAGAGGTATAGGAAAAGAGGTATTCCGCATACTTATGGAGATAGCTTTGGAAGAAGGATGTCAGCGGCTTGAGTGGGTATGTCTCAACTGGAATGAGCCGTCGAAGAAGTTTTACGAGAAAATGGGTGCAAAACCGTTGGATGAGTGGACGACATGGCGCATGACAGATAAGGATATGGCGGCTGCATTGGAAAGACTGTAAAGAATGTCAAAACACGTAAAGCGACATAATATATAAATGAAACTATAATAATATAGGTATGTCGTATGAGAGGAAATTATGTGACATTATCTCTGGAAAATCATCTGTTTTTTGCAGAATAATGAAGGAGCATTCGCTGTTTCTTATGACCGGTTTTCCGGGGAAGAATG
>JBGVOL010000089.1:0-40154 GCA_045126475.1 Lachnospiraceae bacterium | reverse complement strand
TCTGAAATGGAGCAGGCAATGGAGATGTTTGACACAGGAAGAGACAGTTTACTGTACGTTCTTACAAATCATACAAAGCTTAATGGGGCCGTTTATATCATTTTCAATGATATTTTAAAGTCTGTTTCAGAAAAACTGAATGACAATTTTTTTATATTGCCAAGCAGTATTCATGAACTTATAATTGTGCCTGAAAAATGCGGTATACAAAGAAAAGAACTGGAAAGTATGGTAAGGGAAATCAACAGGACAGAGCTTGATCCCAAAGAAGTACTGTCAGACAGTGTGTATTATTTTGACAGAAAAAGTCATGAAATACAGATAAAATAAATGCACCTGACGGGAATCGAACCCATATCTTACCCTCCGGAGGGGTACGTTATATCCATTAGACTACAGGTGCAACAGCTTTAGTATTATACACTCAAAATACATATAAGTGCAATAGTTTGTTGATTTTTTTTAAACAATTTGTTAAAATATTAATGACTTGTTGTAATTTGTAAACATTTATATAAGTTGGGAGAAAACAATGAATAAGCATGATAAAATAAAAACATCTGAAGAGAATAATACAGAGTTGGATAATTTGGGCGACAATGCAGAGGATATAACAGAAAACGGATATTCGGAATCAGTTATAGAGAATGATTTTGATGATGACTTCGATGATGACCTTGAAGCAAGAATTGCCTCATACGGAGAAGATGATACGGAAAACGACACAGAGAGTGAAGTTAAAGAATTCTTAAGCCGTGACAGTGATATTATTGCAGAGAGCAGAAAGAGAGTAAACCAGCCGGGAAAAAAGGTTGTGCGTACAGGCGAAAAAGTAAAAAAGGATAAAACATCATCGGGAGAAAGCAGGACAGGCAGTATCTTTGATGCCGTAAGACCGGTTTTTGGAAAATGGATGGAGTTCTATCACAATAATACGATGAAGATTTTATTCAGCGCACTTGGTGGACTGGCTGTTATTCTTGTTATTACAATAATTATCCTCCTTGCATCCGGCACGGAAAAAAATGAAGATAAGACTTCCGACGGTACAAAGGAGGAAACAACAATCCAACAGACAGAGACAACTGCACAACCGGATACGGAGGATGTCATACAGCCGGAAGCAGCGGATTCAGAAATACAGGTGCTGATTAATGCTTATATTGATGCCGCATACATGAAAGCAGATATGGATGCAGTGGCAAATTGCGTTGATGATATTACAAATATTAATGTCGAGACATTTAAGAGCCGCCAGAAATATATTGAATCTTACCAGAATGTTAAGAGCTACAAGCTTAACAGTGCCATCGAGAACGCATTTATTGTATTTGTAACGTATGATGCAAAGATTTACAATATTGAGACACTTGCACCAAGTGCAGAGACATTTATTGTGGTATACAACGATACGGAAAAGAGAATGTATATTCACAATCCTACAGTGGCAGAAGAACTTGACGGATATATAGCTGAAAGTTCTAATCTTTCCGCTATAAGCGAGTTGAGTCAGGATGTAAAGAACAGACTTGCCCAGGCACTTGCAGCAGATGCAGAGCTTAAGAGGGTATTTGATATTATGACCGGTGCAGGACAGAGCAGTACGGAAGATACGACTGCAGCAGGTCAGTAGAAGTTGTTACCATTGGCAGTTCTTTCACTTTATTCGTAAAAAAATTTAACACGTTAAAGCAAAAAATACTTGAACTGAAAAAAAAGTTGTATTATAATTATCCCCGGAGAAAAAATCGATCCAATTAAGTCGCTTTGTGACGACGGATTTTAAGGAGGAGAAATTATATGTCATATGTTGACGAGGTAATTGAGTTAGTTGTAAAGCAGAACCCATCTGAACCTGAATTTCATCAGGCAGTTAAGGAGGTTTTAGAGTCTTTACGTCCTGTTGTTGATAAGAACGAGGAGAAGTTCAGAAAGGAAGCATTACTTGAGAGAATAGTAAATCCTGAAAGACAGATTAAGTTCCGTGTACCTTGGGTAGATGATAAGGGACAGGTACAGGTTAATACAGGCTACAGAGTACAGTTTAACAGTGCTATCGGACCTTACAAGGGTGGTTTAAGACTTCACCCATCGGTAAACCTTGGTATCATTAAATTCCTTGGTTTTGAGCAGATTTTCAAAAACTCATTGACAGGTCTTCCTATCGGCGGCGGTAAGGGTGGTTCTGACTTTGATCCTAAGGGAAAGAGTGACAGAGAGATTATGGCATTCTGCCAGAGCTTTATGACAGAACTTTGCAAGTATATCGGAGCTGATACAGATGTTCCTGCAGGTGATATCGGAACAGGCGCAAGAGAGATCGGTTACATGTTCGGACAGTATAAGAGAATCAGAGGCGTATACGAAGGCGTTTTAACAGGTAAGGGATTATCATATGGTGGTTCTCTTGCAAGAACTGAGGCTACAGGTTATGGTCTTCTTTACTTCACAAAGGAAATGTTAAAGGCTAACAACATTGATATCGCAGGCAAGACTGTATGTGTATCAGGTTCAGGTAACGTTGCTATCTATGCTGCTGAGAAGGCAACACAGATGGGTGCAAAGGTTGTTACTGTTTCTGATTCAACAGGTTGGGTATACGATGCAGAAGGTATCGATATTGCAGCTCTTAAGGAGATAAAGGAAGTTAAGAGAGCAAGACTTACAGAGTACAAGAATTACAGACCAAACTCAGAATATCATGAGGGAAGAGGCGTATGGACAGTTAAGTGTGATATCGCTCTTCCATGTGCTACTCAGAATGAGTTACTTATTGATGATGCTAAGGCACTTGTTGCTAACGGATGTATCGCAGTTGCTGAGGGTGCTAACATGCCTACAACAATCGAGGCTACAGAGTACTTACAGAAGAACGGTGTTATCTTTGCACCGGGCAAGGCTGCAAATGCAGGTGGTGTTGCAACATCAGCACTTGAGATGTCACAGAACAGCGAGAGACTCAGCTGGACATTTGAAGAGGTTGACGCTAAGCTTCAGACAATTATGGTTAATATCTTCCATAATCTTGATGCTGCAGCTAAGAAGTACGGCTTTGACGGCAACTACGTAGTAGGTGCAAACATTGCAGGCTTCGAGAAGGTTGCTGATGCTATGTTAGCTCAGGGTATCTGCTAATTTATAGCGAGGAAGAAAACCAAGCATATATTGACAAAAACAAAAGTCCTATAAACTCAGTGTTTATGGGACTTTTTTTGCGTCTGTGGTGGGGAGCATAAATGGCAAAATACCGTTGAGAGAAATAGTTAATTTTACGATATAAAAATTACTCCAAATTTGAACCGATAAAAACCTTGTAAATAATATCGTTAGGTTATACAATGTGTTCTTAAAGGAAGTGATTACTTTGAAAATTCGAGATGAATATACATGTCCGTTAGAATTAGTACATGATATGATAAAGGGCAAGTGGAAGCCAATTATACTATGGAGATTGCGATTAGGTGCTACTACATTATCCAAACTGGAAAAGGATATTGATGGGATTACTCAAAAAATGCTTTTAGAACAATTGAAGGAATTGATAGAGTATGGATTTATAGAGAAGAAGACTTTTGAGGGTTATCCTCTTCATGTGGAGTATTCTTTAACATCAGATATGGGGCTTCAAATATTAGAGGCCCTTAGAATTATGCAACATATTGGAATAGAGTATTTAAAAGCAAATGGCATGGAAAATATTTTAATTGAGAAAGGTGTTTTACCTGATTAATACCCACAAAAAAGTGGGTAATTTACGTTATTTTTTCTCCCTGTTATAATACGGGCAAAGGAGGTTAAATAACATGAATGTTACAAGTACAGGAATTATCAACGGTCTAATTAAAGACCGATATGGCAAACGTGGGATACAATTTAACGAAAATGGGATTCCCACGTTTTCATTGCCATTCAAAATTGAAAATGAACCAAAAAATACAGTATCCTTTGCTTTGGTATTAGAAGATAAAGATGCCTACCCCGTTACAGGTGGCTTTGTATGGATACATTGGATTGCTGCAAATATTACACGCAACGAATTGAAAGATAATGAAAGTCAGACAGCAGGAGATTTTATTCAAGGGTGTAATAGCTGGACAAGTATACAGGGTAACAAACAGTCAAAAGAGCTGTCCTGTTTTTATGGAGGGATGACACCACCCGACAAAGAACACCTATATGAGCTTCACGTTTTTGCGTTGGACAAACTGCTTGACTTAAAGAATGGTTTTTTGTTAAACGAGCTTTACCGTGAAATGGATGGACATATTTTGGATCATTTTATTCTAAAGGGAATATACAAGAATTAATATATGAAAAATTAAATTGTCTGTATTGCTCAAACAAACACAGGGCACATTTTTTTATGTGTGTAGTTTTCCTTTGTGTAACAGTAACACATGAAAATGATATAAGCAGCGGTCTGTAATAAAATACAGGACACTGCTTATTTTATTCACTAATTCTACGTGCTATAAACTTATAAGAAATAGTTCAAATAGTTCAAAAGGTTCAAAGGAACAACTGAGTGACAAGTTGACAGTTTTAGATGCATATGCTATAATGGCTAATATGATTAGCTGTTATTTAGAAAGGAATAGCCGAATGAAAGCGGGATTAGATAAGAAAGCAATTATTGAAGCTGCGGCGAATATGGCAGATGAAAAAGGTATTGCGAATGTAACCATGAAAGTGTTAGCAACGGAATTGGGGATTAAATCTCCGTCGTTGTATAAGCATTTTAGCGGTGGGCTTGACGAACTGAATAAGGAACTGATGTTGTATGGCTGGCGTTCTTTGGAAAGTGAAATAACAAGAGCGGCCATAGGTAAAGCAAAAGACGATGCAATCATAGCAGTCTGCTATGCCTATCGAAATTTTGTTGCCGAACACAAAGGCTTGTTTGAAGCAATGCAATGGTATAATATGTATCAATCGGAGGAACATCTTCAAGCAACTGAAGGAACGGTGTCCATACTGTTTCAAGTGCTTGAAGCCTATGGACTTAAAGAGGAACAAAAAGTGCATATTGTCCGTATGCTCAGAGGTTTTCTGCAAGGTTTTGTTTCTATTGAAAGTCATGGAGGATACGGGCACCCAACACCGTTGAATGATACCTTTGACTTTGCAATAAGAAATATATTGAATGGTATTCGTGATTTACAGGGAGGAACGAAATAATGATACAATTCTTAAAAAATATACTCCCGTTTAATAACCAAACTGAAATGCCGAAGGAATTATTTGTTGTAAAGAAAATTCTTGCTTTCTGGTTGTGTTACATTGCGGGATTGTTTCTTGCTGAGGGTGTTGTCATACTTTTACATTTTGCACTTGGTAAGAATATGCTTGTAGGTGATGTGTTTGAGCCACAGACTATAACGCTGATTACTTATTACGGCTATATTATTGTTTCGGGTGTAGCTTTATTGTATTGGAAACTGATTGAGAAAAAGACCTTGTCTGAAATGGGCTTGACAAAACGGTTTGGAAATTATTTTATCGGTATTATCATCGGTGTTCTTTTACTTGTCATTTCTGTCTTTGCTATCGTTTTGACGGGAAACATTGAATATAACGGATTTTTTGAAAACGCCGATATTCTTATGATTGTTCTCTTAATCGGTGGATTTATAGTTCAGGGCGCAACAGAAGAAATTCTTTGCCGAGGAATTGTGTTACATACTCTCAAGGAAAAGACTTCCACCCGGGTGGCAATAGCGGTAAGCACTGTTTTGTTTATTATACCTCATTGCTCATCGTTATTTGAGGGTGGCATGGTTTATGGTGTTATTGGTGTTGCAAACCTTGTACTGATTTCGATAATATTTTCGCTCCTGACTATCCGTTTTAAGAGTATCTGGGTGGCTTGCGGTTTGCATTCTTTTTGGAATGCCATTTTGTATTGTATTCTCGGACTAAATGTAAGCGGAAAGGATGAAACTGTTACAGCTATTTTCAATTTGAAATCCGTAGGTGAAAATATATGGAACGGTGGTGCATACGGTATTGAAGCAAGTCTGATTACCACTGTTGTATTAGCTCTTGCTGCAGCAATGATTTGGTATCTAAACAGGAGGGGAAAATAAAATTTTACCGAGGTTTACTTTGACTTATTGCTTATCGCAATGTCCCCATTTTCTGCTTTATCATAAATTTATTTTTATACATCATGGCATCGGCACGGCTTCGTGTTTCCTTCAAATCGGAATCGATGGAAGAGTCGTACTCGGCATAGCCGGTCGCAATGTGAATCTGCAAATCACTTGAGGTTGAATTAAATTCGTCAATAAGTTTGCAAAATGTTTCGTAAGCGTTATTAAAATCCTCAACGGTCTTATCTTCAAAGATGGCACAGAACTCATCTCCTCCGATGCGGTAGCAGTGGTCGTCTGCAAGGGAACCAAAAGCCGCCTTGATTATGTTTGCGCTGGTAACAATATATTTATCACCAACCTCGTGACCGAGATTATCATTATAGTATTTCAATTCATTTAAATCAAACATAGCGATAATATATCGGTGAATTGATGTGTCGGAATGGGTAAGATGAGCGTCGTGTGACGTTCTGTTTTTCAAACCTGTCAGGTTGTCAGTATAGGCAAGTGACCTGTATTTTTCAGCCTGTTTTCCCTTAGCAAGAAGGGAGGTATTTGATTTTATGGAATGTATTCCGACAACAATGATGTATATAAGGAATCCAAGGTTTCCAAGTACCGTAGGCTCCTGCTGATCTGATTTGTAGTATACAACAAGGGCAGCAATCAGAAAGACTGCAACAACAGAAATACATATAAGATTGAGCTTCATGGAAGTTGTAAGCTTATACTTTATGAGTTCGTATATTGTCATGACAACAGTCGTAGTGATTGTAATGATATACATAATGTGTGTTGCAGTAAGGGTTTCCCTGTAGTCTGCAATGTTTAAAACCTGAAGAAGTGTAGTTGCAGTCAGGTTAAGGAAATTCAAACCAATAACGATATACCATGCAATGTGGTTATTGTTCGTGTACAGTTCCTTTAAAAAGAGTATAAACGGTATCGGCATAATCATAAGTGTTATAAAAGAAAGATATGCAGATACTACATGGTTACCCGTCATAAGCAGGAATACCGTTTGTTCATTTGCAGTGTATATGGCAAGTGTAATGGTAAAAAGTCCGAGAAAGAGAAAGGACTTGTTTACGTTTGCCTTAATTATGGTATAAATGCCATAGCATAGAATAAATATTCCTATCATCAAAGTAATGATTGAGATACCAAATGGCAATGTGGATAGTGCAAGCTGCCTGAAAAATAAAGTTTTGGCACTTGACAGTTCTATTTCCGGAAGAACTGTAATACCGTACGGAGAAGAAATATATATTTCAATCTCTTTATCGGAATATTTGTAGATTTGCGGTATCATGTGGTAACCGTAACCGGGAGTATGACCAAAACAGTTGTCACCTGTTGAAAACTCATATATAAGCTCATTTCCGGCATATACAAAAAGGTTCAAATGGCTTGAAGAAAATCCCATACAGTAATCATATGGAAGTATGTACGGTAGTCTTGTGCGCATGACGATAAATTCATCGGGAGCAACATTGAGTGGTGTGTTACCATATAACCCCAGATAAGTGCCATCTTCTGTGTAAAGCTCCCAGTTGTCAATAACGATTGTTTTTGATTCATCAACATGTGAGTACATATTTGTTTTGAAGTTAAAAACGATATAGATGACTAAACTGATAAAAAAAACTACAAAACCAAGATATATAAATTTGCAATATTTGTCTATTCTCTCATTTTTCATAGTAAAATCTCCACACAAATTATTCTGACACGTAAACAACAAACTTACTAAAATTATATCAAAAACTGCATATCATTACAACAAAAAACTGCACGGAAAAAACTTGAAATCATAAAATAAAAGATTTATCATATTGGGATAAAGGCAAAATAAATGAATGGTAAGGCAGGAGGCAGACATGGAAAAGAAAATCAGTTACCGGAAGTATGTAAGGCCATATATTTCCGCATTTATTATTGGTCCCATACTTATGATTGTTGAGGTAATAGGTGAAGTTGTCATGCCGAGATTATTGGCATGTATTATTGATAACGGAATTAACGGAGGAAGAGGAACAGGCTATATGCTTGGCATAGGTGCGGTGATGGTTGTGACTGCACTTCTTATGATGGCAGGTGGTGTAGGCGGTGCATATTATGCAATAAAAGCATCTTCCGGCTTTGCAAATGACCTTAGAAAGGATGTTTTCAGAAAGGTGCAACAGTTTTCCTTCGCAAATATTGATAAGTTTAGTACAGGCTCACTTGTAACGAGACTTACAAATGATATAACGCTTGTACAGAATGTAATCATGATGATGTTAAGGCTGGCGCTGAGAGCTCCGGGAATGTTAATAGGAGCTCTTATTATGACTTTTATCATAAATGTGAAACTTGGTCTTGTCATTCTTGCCATTATTCCCATATTGTCAGTTGTGCTTTTTATAATTATCAAAATAGGTTTTCCAAGATTTAATCTTATGCAGAGGAAACTTGATGCCCTTAATACGACAACACAGGAGAATCTTACCAATATAAGGGTTGTAAAATCATTCGTCAGGGAGTCATATGAGGAGGACAAATTTAAAAATGCCAATGAGGATTTGAAAGAGAAGACCTTAAGAGCAATGAATGTTGTTATTCTGATGATGCCTGTTATGACACTTGCAATGAATGTGACAACACTTCTTGTTGTGTGGCTCGGAGGAAATCTCGTTGCCGTTGGAGGAATGTCAGTAGGTGAACTGACAAATATTACAACATATATTATTCAGATATTAAGCTCACTTATGATGCTTTCAATGATTTTGTTAAACAGTTCAAGAGCCATGGCATCTTCAAAACGTATCAGGGAAGTCCTTGAAACGGATATTGACCTGAATGATGATAATGCGGCAATGAAGGATAAAAAGGTGGAAAGGGGCAGTATTGAGTTTAGAAATGTTTCATTCAGATATTATAAGGAAAATGAAGAGAAAGTTCTTGATAATATATGTTTCAAGGTTGAGCCGGGACAGACAGTAGGGATTATCGGTTCGACGGGATGCGGAAAGACAAGCCTTGTTCAGATGATTCCAAGACTATATGATGCCGATGAAGGATGTGTTCTTGTAGACGGTGTTAACGTTAGGGACTATTCACTGAAAAATCTTCGTGAGGGTGTGGGAATGGTACTTCAGAAAAATGTACTTTTTTCCGGAACTATTATGGAAAATCTGCGCTGGGGTGACGAGGATGCAGACGAAGAAGATGTATATAGAATGGCATCCCATGCCCAGGCAGATACTTTTGTTAAGAATTTCACCATGGGATATGATACAGAACTGGGTCAGGGTGGTGTCAATGTATCGGGAGGACAGAAGCAGCGTCTTTGTATTGCAAGGGCATTGCTTAAAAAACCTAAGATACTGATACTTGATGACAGTACCAGTGCTGTAGATACAGCTACAGAGGCAAAGATTAGGGAGAGTTTCCGCACTGATTTGAAAAATACAACAAAGCTTATAATAGCACAGCGTATCTCGTCCGTAGCAGACGCAAACCTTATTATTGTTATGGATGAGGGTAAAATTACCGGAATGGGAAGCCATGAAGAACTTCTTAAGACCTGCGGGGAGTATCAGGAGATTTATTATTCCCAGATGGATAAGGAGGTGAGAGCATAATGGCAAATATTAAACTGACAGAAGAACAGATAATGAAAAGAGAGGCTCTCATGAGGAAATATTCTTCATCATCACCGGGCAAGCCTGTAGGACCAAAAGGCCCGGGACCTGTAGGACCGGGTCACGGCAGAAAAGGAATGAAGGGCGGAAGACCAAGGCAGACGAAGGCTGTCATTAAGAGAGTTTTCGGATATTTGTCGCAGTCATATCTCAAAATCGGAAGTGCTCTTTTATGTGTAGTAATCAGTACAGTTGCAACACTCTATGGCACATATTTGTTAAAACCTGTAATAAACGGTCTGGATGATACGGCTGCCCCGGTGGAAGAAAGAATAAAAAAACTTTCAGTTACCTTGCTTTATATGGCGCTAATTTACGGGGTTGGTGTAGCAGCAAGCTACCTTCAGCAGAAAATAATGGTTGGAGTCTCACAAGGGGCAATAGTTAAAATCAGACAGGATTTGTTTAATAAACTCCAGAAACTTCCGGTAAAATACCATGATACACACTCCCACGGCGAACTTATGAGCCGATTTACAAATGATCTTGACTCTGTAAGTGAAATGCTGAACAATACAATTATTCAGTTGTTTTCCGGTGCCATGACTGTAGTGGGAACGCTTATTATAATGTTTGCAGAGAACTGGATACTGGCACTTATTACGGTTGTATCTGTTCCGCTTCTCGCAAAAGTAGCAGCGTTTATCGGAGGGCGCAGCCAGAAATACTATAAGGGACAGCAGAAAGCTCTCGGAGCAGTAAACGGATATATAGAAGAGTCAGTTACGGGACAGAAGGTTATTAAGGTTTTCTGCCATGAGGACAGGGCTGTTGAAGAGTTTGAGATTCTTTCAGATGAACTTCGTGAGAATCAGATAAGAGCTCAGTTTTTTGGTGGTATTATGGGACCGGTTATGGGCAACTTGAGCCAGGTAAGCTACGCGGTAACGGCTGCGGTAGGAGCAATTATGTGTCTGGCAGGTGAGTTTTCAATAGGACCCCTTGTAGTGCCGGCATTTACTGTAGGCGGACTATCGATTATGACAGGATACTCAAGGCAGTTTTCAAGGCCAATCAATGAAGTATCCATGCAGGTTAATACTATTTTTTCTGCCCTGGCCGGAGCTGAAAGAGTATTTGAGATAATGGACGAGGAGCCGGAAACAGATGATGAACAGGCCACAGTGGAAGCACAAGTAAAAGGTGATGTTACCTTAAATCATGTTACTTTCGGATATAATCCTGACAAGGTTATTTTAAAAGATATATCTGTTCATGCAAAACCGGGACAGAAGATTGCATTTGTGGGTTCTACCGGCGCGGGAAAAACAACGATTACAAATCTTATCAACAGATTTTATGATATTGACAGCGGAGAAATAAGAATTGACGGAACTGAAATTCGAAATTTTACAAGAGAAAGTCTTAGGAGTAATATTGCAATGGTACTTCAGGATACACATCTCTTTACAGGAACGGTCAGAGAAAACATAAGATATGGAAGACTTGAGGCGACAGATGAAGAAATAGAGACAGCGGCAAAGACGGCAAGTGCCCATTCATTTATTAAACGTCTGTCAAACGGTTATGACACCATTCTTGAAGGTGATGGTGCAAATTTAAGCCAGGGACAGAGACAGCTTCTTAATATAGCAAGAGCGGCAGTTTCTAAGGCACCGATTCTTATTCTTGATGAAGCAACAAGCTCTGTTGATACAAGAACCGAGAAACATATTGAACACGGTATGGACAGATTGATGAAGGACAGAACGACATTTGTTATTGCTCACCGTCTTTCAACAGTAAGAGATGCTGATTTGATTATTGTGCTTGAACATGGGGAGATTGTTGAGCAGGGTACACATGACGAACTCATTAAAAATCAGGGTAGATACTTTCAGCTTTACACCGGTGCGGTAGAATTGGACTAAATAAAATAAAGTTACATGCGATATTTTTTTCAATTGCATGTAACTTTTTTTTGTGATAAAATAAAAGCAATATCTTAAGGTGGGTTTATAAAAAATACATAGAAGGAGGTTTTTGGTGTGGATGACAAAAACAGGAAAGAAAAGGCCGGAAAACTAAAAAAGGCCGGAGAAAATGTTGCAAATATTGCAGGGAAAGAGAATGGCGATAAGATAAAGAAAGGCGGAATAAGGCTTACCGGCAAAATAGTGGGCATGGTTGCCGCAATTATTGCTGTTATAGCAGTGTCTATACTTATAATTGTTCTCATCAATATCAATAAGTTATCAGGGCAGCTTACCGAAGACAAGCTTAAGGCAACTGTCTTTGCAGTTCAGAGTCATTATGACAGTATAAGTGATTTCGAATATAAGATTGGAGCTGACGGAAACCTTTATAAGGGAACAACAAATCTTATATATCAAAAGGGATATATAAATAATCTCAGAGATGAGATGTCTACATTTACGGCGATATTTTTTGAAGATACGCTTCATCTTTCATCATTCGTGAACAGTGACGGTTCGGTATGTATGGATGTGCCTCTTTCAGATGAAGCCAAAGCAGCCGTTATGAAAGACGGATATTATTTTGATGACGGACTGGTTGTAAATGATGTTACATATTTTTGCTATTACAAAGCATATTCAACCACAGAAGATGGAAAAATCAACGGAATTATGCTTGTTGCAGTTGACAAGAATGCGACATCCAAAGTGACAACATCCATAGTGACTTATGTTGTTATTTCTGTTATTGTCATAATGGCAATAGCCATTGTGTGCCTTATATTTTTTATAAGGGTAATAATCAAAGTAATACGCGTATCTGTTGGAGATATGGAGAATGTATCAAAGGGTTATCTTAATTTTAACGTAACTGATAAGGTGCTGAACCGTAACGATGAGATTGGCGATATGGCAAAGGGAATACAGCAGGTTATCAACAATTTCAAGTCAGTTGTAACTAAGATTTTTGAAGCTTCAGATGAACTTACAAAGTTTACGGAACGATATGGTGCATCATTTGCAAAAATAAATGAGACCATGCACAATGTTAATATTGCGGTTGAAGAGATTGCAAACGGTGCAACATCACAGGCGGATGAGACAATGAATGCAAACACAGAGATGGCAAATATGGGTAATGCCATTGATGATGCAACGGCAAATGTTGACAGTCTGGGTGAAAGCTCAAATAAGATGACAGGCTACAGTGATCAGGCAAGAAACACATTGGAAGAGTTAGGAAACATTAATGAAAAGACAATTCATTCAGTTAATGTTGTTCAGAACCAGACAAATCTTACAAACAAGTCTGCAATGGAAATTCAGCAGGCAACAGAACTTATTGCTGATATTGCAAGTCAGACAAACCTCTTATCACTTAATGCTTCCATAGAGGCTGCAAGAGCAGGTGAAAACGGAAGAGGATTTGCGGTTGTTGCCGATGAGATAAGAAATCTTGCTGACCAGTCAAGAATATCTGCAGAGAAAATTGCAGAGATTGTTACAACACTTATCTCAAATTCAAACGAGAGCGTTGATACTATGAATGATGTAATGAAGATTATGGAGGTTCAGAGTAGTAAGCTCAATGATACAAAGCAGATGTTTGCATCACTTGATGATGAGATAGCGGCCGTAAATGATGCAATTGTCGGTATAAAGAATGAGATGGATAACCTGAATGAACTTAAAACAGTTGTGCTTGGAAGTCTGGAGAATCTGGCAGCTATCGCAGAGGAGAATGCTGCATCTACAGAGGAAACTTCAGCATCAATGACTGAGCTTTCAGATATTATTGATACATGTGATGCCGAGACAAAGAAACTGATGCAGCTTGCCGAGGGACTTGATAATTCTATTAAAACATTTAAATTATAAAGTATAAATGATAAAAATGCGGAGGTTTAGCCTAAAAAGGGCAGAACCTTCGCATTTTTTTGTGATTATTTTATTACTTTACAGTAATAAATTGTTGACAATGTGATGATAATTGTATAAAATGGTATAGATTATTAGACGAATACTGGGAGGAGTGTAAAAATGGATAATAGAAAAGTTAAATTAGATACCCATACAAATCTTTTACAGTTGGAAGAGCATATTTATCATTTGGTTGATGTTGACAAGCCGAATACTTTTAGAAATCTTTTCCCATATACAGAGGTACCAAAGATTGCATTTAATGATAGAATAGTTCCTCACGGAATGCCTGATAAAATATGGATTACCGATACAACATTCAGAGATGGACAGCAGTCAAGAGCGCCATACTCTGCAGAGCAGATTGTCAGATTGTTTGATTATTTCCATGATTTGGGAGGTCCAAACGGTATAATCAGGGCATCTGAATTTTTCCTGTACAGCAAGAAGGACAGGGATGCAGTTTATAAATGTATGGAGAGGGGATATGAGTTCCCTGAGGTTACAAGCTGGATTCGTGCAAGCAAGAAGGATTTTGAGCTTGTTAAGGATTTGGGAATCAAGGAGACAGGTGTCCTTGTAAGCTGTTCCGATTATCATATTTTTTATAAGATGAAGATGACAAGAAGAGAGTGTATGGAGCACTACTTAAGTGTCATAAGAGAGTGTCTTGAGACAGGTGTTGCACCAAGATGTCACCTTGAGGATATCACGCGTTCAGATATCTATGGATTTGTTATACCGTTCTGTCTTGAACTCATGAAGCTTCAGGATGAATACGGAATTCCTGTAAAGATTCGTGCCTGCGATACCATGGGATATGGTGTAAACTTCTCAGGTGCCGTTATTCCGCGTTCTGTACAGGGTATTATTTACGGATTAAAGACACATGGCGGTGTTCCGAGTGAGCAGATTGAGTGGCATGGTCATAATGATTTCTATAAGGCAGTTACAAACTCAACTACAGCATGGCTTTACGGAGCAAGTGGCGTAAACTGTTCACTTTTCGGTATCGGTGAGAGAACAGGTAACACACCTCTTGAGGCAATGGTATTTGAGTATGCACAGCTTCGTGGAACAATGGATGGAATGAGACCTGAAGTTATAACAGAGATGGCTGAATACTTTGAGAAGGAGATAGGTTATAAGGTTCCTTCAAGAACTCCGTTTGTAGGTTCGGCATTTAATGTTACAAGAGCAGGCATCCATGCAGATGGACTTCTCAAGAATGAGGAGATTTACAACATATTCGACACAGAAAAGATTCTTAACAGACCTGTACTTGTAGCTGTATCAAACACATCAGGACTTGCCGGAATAGCTCACTGGATTAACACATACTTTAAACTTAAGGATGACAAGAAGGTAGACAAGCAGTCCGAACTTGTAAGAGAGGTAAAGAGCTGGGTTGACAGTGAATATGAAAGCGGAAGAGTTACAGTCATCACAGATGAAGAGCTGCTTAGGGTCATAAATGAGACATGTCAGAAACTCGGCGTAACATTAGGTGAGTAAATTACTGTTTATCGTAGAAAGTGCTTCGGCTTGTTATTATATTTTTTATTCTGAGCTCCGGATTTAAGTTTATCTAAGAACTTTGCTCTTTAAGTTTTCGTATACTGCGTAACCGGATTTGTATCCGACATCGTGTCGGACAAATCCTTTCGCCGACCTCCTGTCGGCGAATTACTATGTATTAGAGTAGCAAAGTTCTAAGATAAACTAATATCCTACGCTATGAATAAAAAACATAATAACAAGTCGAAGCACTTATTTGCGCTAAATCAGAAATTACATTGAGTACCTCACACCTGAGAGTTTTGAAATGCGTAAATGTCAACCAGTAGCATTTGTGGAAGTAAAACCACTTGAAACTGATGGTACTGTGATATAAGCGGTAAATTGAGAAAAAACTTAAAGCAAAACGAGCAAGAAAAACCGCCTAAAACTGGTGAAACCATGATATAGGTGGTAAATCAAGAAAAATAATGAAGTAAAATGAGGAAAAAACCACTTGGAACTGGGAAAAGCATGATATGAGAGGTAATTTCTAAGATTTTACTATTCTGGACTGTATCCGGCATCGGATGCTACACCCCGCAGGGGACGCGGCACTACACAAAATTACTGCTTTACGTACATACGATTTGAACATAGAGAGCTGAGTTTTTATTCATTGCGGAGTGTGAGTAGTTTATCTTGGTTCTTTGCTTAATATATAGCAATTTTCTGACACGATGTCAGAAAAAACGAGCTCTGAGGCACGATGCCGAATAGCGAGCGGTTGCGTGCTATATATAAACGTAAATGCAAAGAACTTAGATAAACTCTCATCTAATCGTAGTTGCTCTGCAACTGCGATTAATCACGAAACACAGAATAAAAACGCAACTCTCTATGTCAAATCATTCGTTCGATAAACAGTAATTTACAAAGGCGCAGTGCGTCGGAATGCATGTTTTAAATTAATTGAGGAGGTAATTGGTGATGGAAATTTGGATGGCATCTGAAAACTAAACTATTATAATGGAGGTTTCAGATGGGAAAAAAGAAGAGAGAACATGTAGTATTTGATCAAATGCTAAAGCAGAAAAAGAGTATTCCTTTTTCGATAATAAATCGGGAAGGTTCCAAAAAAACAGAAAAGTGGAAACAGGATAGATCAGATATTAATGGGAAAGTATATTAAGTAAATAGAACTTGATAAAAGCCGGTCAATTAAGCCACTGTAGAATATATATCAATATAAACTACGGTGGCTTTCCTCATGTAAAAGTGGTGAGTTACATCAGACTGTCCCATTTTTCGTATAATGTATCAAGTTTTTCTTTCAGTGCCTCCTGTTCCTTGTGAACTTCCATGCATTTTATTGAAGAGGAGTATACTTCCTCCTTTGTCAGATCTTCATCAAGAAGAGCAATTTTATCTTCAATTTGGGAGATTTCTTCCTCAATTTTCTTAATATCATTCTGACGTTTACGCTCTTTAGCCTGCTCTTCCTTCATGGTCTGCCAGTCCTGTTTTCCTGTCGTTGCAGGAGGCACAGGTGAAACAGATGAATCAGTGTGGCATGATGCGGAAACATTTCCGGTGATTCCGTATTTTTCAGGGTTAATGGCAGGGGAGAGTAACTCGTGCTTCTCCAAATAATAATCGTAATTACCTGCATAGTTGACAAGCATATTGCATTCAAGATCAAGGATGCGGGTTGCGGTCTTATTGATAAAGTATCGGTCATGTGACACATAGAGAATCGTGCCTGTATAGTTTAAAAGTGCGCTCTCGAGAATTTCCTTTGAGTCCATGTCAAGATGGTTTGTTGGCTCATCAAGGATGAGAAAATTGGCATTTGAGAGCATAAGCTTTGCCAGTGAGACACGGCCTTTTTCGCCACCGCTCAAATCACGGATAAGTTTGAAAACATCATCTCCCGTGAATAAAAAGGCGGCAAGAACATTTCTTATCTCAGTACCTGTCATTGTAGGATATGCATCTGATATTTCATCAAATACGGTTTTGTTCATGTCAAGGACATGGTGCTCCTGGTCGTAGTAACCGATGTGTACTTTTGAACCTATTTTAACTTCACCGCTGTCGGCAGGAATAATATCGTTAATGATTTTAAGTATTGTCGTTTTTCCTGTTCCGTTGCTTCCAATAATCGCAACACGTTCACCTCTTTTTATTTCAAAACTGATATTTTTAAAAAGGTGAAGGGGACCAAATGATTTTGATATGTCAGTGACAGTGAGAACATCATTGCCGCTTAAAATCTTTGGTTCAAGTGTAAATTTCATTGTATCATCAGACATGACCGGTTTGTCCAAAACGTCAATTTTATCAAGCATTTTCTCACGGCTTTCAGCACGCTTTATGGACTTTTCCCTGTTGAAGGAGCGCAGTTTGGCGATGACTTCCTCCTGATGTTTTATTTCGCGCTGCTGATTGATATACGCTTTCATTGCGTTTTCACGAAGCATTGCCTTTTTTTCGGCATAGTCCGAATAGTTACCCATAAATGTTGTCACTTTTCCTCTGTCAATCTCTATAACTTTAGTTACAATTTTATCAAGGAAGTAACGGTCATGGGCAACGATAATAACGCATCCGGGATAGTTTGATAAAAATCCTTCAAGCCATGAAATCGAAGTGATATCAAGATGGTTTGTAGGCTCGTCAAGAAGTATTATGTCAGGCTTTGACAATAAAAGCTTTCCCAGGGATACCCGGGTTTTCTGTCCGCCTGAGAGTGTCGAAATTTTCATCGAAAAATCTTCTTCACTGAAGCCAAGACCTTTCAATACGCCTGTAATTTCGCTTTTGTATCCGTATCCTCCGCCTGTTTCAAACTCGTGGGTGAGACGTGTATATGTATTCATAAGATTTTCAAGGGCATCTCCCGTTACCGATTTCATTTCATGCTCAATGTCACGGATACGCTGCTCGATATCAATAAGATATTGTTTTACGGTGAGGAGTTCGTCATAGATGGTGTTTTCGGTGTCAATGTCCTGGTACTGGGCAAGATAACCGATGGTTTTGTCTTTTGAAATGACAACTTCACCGGTATCTGCGCTCAACTCTTTCATGATTATTTTTAAGAGAGTTGATTTTCCGGCACCGTTTACACCTACAATAGCTGATTTCTCGCGCTCTTCAACATGAAAAGAACAGCCCTCAAGAATTGTTTCTCCATCAAAAGATTTTGATATATTGTTACATGAAAGTATCATGATAATTTCCTCCAAAATAGTTCTGTGTCGTAAGATTACCATATTTTCTGAAAAATGTCCATGCCGGCGGGAATTCATGGTAATTGATAATAATTTGACAAGCATACAAAATCATTTTATAATAAGTGTCAGAAAAATGTTTATCGGGAAGAGGAGGCTGTCCGTGGCAGATAATAAGATTTCAAATGCAGTAATAAAAAGGCTTCCAAGATATTACAGACATCTTGGAGAACTTATAGAGATGGGAGTGGAGAGAATATCGTCCAATGAACTTAGCCATAGAATGAAAGTAACAGCTTCCCAAATCAGACAGGATTTAAATAATTTTGGTGGTTTCGGTCAGCAGGGATACGGATACAATGTAAAGCATCTCTATATGGAAATAGGAAAGATTCTGGGACTTGATAAGAAGCATTCTCTTGTAATTATAGGTGCCGGCAATCTTGGAAGAGCAATTGCAAATTATGCAAATTTTGAGAAACGAGGATTTATCATAGAGGGAATATTTGATATCAATCCCAAGCTTAAAGGTTCTACCATAAGAGGAATTGAAGTGAGAAATCTTGATGAAATAGAGGATTTTGCCAAAGAGCATGAAATAGACATAGTAGCTCTCACCATTCCGAAAACACAGGCAGTAAATGTTGCGGAGAGGCTGGCAGGACTTGGTGTTAAGGCATTTTGGAATTTTGCCCACACGGATTTAAATGTTCCTGACAATGTAATAGTTGAGAGTGTACACTTGTCGGAAAGTCTTATGAGAATATCATATAAGCTTGAAAACGGGTCATCTATGGATTAGTAATTGTGGAGGTAGTGTATGTCAAAGAGACATGATAATGAGGATTACATTGAACTTGATGATATACTTGAAAAAATAAAAAGAAGCAAATTACCTGCATTGACGCTTGATATAAGGTGGCAGTCTATGTTTGATTTTATTGATAAGTCTGCAAAGATTGCAAAACTTGAAAAAAAAGTCAACGAAGTAATGAAGAACAGAGGAAGAATAAACACAGATAAAGCAGATCTTAAGAAGGTTAAGAAAAAGCTTATGCAGGAGATTGTGATGAATATGGACTCTCCTGAGAACAGCAGGGCGACAAAGAAGGTTCTCAAGAGTAAAGAACTTATTGAGGAGATAAATGACAAGCTCATTCTTCTTGAAGACGAAGAACTGGACATTCCCGACAAGCTTGACGAGGTCAATGCAGAACTTGCTCTTGAAAGTATGAGTGAGATATTCGATAAGTATGAAGAGAATAATGAGGATATGGAAGCTCTGCAGGAATGGATAAATGATACGCGTATTGAACTGAAAAAAAGAGTGCTGCTTCTTGAGAAAAAGAAAGAGGAAAACGAGAAGATGGATAAGTACTTATCTGATCTTTTGGACGGAGATATCATAAGAGAGTACAAAAAGTATCGGGAGCAGGAAGATTAAGCTGGTGGTTATATGATAATTGGTATCGGAAACGATTTAATAGAAATTGAACGTGTCAGGAAGGCCTGCAGTAAGGAGGCTTTTTTGTCACGTATTTTTACCGACAGGGAGATTGAAATGTACAGTAAAAAGCCGGCATCTTTAGCCGGTAATTTTGCGGTTAAAGAAGCTGTTTCAAAATCATTCGGAACGGGTTTCAGGGGCTTTGAGCCAAAAGATATAGAGGTACTTCGCGATGAATCAGGAAAACCGTATGTAAATCTTTATGGTGGTGCCGTGGAAGTACTTAAAAGGACGGGCGGGGCAAAGGTTTATGTATCAATTTCCAACACTAAGGAGTACGCTGCTGCGGTTGCAGTCTTAGAGGGAGAATAATATCATGGAGAAAATAATCACCGGCACAGGGATGAAAAAAACAGACAGCTACACTATCGAAAATGTAGGAATACCATCCATGGTACTGATGGAGAGAGCTGCATTCGGGATGTGCTGTTTTATGGAAAATATATTAAAGCAGGGAGAGAAAGTTCTGTGTGTCTGCGGAATGGGAAATAACGGTGCTGACGGTATTGCACTTGCAAGACAGCTTGTCATAAAATCCGTAAGAGCAGATGTCATGACTGCAGGCAATGAAGAGAAAGCAACAGAGCAGTGGAAACAGCAGAAAAAAATAGCTGAAAACTGCGATGTAAATATATTCTCTTTTGAGGAAAAATTTAATGTCACTTGGGAATGTAAATCTTCATATAATGAAGTATGGGAAAAATTACTTGAGGATTATGACTATGTGGTTGATGCTGTTTTCGGTATCGGACTTACAAGAAATGTTGAAGGAACATTCGCAGACATAATTCAAGGGATAAACCATACCAGAAGCAAAAGAGAGGGAAATGGTAAAAAACTGACGGTTCTGTCGGTGGATATTTCATCGGGACTTAATGCCGATACAGGAAAGATTATGGGAGATGCCGTAAAGGCAGATTATACAATTACCTTTGGCGCCGTGAAGTCGGGAATGATATTGTATGAGGGCAGGGACGTGTCAGGGGAAATTGTCGTATATGATATTGGATTTCCTGATGTGTCATATAAAAACGGTGCCGGTGCTGAAGAGGTTTTCATGGCATTGGATGATGAGGACATTGAGCGGGCGGTTGTCAGGAAATCACATTCAAACAAGGGAACATACGGAAAGGTTCTGGTAGTTGCAGGTTCCGAAAACATGTACGGAGCAGCATACTTTTCAGCCATGGCTGCCCTTAAGACAGGATGCGGTATTGTGAGAATCATTACTCATAAAAATAATCGTGAGATTCTGTATAACATGATGCCTGAAGCAATTATAAATGTATATGATGATTCAGGTGCAGATGAGAGCATTATAAAAGAAGCCGTACAATGGGCTGATGCAATAGTCGCGGGACCGGGAATCGGAACATCACAAACGGCAGTAGCTCTGTTGCAAAATATAATGGAACTTTCAAAAGAGAATAAAAAGCCTCTTGTCATAGATGCAGACGGGCTTAATATTATTTCATCAAACGAGACAATGAAGAGACTCTACCATGACCGTGTCGTGATTACACCGCATATGGGAGAGTCCGCAAGGCTTATGGGCAGACCGGTGAAAGAAGTTGCGGAAAATATTGTGTTATATGGAAAAAGATATTCAGATGAAAATAAAATAAATGTGGTTATGAAAGATTCCACAACAGTTATTTTGGGTATTGAATCTTTAGAAAATAAGTGCAATAATAGGGTTTGCGTCAACACATGCGGAAATCCCGGAATGGCCACAGGTGGTTCAGGGGATGTACTTGCAGGGATCATTGCAGGTGTTATTGCCGGAGGGATAAGTGTGGAGAACTTTGCCGAAGGCTTTACGGAAAATGTAACTGAATGTAACAGAATATATTTTGCGTCATGTCTTGCAGTGAGGATTCATGGAAGAGCGGGAGACATGGCGGCGGATTCCGTTGGTCTTTCATCACTTACGGCGTCGGACATTTTAAATATGATTTCAAAGGTACTGAGTTAATAGATTGTAATCGAGGAGAAAGTCACATGGAAAGCATTGATAAGTATTATAGAGCTTATGCGGGAATAAATCTTGATAATATATATGCAAATATGCAGGAACTTAAGAACAATACTGCAGCCGGAACACAGATGGTAGCTGTCATTAAAGCTGACGGATACGGTCACGGGGCGGTGCCTGTTGCAAAAACAATAGATGATATGGTTGCGGCATATGCGGTTGCAACTATAGATGAAGCGTTAAATCTCAGAAGACACAACATTACAAAACCGATTTATATATTGGGATTTATATATGAGCACAGGGTTAAGGATGCCATTTTAAATGATATAAGAATGAGTGTGTTCGATAAAAAAATGGCTGTTTTTATATCAGAAACAGCAAAAGAACTGGGAAAAAAGGCATATATTCATATAAAGGTCGATACGGGAATGAGCCGTATAGGATTTATGGCTTCCGATATGTCGGCTGATATTGTTAAGGAGATTTCAGAACTGCCTGACATTGAAGTAGAGGGAATTTTTACTCATTTTGCATCTTCAGATTCTTCGGATAAAAAGATGGCAAACAGCCAGTTGAAGCTTTTTAACGATTTTATCGTAAAACTGGAAGACAGAGGTGTCAGTATCAAGCTTAAACATTGTGCAAACAGTGCGGGAATAATTGATATGCCGGGAGCGGATATGACAGAGGTCAGGGCAGGAATCGCACTTTATGGAATGTACCCGTCTGATGAGGTTAATAAGAAGGCGGTTATGTTAAGGCCGGCCCTGGAACTAAAGAGTCATGTTATTTTTGTAAAAAAAGTACCGGCAGGCACGGGAATAAGTTATGGTTCCACATATGTCACCACAGCGGATACGGAAGTAGCCACAATTCCTGTAGGATATGGTGACGGATATCCGAGAAATCTGTCCAATAAGGGATATGTTCTTATAAACGGAAAGAAATGTAAGATTCTTGGAAGAGTATGCATGGATCAGTTTATGGTTGATGTAACGGGAATGTATGTGCATGAGGGCGATGTCGTAACACTTATCGGTAAAGACGGAAGTGAGTGCATAACAGTAGAAGAACTTGCAGAACTTGCGGGAACATTTAACTATGAGTTTGTGTGCGACCTTGGTAAGAGAATTCCGAGAGTGTATTACAGAAATGGCAGGGTAGTATGCATGAAAGATTATTTCATAGATGAGTATGAGATGATGAAATAAACTTCTTTTGAATAATTTTGAAATACCCGGAGATAATGATTAATAGCATTATTACATAATTATCAGGGGTGTTAAAAGTGGTTATTAGAAGAGGAGATATATATTACGCAGATTTAAGACCGGTTATCGGTTCGGAACAGGGAGGTATAAGACCTGTACTTATTATACAGAACGATACAGGGAATAAGCACAGTCCTACGGTAATCGTGGCTGCCATCACGAGCAAGATGAATAAGGCAAAGCTCCCTACTCACATCGAAATAGACTCAAAGAAGTATGATATTGTGAAGGACTCGGTAATTCTTCTTGAACAGCTCAGAACAATTGACAAAAAAAGGCTGAAGGATAAGGTATGCCATCTTGACGGAAGTATTTTGGAACAGGTCAATCAGGCGCTTCTTGTAAGCCTCGAGCTCATATAGGTTCGGGTGTTGACGAGATGGGGTAAAATATGGTATATTTTACGGGTTAATGTGTAGATTTACGCATTAGCTCATTTTTATTATATTTTTCACACCAGAGAGGAGTTTGATTAGGAAATGGACGGGAGTCCCATACAAGGGTTAATTTTATTTTTCATTTTTATTGTTTTTAACTTTATAATGTACGGTTTTGGTGAAGCGTGCCAGAATGTCAGTGAGAGCGAACTTAAGGAAAAAGCTGACAATGGCAACAGAAAAGCAGGTAAGATTCTAAAGATTGTTGATAAACCAAGAAACTTTGTGGTGACAATTCAGTTTATGGCTACGGCATTTGCTATGGTTGTAGGATTTTACCAAGTGAAGACTTATGGCGGGATGTTTGCATTAAGGTTGTGTAAGGGATTTGAAGGTTATGAAAGAGAACTGATATCAATTGTTGCATATCTGTTATCAGCACTTGTTATTATGACTATATTGCTTACAGTTGGCATTATTGTTCCGCAGAAGCTTGGAAAACGCCATCCTGAAGCATGGGCAATGCGTTATGTGGGATTTGTGAGTGTTGTGGTTATGTTGCTTAAGCCTTTGACACTTCCTGTTTTAGGACTTGCAAGTCTTATTCTTAAGATTTTTGGCGTTGATTACAATGAAGACACGGAAAATGTTACTGAAGAAGAGATTATGTCTATAGTCAATGAGGGACACGAACAGGGAGTGCTTGAGGAGAAAGAGGCGGAGATGATTTCAAACATCATCGAGCTTGATGAAAAGGAAGCCTCAGAGGTAATGACCCACAGGAAGAATATTGTTGCTGTTGACGGTGACTGGACTCTGGCTGAGACGGTTGAGTTTATAATCAATGAAAATAATTCAAGATTTCCTGTGTTTGACGGCGATATTGATAACATAATTGGCATACTTCATTTCAGGGATGTATTTTCATGCTACAAAAAGGGTGGAATGGATAATGTTCCGATAAAGGAAATTTCGGAAATATTAAGAGAGCCAAAATTCATACCTGAAACAAGAAACATTGATATACTTTTCAGAGAGATGCAGAAAGAAAAGAATCATATGGACATAATCGTCGATGAGTACGGCCAGACGGCGGGAATCGTCACCATGGAGGATGTTCTTGAGGAAATCGTCGGAAATATCTTTGATGAGTATGATGAGGATGAAGATAATATTGTACATGAGTCGGAGAACACTTATATCATAAAGGGAATTACACCTTTAAGTGATATTGAGGATGAGATTGATATATCGTTCAATGAGGAAGACTACGATACTCTCAACGGCTATCTTATTAACAGGCTTGATCGTATACCTTCAGAGGATGATAACATCGTACTTGAAACGGACGAGTGTAAATTTGAAGTTCTTTCAATAGAGGGAAAGATGATTTCACTTGTGAGGATGACGGTACTAAAGAAAGAGACAGAGGACTCAGAAAGCCATAAGGAATAGATGCAGTTTGGAACAGACAGAGGTCTGTTGATGATAATTAGAAAAAAGACATAGAAGGAGAGAAAGAAATGTCAGGACATTCAAAATTTGCCAATATTAAGCACAAGAAAGAGAAAAATGATGCAGCAAAGGGAAAGATTTTCACAATCATCGGTCGTGAAATCGCAGTTGCAGTTAAGGAAGGCGGTCCGGATCCTGCAAACAATTCAAAGCTTGCAGCAGTAATCGCAAAGGCAAAGTCAAACAATATGCCAAATGATACAATCGAGAGAGGTATCAAGAAGGCAGCAGGAGATGCAAACTCAGTTAATTACGAGGTAGTTACATACGAAGGATACGGTCCGAGCGGAACAGCTATCATCGTTGATACACTTACAGACAACAGAAACAGAACAGCTTCAAACGTAAGAAATGCATTTACAAAGGGCGGCGGAAACGTCGGAACAACAGGTTGTGTATCTTACATGTTTGACAAGAAGGGTCAGATTATCATTGATAAGGAAGAGTGCGAAATAGACGCCGATACAGTTATGATGACAGCACTTGATGCAGGAGCAGAGGACTTCGCAGAGGAAGAAGACAGCTATGAAATCCTTACAGCACCGGATGACTGTGAGACAGTACGCCAGGCACTTGAAAAAGAAGGAATTCCAATGGTATCAGCAGAAGTAACAATGATACCACAGAACTATGTAGAACTTACAAGCGAAGATGATATTAAGAAGATAAACAGAATACTTGATATGCTTGATGAGGATGACGACGTCCAGAACGTATACCACAACTGGGACGAGTAGCAATTTCACGCAAGCAGACAAATAGAAGTAGCTGTGTGCGAGGCAATTTATTGCCATTAGCACACAGCTACTTCTATTTGTCTATTTGCTGGTGAAATTGCTACTCGTCCCACGATGAATCAGTCCGTACGGCGAAGCCGTACAGCTCCGAAGGAGCGGTGCGAAGCACAGGACTGATTCGTCGTCGGGATGAGAGGTATAAAATTACATCTTATTGATTTTGCTATTGAAATACGTTATAATGTGTTCAAACATCATGCTTATCAACAATGGTATCGCATTAAGCGTTGTTAGTGTTGAGTACGAATTCTTTATCTTTATTTTGTCATTGTCCAAAGTAAAAAGGACATATATTAACCCCAACAAACAATTTAGTATTATTAAGAAACCAGAAAGTAGGAGGAAACAAGGAAAAGAATCGTGGTAGTTGCATAAAAGAACAATACATAGAAATTAATCTATATGATGACGGTATGAGCACATCGGAAAATAATAAAGAGAAACGATTCGGTGAAAACAAGCAGAAGCAAAAGGGAAGAAACATCGGAAAGCAAGAAAAAAAGAGAATTCGATGTAAGAAGACAAAAGGAAAAAAGAGAAAGACATCGAAAAGCAAGAAAAAAAGGAAAACCGATGTAAGAGAACAAAAGAAAAAAAGAGAAAGACATCGAAAATTATGAAAAAAAGGAAATCGATGTAAAATAATTGAATGGAGGAATTAATTACGAAGGAGCAATATTTGAATAAAACAAATTTATATGATGAATCAATGAGGAGGCTGAAAGAACTTGAATTGATTTACGCAAAAGTACAAAATCGCCTAAAAAAGTATCCGGATGGGAAGATTCATATCATAAAGAATAAAAATAAGATGCAATATTATCTTCGAACAGAGGCAAAAGATAAAAGTGGTGTATATTTAGGTAAGAAAGAAGAAAAGAAGATAAAGATATATCTTCAAAAGAAGTATGATATGGATGTTCTTAAAATTGTAAATGAAGAAATAAACAATCTAAAAAGATTCTTGGAAAAAGGTTCAAAAGATATCCAAATTCAGAATATATATTCAGAATGTCCCAAAGAAATAAAGGAGCATATAGTACCAATTGATATCACTGATAAAGATTACATAGAAGAATGGTTGGCTAAACCTTATGAAAAGAAAGAAATATCGGATGATATGCCTATGTATATTACAGAAAAAGGTGAACGAGTGAGATCAAAATCAGAATTGAATATAGCAAATACACTGTTCAATATGAATATACCGTATAAGTATGAATGTCCGCTTGTGTTATCAAGTGGGTATGTGATTCATCCTGATTTTACTATTCTTGATATTAAAAGACGATGTGAGGTATATTGGGAACACAGAGGAATGATGGATGACGACAATTATCTTAAACATACAATGCAAAGAGTCAAGAATTATATTAGAGAAGGAATAATAGTAGGTGACAGATTGATAATAACAGAAGAATCATCGTTTATGCCACTTGGAACAGATGAGATAAAAAGGATAGCAAAAATAATGTATGAAAGATAATAAAGGAATAATTAAATAAGGAGTAGTGCTGAGGAACAATGCACAGTTTAATATTGATAATATATACATATAAATGTATAATAGTCTACATAAAAAATTAGGCGTGATTTCTTGAAATTAGGAGATACACTTGAAATTGTGCGCAATATATTAGGTGATAGAGAAATATTAGCCATAAAAAATTGAACTCTACAGATGGTAATCTACAGGGGTATAAAATAAGGAGAACGATATGAAGAATTTTTTAGTTGTAGTTGACATGCAGAAGGATTTTGTGGACGGAGCGCTGGGTTCAAAGGAAGCAGCAGCCATAGTAGAAAATGTTGTGTCAAAAATCAGGAATCATGACGGTGATATATTTGTTACATATGATACACATTTTGACAATTATATGGAGACAAGTGAAGGTAAGAAACTGCCTGTGCCGCACTGCATAAAGGGTACAGAAGGATGGGAACTTGACAATAATGTTCAGGCCGCACTTGACGGAAGAGATTATGACAAAATTGAGAAAATCACTTTCGGTTCTGTGGAACTCCCTAGAAGAATCATGGAAAAAGCAGGGAATGAGGACTTTTCAATTGAACTTATAGGCCTTTGTACAGACATTTGCGTAGTGTCAAACGCTTTGGTTCTTAAGGCAAGTTATCCGGAGAAAGAGATAACGGTTGATGCATCGTGCTGCGCAGGAGTTTCTGTGGAGACACACAAGGCGGCCTTGGATGTAATGAAATGCTGTCAGATAAATGTCATAGGAGAATAGCATTCTAAACTTTGGACGGTACAAGGATGCTATTTCTTTTTATCATTACGATAAAGGGGAATGGATGGGATAAAAATGAGATATCAGATTAGAAATGCGATTGTTCAGTTTGCTGCTGATACAATACTGAAAAGCGTGAATTTTGAAATACACGATACAGAAAAAATAGCAATTGTCGGCAGAAATGGCTGTGGTAAAACAACATTACTCAAACTTATAGCCGGAGAGATTGAGATGAGCAACCTTGATAGTGACGAGAGTTGCGGAATTACCATGAGTGGAAAGCAAAATATAGGATTTCTTCGCCAGGTAAGTTTTACAGATGGTTCTGTGCTTGTAAAGGATGAATTAAAAAAAGCTTTTGCACAAGTATTTGAATGTGAAAAGAGAATGAAGGAAATAGAAGGTATACTTGAAAGTGCAGAAGATAAAAGACTGTTGTCAGAGTATGATTTTCTTCAACGAAAGATGGAGAGTCTCCATGGATACAGCTGGAAAAATGATATGGAAACAATGTTTCAACAGTTTGGTTTTCCACTAAGTGATTTGGAACAGCCAATAGGAAATTTTTCAGGCGGACAGCAGACAAAGATAGCCTTTATTCAGCTTTTACTTACTCGTCCGGATATTTTGCTCCTTGATGAGCCAACAAACCATTTGGATATAAAGACTGTTGAATGGCTTGAGACTTATTTAAAAAGCTATGACAGAGCAGTTGTTATAGTGTCACATGACAGAATGTTTTTGGATCATATAATTGATGTAACTTATGAGATTGAATATGGAGATATAAAGCGTTATCCCGGAAATTATTCTGCGTATGTGAAATTGAAAGAAGAGGCACAGATTAAGCAGGAAAAGGACTATGAGGAGCAACAAAAAGAAATAGAAAGACTTACAGCATGGATTGAAAAATGGAAGAATACACCAACAAAAGTGGCAGCTACCAGATCAAAAAGAATGGCAATCGAGCATATGGTAAAGATTGAAAAACCACGCCGCTTTGATACGAGGGCATTTAAGGCAATGTTTCAGCCTGCAAGGGAAAGTTATACTGAGGTACTTTCAATCGACAGATTAAAAATAGGATATGACACGGTGCTTAGCGAAGTTTCTGCAACAATCAGAAAGTCAGAAAGAATTGCAATTATTGGAGAAAACGGAAAGGGAAAATCGACTCTGTTAAAGACAATTGTTGGTGAAGTGGAAGCATTAGGCGGAAATTTCAGGTTTGGTAATAATGTGGATTATGCATATTTTGACCAGCATAAAGCAGTTAATAATGATACAGACCCGGAACAAACTGTATTAGAGTATTTTTGGAGCTTGTATCCTAATCTCCTCAGAAACGACGTGAGAAGTGCACTTGGGGCATTTCTGTTTTCGGGAGAAGATGTAGAAAAGAAAATGGGGCAGTTATCAGGTGGTGAAAAGGTAAGATTGGAACTTTGTAATATTTTTTATACGAAGCCTAATTTTTTAATACTTGATGAGCCAACAAACCATATGGACCTTGTGGGAAAGGAAGCATTGGAAAAAATGCTTGTCAATTATGAAGGTACAGTTTTGTTTGTGTCCCATGACAGATACTTTATTGACAGAGTAGCGACAGGTATTATGGAATTTACAGAAGATAGGGTCAATTTCTATCCTGTAAATTATGAAAATTATCTTGTAGAGAGAGAAAAGCAAGGTGCGTCAAAACAAAGTTTAACTTCCAATAACCGGACAGATAAAAATGAGGTAAAACCAAATAATGCACCAACATTGGATGATGTTTTTGATAAGACAAAGTACTATAATCCCGGAAAAATTTTGTCAAGGTTAAAGAAACAGTTTGAGAAATACAGCGAGATGCTTGCGGAAAGTGAAGAAAAATCTGCAAATTTACAGATGGAACTTTTAAATCCCGAACTTTCATCAAATTATGAGCGTTTAATGGAAATACAGGCGAGTATAGATGAGGAGACAAGGAAGCAGGAATCCTTACTTGAACGTATTTTGGAAACTGAACTTGAACTGGAAGATATGAGCAGGGAATAAGAAAAGGATATGATGACAGAATTTAGAAATACATGGGGATTAACGTATCCGGAGGAGAAAATATGATTTATGTTTATCCAGATTATTATAAAAAATTTAAATGTATCGCTTCAGAATGTCCTGATACATGCTGTTCTCAATGGCAAATTGTAATAGATGAAGATTCTTTGGAAAAGTATAAAGTTTACAAAGGTGAATACAAAAAGACACTGGACGAAAGGATAGATTGGAGGGAAGGCGTTTTTAAACATAATAAGAACGGGAAATGTGCATTTTTATGTGATAATAAGCTGTGTGACATGTACATAAATCTTGGAAAGGAAAGCCTTTGTGCAACTTGCAGGGAATATCCAAGGCATACGGAGGAATTTGAGAATGTAAGAGAAATTTCACTTTCAATATCCTGTCCGGAAGTTGCAAGAATACTTATGTCCACAAATGATAAGATGACATTTTATACAAAAGAAGATGAAAATGAGGAAATATTTGAAGATTTTGATTATTTCCTCTTTTCCGGCCTTCAGGATATAAGAGAAGAAATAATAAAAATATTGCAGAACAGAGATATAGGTATACGTGAAAGAATAGATAAGGTTTTGCAAATAGGAGCATCAGCACAGAGACATTATGATGATGGAAATCTGACATTGTGGGATGAGTGCGATGAAAGTGACAAAGTATGTGTTATAAATGAATATGATTTATTACATAATCAGGCACTATTCCTGGTGGAGGAACTGGAGATATTATATGACGACTGGTATGATGTACTTACAGATACACAGCGCTATATATTTGAAGATGGGCAGGATGTATATAATGAAAATAAGAAGCAGTTTTTAGAATGGTGGGAAAAAAGCGACATGACACCATTAGAAATTGTTTTAGAGCAGATAATTGTCTATTTTATTTCCATTTACCTTCCCGGTGCAGTGTACGATGAAAATATCATAGGAAAAGTTGAAGCTTGTGTTGGACATGGTGTAGAAATATATATGTTACTTCTGACGAGATGGATAAAAAAGAAGGAAGCATTTGGGATGAATGATCTTATTGAATTAGTATACAGATATTCAAGAGAAATAGAGCATTCAGATGAAAATCTTGAAAAAGTAGAAATGCTGTGCTGGTTTTAGCTGCAAGGATGCTATTTCTTTTTATTGTTACGATTATCTGTAAAAGATTAATGTAACCCTTTGTTTCATTTTGAATATAATAGAATGAAATCACTTGGAGTTATCTATATGGCAGAATATTATGGAAATATCTGTACATGCAGAAAATGTAACGGTATAGTTCACACAATCAGAAGAGGGGATACACTTTATCTGTTAAGCCGTCATTACAATGTAACCATCAATGAGATTATGAGGGCAAATTCAAACATCAACGTTTATAATTTGCAGATTGGAGACCAGATTTGTATTCCGGTGAGAAGACCAACACCGTCACAGCCAAGCATATTGGGGCAGTTGATGAATCAGAATCAGGGACAGATGGGCAGAATGCCTTCAGTTCAGCCTACAGAAGAAGAACGCAATCAAAATATGAATATGACCAATATGGGAATGAGCAGCTCTGATATGGATGAAGGTACGATGTCAGAAGGCGAAACTAATCTTGAGTATATGGAGACATCTGCTGTGGAGACTGCGGCAGACATGCCAAAAGAGGTGGAGAAATGTGAGAAGAAGTCATCTGAGGAATGTTGCTGTGAAGGTAGTATGAAAGTCAGGGATTTGTTTAAGGATGAAGACATGACACTGGAACAACTGGCAAAAATGCTTAAAAACATATAGTGTGAATTTGGAGAAGTCTTCGTTGTCATATGGATGGCGGAGGCTTTTCTTGTATTAAGATAAAAAAGATGATAATATATATTCCAGATTAAGTATTTTATAATATCCGGGAGAAACGCAGTGAAGATAACAATTATTACAGTAGGAAAAATAAAAGAAAAATACTTTATAATGGCCATAGACGAGTATTCAAAGCGTCTTGGAAGATATGTAAAGCTTGATATAGTTGAGGTGGCAGATGAGAAGACGCCTGACGGTGCTTCAGATACGGAGGAGCGTCTTATACGACAGAAGGAGGGTGAGCGAATCCTTAAAGTGTTAAAGGAGGACTCATATGTCATAACACTTGAAATTGAAGGGAAAATGCTTGACTCTGTTGAACTTTCAGAAAAGATTAATCATATAGGTGTGTCAGGAAAAGGTCATATTACATTTATAATCGGAGGTTCCCTGGGGCTTTCTGATGAGGTGAAAAGCAGAGCGGATTTTAAACTTAGCTTTTCCAAAATGACATTCCCGCATCAGCTTATGCGTGTGGTGCTGCTTGAGCAGATATACAGGAGTTACAGGATATTGGGAAATGAACCGTATCATAAGTAGAGGGGTTTTTCTCGGATTGGTATGTAATGGGTGGCATATCATAAATAGATATTAATCCATAGAAAGTCGATTTTTAATATATTACAACTATTATAGTTTTATACTATGTTTAATGAGGAGACATGTGATGATAGATAAAATATTAGTAGAAGATATAAGTAAACGAGCGCATCATATATATAATCAATGTCAGGAACTTGTAAAGGAGTATATGCCTGAAAAACAGTGTAATATAAATTTTGAATTTCTTATCAAAGAAGACAAAGAAATTAATGGTTTATCACTATCTGAAAACGATAAAGATTACGTTGAGATAAATAGTGGTGTAATAGAATTACATTATAATTATTTTTTTGATGTGATGAAACAAGATAAAAATAAATTAATTCGTTTTATTACTTCAAATTGCTTTTATGGACAGTCAAGAAATAGATAAATAATGAAGTTTAGAAATGAGGTAGTACAAACTTTATGGGATGAAAACTGGACTATTTCTGCAAAAAAACTCACTTGGATATGTTATGGAGAACCGTACCATAGATAAACAAAAACAGAAAAATGTTTGATAAAGCTAATTGATTGATTTATAATAAAGATTGCTATAGTGGTTTGGTTTTGAAGGCGATAGAATGGAATCGCTGTAAAAGGACGAGAGGATATAAAAAATGTTTAAGAAAGAGAGGTCTCTGTATGGAAGAAAAAAATATGGATTATATTGTGCAGGGTGAAGATATAGAAGAACCGGTACTGCTTGAAGAAGCATATTTAAGTAGTGACCGTAATTATACAGTTTTTAAATATGCAGACTATATTATTCGTTTTCAGGCACCATATTCACTTGAAAGATATACAGAAGTAAAAGAATGGGATAAGGGATATCTGGTAGTTATGGCGAAATACGCACATAATGAAAAACCGGAAGAAGAGTATATTGATTTAGTGCCAATATTAGAGAAACTTTATATAGACGCAGATGAATTTGTTGAGAAGATTAAGAAGGTGAGGGTTGTTTATGAGTAATATATTAGAAGTTGCTGATAGTGCAGATATGATTGTTAATGGATATGCATTTACAAAAGATAATGAAAATATAAGAGTTTTAAATCTTAATAATGATAAAAAATCGATATATATGGATAAAAATGGTAAAGTCCTTGAAACAAGTATGGATGATATAGAAATTGGTATTGTAAAAAAATATTACGAGAGAAATATGGTTTTGATGGAGGAGTAAGATGCCAAAATACTATGAATTTAAAGTAGCCGGATTTTATCTGTATTTTACATCTTGCTGTGTTATTGAATGTATGCATGTACATGCCAGCGATAGAAAACTTACTGAGGCAGGTTCTGCGAAATTCTTTGTTAAAGATAATGGTGATAGTATATTGCAAAATAAAGGAATTCTTAATGATAGAGAGATAAGAAAAATACAGTCGTTTATTAAAAATAATTATCAAGAAATGTATTTAAAGTGGGCTTTATATAGCAAACATGGATTTTATGAGAAATAAGGAGAAGGAAAAATATGGGCTTTTTAGATAATTTATTTAAGAAGGAAGCAAAGAAATTTGTATCGGGTATGGTGGACAAGGCTATGGACAGTGTTATGGGTGGCAGCAGTTCATTGTCAGGAAAATCAGAAAATGTAACACTTACGGGAGAGGCAGGCCTTCGTGCAAGACTTGAGCAGGTTGTGGCAAATGAATACAGTGAGTATGAGCTTAGACAGAATGTGCCATCGTCAGAGATGTTTGCAGAGCCGGGTGCAGTAGATTACAGTTACGGTATGTATAAGAATGGTGCTCCTGTGGCAATGATAAATGTAATATCAAACAGAAACGATTACAGGTTAAAGCGTTTTAGACTTGCAAAGGAAGCAGCAGTAAACAGAGGAATTCCTCATATGAATTTCTTTGCACATCTTCCAAACGAGACAAGCTATATTTCAGAGCGTTTGAGAAAAGAGATATTTGGATAATTTCATAGGCGAAAGCCATTTTGTTAAAGGAAAGAGAAAAGCAATTTCATGTTGCACCTGTGGCGGATGAAGCATTCCTTATATATACACTTTGCAGGTAGTGAGGGAATGTTCAGTCTTGTGCGATAAAGCACGGCTTTTATCGCTTCAAAGCTATTTTCTCTTTCCTCTTTTTTATTTCAGGGAGAGAGAAATGTCTGTTATTGAAAGCATAAACAACCATTCACAGTGGTTGGATTTTTTATTATATAAGAAGAATAATGACAGCCTCACAGACAGTGAGGAAAAAGCACTTACGGAATTTATCGAAGGCAGAAGGTATGAGTATTATTACAGCATGATTAAGAAGAAGCAGTTTCCCGCAGATTATCCTCATAAGATGACTGTCAACAAAGAGGGAACAGATAAGAAACGTATAGTTTATTCCTTTGACGGGGAGGAGAATATTATACTTAAATTCATTGCCTTTAACCTGTACAGGTTTGATGAGCTGTTTGGGAAAGGCTGTTATTCCTTCCGTAGGGGTTACGGAGTGAAGGATGCAATCGGAAGATTTAAGGGAAATAAAAGTTTTGCCTCTAAGTATTGTTTTAAGGCAGATATAAGCAATTATTTTAATTCTGTTGATGTTGAATTACTGCTCGAAAAGATGGCATTTGTAAAAGAGAGGGATACAGAACTTTTTAATCTGTTTGAGAAGATATTATGGGAAGACCGGGTTTATGACAACGGAAATATAATAACAGAGAAGCATGGTGCCATGGCAGGTATGCCATGCTCACCGTTTTTTGCCAACGTGTATCTTGCTGATGTCGATAAGTTTTTTGAAGAAAGGAAAGTACCGTATTTCAGATATTCCGATGACATACTGATGTTTGCGGACACAGAGGCAGAGCTTAATGAACTTATGGAAAGTTTCTATGAAAAGATAAGGGAAAACAGACTCACCATAAATACTTCAAAAGTAACCATAACAAAACCCTTTGAACCCTTTGAATTCCTTGGTTTTTCTTATGATAACGGAACCATTGATTTATCAGCCAATACCATGAGAAAGCTCAAAGCCAAGATAAAGAGGAAATCAGACGCACTCAGAAGATGGCAGAGGAGCAAAGGACTTACTTCCGATAAGGCGGCAATTGGATTTATCAATGCAATGAACAGGAAGTTTTACGGCGGCAGCAGCATGGAATGGAATGAGGATGATTTCACATGGTGCCGTTGGTTCTTTCCAAACATTACAACGGATAAAAGCCTTAAGGAGATCGATGAGTATATGCAGGAGTACATAAGATATATTGTTACAGGAAGACATTATAAGGGCAACTACCGCATAACATATGAGCAACTGAAAAGCTGGGGATATAAAAGTCTGGTTCATGAGTATTACCGATGGAAAAAAAGATAAAAACCTACTGTGAGGTTTTGCAATCAATGCTCGTGTAATAAGTGAAAGGACAAAAAATAACTTTCGGAAAGGAGCAATTCAATGGATAACGGTGCAAGTAGCTACCGCCGTTTCCTTGATGGTGATGAGAGCGGCATTGTAGAAATCATAAGGGATTATAAGGACGGATTGATTTTTTACCTCAACAGTTTTACTAATGATATCCATATAGCAGAGGAACTTGCAGAGGATACATTCGTGAAGCTTGGAACAAAGAAGCCTAAGGATAAGGGGAAATCTTCTTTCAGAACATGGCTTTATGTCATTGGAAGAAATGTAGCGATTGATTATATGAGACGAAATTCCAAGGTCGAGTGCGTATCGATTGATGAGTGTGAGGAACTTACGGCTGATGAAGAAGGTCTTGAAAAATCCTACATAAAGGAGGAAAGAAAGATAATTGTTCACAAGGCGCTTCGTAAGCTGAAACCGGAATACAGACAGATATTATGGCTTATTTATTTTGAAAATTTCAGCAATAAAGATGTAGCAATGGTGATGAAAAAATCAGTCCACAATATAGAAACCCTTGTATACAGAGCAAGACTGTCGCTTAAAGCAGAACTTGAAAAGGAGGGCTTTATCTATGAAGAATTATAATGAAATGGCGGATGATGTAATTCGTCGAATCGGAGAATATGAAGTGAAACAAAAGCACAGGAGGCAGAATATTGCAAAGATTGTTTCGACTGTGTCTGTAGGCTGTCTCGCAGTATTGATTGGAGTGGGGATATGGAATGCCGGAACAGATGAGGGAGATATTACTGAAAGTAAGAATGATGCCATACAGGAAACAAGCAGCATTAGTACCAATGGTGATAATGGTATTACCATTCCTAAAAGGGAGGTCTATCTGGCAAAGAACGACGGAGTGGAAATGGATATGCTGGCATTTTTTATCTATGAGGGGCGAGTTTATATATCTTTTGGAGAGTATGGCAATATAAGTGATGAAATCGTAGGTGAATATCTTGGCACCTCAACTGGAATGATTGACGAGTGGACACCAAAGGACGGTTATGTTGACTTTGCAGGCAGCATCGAAGGTGACTTCTATTCAGTCAATGGGTATGATAAGGAGTTTGTGCTCTGCATGAAGGATGCAGAGGGGGCAGTCAGCATCTTTTATAATGACAACGGAATTACTCTTTATCAAAGTTCTGATTTATTTGAGGAGAGACTGCATTTGAAGGGTAATTATGTGCAGGCGTATTACCAGAATGATAAAGAATGGAATTACGGTGAGGGTTATCATAACGTCAACAGTCAGGACATGAATATTATTGATTCATTTGTTGATGCATTGAACAGTGGTTCTCTAATAAGTGTTGATGGTAATGAGACTAATATGTACAGTTTAAATCAGATATATCACTTATATCTTGAAATGAATAACGGTATAGTGCTTCATTTCAGATTATATGAAGGCGGTTATGTCAGATTTGAAGGGGTACCGGGGGTACGTGTCAAGATTGACGAGACACGGTTTAATGAACTTATAAACATATTAGAAAATTAAAAACTTTTTCCCGGTGGGGAGATAAACGAAGAGGCAGTTATTCGTGATTTTCGAATAACTGCCTGTATCTTTTGAAATCTCAATTATAAAGCTTGTATTATTTTACTTCCGTCACAGTAAATGTGAAACAGTTGTCATATTTTGCAAATTCATCTTTTAAATCTGCGTCGCCGTTTCCTGATGTGACGGTAACAGTGTAGTTACCTGCCTCTTTAAATGTGATTCTCGGAGAGTACAGATACACCCCGTTTGTTATATCAAGAGGTTCTGCGTTTGGAGACTCCCATTTTGCAAGTAAGTCAAAATATCCCCAGAATGAAGGATAATCTAAGTCGCAATTCATATCAGCCACATTGTTAATGAGAATTGGATTGATTGAATCATAGTTTGGGTCAATTTCGGCAGCGGCTGAAATCTGATCATAACCTGTTACACCTTCCATGAAGACATTGATGGAAGGACAACAGCTTGTGAACTCTTTGTCAGGTGCGGTAAGTGTTATTTTAAATTCCAAGGTAACACCCTTGTCATAACCGACACCATTTACATATACATCATAAGTCTTTGCAGGCTCTGTGGTGGTCTCTGGTTCCGTAGTGGTCTCCGGTTCTGTGGTTGTCTCAGATACTGTAGTGCTTTCCGTTTCGGAAGCGCTTTCAGACACTGTAGTGTTTTCAGACTTTGTAGTGGTCAAAGTCTCCGTAGTTGTTTCGGGCGTCATAGCCGTTGTATCCTGCTTACCTGTTGTATCGGATACGGTTTCCTTTTCGGTGTCGCTGCTGCCACAGGCTGTTAAGCCAAGGATAAGGCATAACACCATAGACAGAATGTTTTCTTCTTCATTGAAAATCCTCCTTACATTAGTTATGTAACACGCTTTATAATGAGGATATTATACTATATCGGAATAAGTAGAGTCAAACGGTTTGGAGTAAAACTGTATTTTGGTACTATAGTACCAAAAAATAATTGCAACAATTTTTCCAATATATGTTACTTATTATATAGAAATGCATTTACAAATCATTATTCAGCTGAAGGGAAAAGAGGGTATGGATACAGAACAGTTAGTAAATATGGCTAAGAATGGTGACGACAAGTCCTTTGAGATGCTATATTCCATGATATATGAGGATATGTACAGGATGGCATATTATCTTCTTAAAAATAAAGAAGATGCGGAAGATTCGGTCAGCGAGGCTGTAGTCGATATGTACAGATATATATCAGGGTTGAGGGACAGCTCATCATTTAAGGCATGGGCAATGAAAATATTAAACATAAAGTGCAAAATGAAGATGCGCGATTATTACAAAAGGCAGGATGACACAGAGCAGAGCGATGAATGTGATGACGGACATGATGACATGGGACGGATAGTTGAAAGAACTGACATTATGAGAGCAATGAGTATCCTGTCAGGCGAGGAACAGACTATTGTGGTATGTTCCGCAGTTGCAGGCATGACAAGTGATGAAGTCGGCATTGTACTGGGACTAAGGGGCAGTACGGTCAGGTCAAAGCTTAGAAGGGCACTGGGAAAATTGAGAAAAAGATTGGAGGCAGGAGTATGAATGAATTGGAAAATAAGGATTTGTTAGAAAAAATCAAAGCTGATTCGGATGCAGTGGACATTCCCGAGGGGATAAAGCCGGAAAATATGATGAGGCATATAGAAGAGATGAAAAAGCAGGGCTGTTTTGAGGAGAGAAAAACATCTGATAAGGGTAAAAACAATAGAAGGAGAAAAGTAAGCATTATTACGGGAGCAGTTACCACAGTGGCTGTGGCAGCGGCAACAGGAATTGTGCTTCTGACAACAGGGGCATACAGAAATATCCCGGATGGAGGGTCAGCTTTTGAGAACACTAAACATGCTGAAATAATAAGGGGAGATGAAGATAAAAACAGTGGTTTCAGGACACTTTCAGGCTACAAGGAACTGAATGAGTATATTGTAGACTACAATGAGAATGACAGATATTATTCTAATGTTGATTTTGATATTGCTGAAAGCGTAGAAGGGGCAGGAGAATTACCGACTGATGCAGCTATAGAATCAGGCTCAAATTCAAATAAGGAAGAGTTAAATGATTATTCCGATACTAATGTAAGAACAGAAAATGTGGCAGAGGGTGATGTTGTTAAGACGGACGGAGAGTATATATACTATTTATCCGCAAAACGCAGAACAGAAGATGATTACTATTTAAAAATTGTAAAAGCGGACGGTTCAGAAAGTGAAATGGTTTGTCAGTACAACATAAATAATGACATTGATATGGCTGTATATCAATGTGAAATGCTGGTTTACAAAGATACGCTTGTTATCGTTGCATCGAGAAATGTTGACGAATTCGGAGGTGCAACAGCATTATTTTATGATATTTCTGACAGAAGCAACATAAAGCTTAAGGATAGTCTGACTGTTCAGGGAAATTTTGATTCATGCAGACTGACAGACGGATATCTGTATATATTTACCGAAAAGTATATAGATTATCGTGCTGTGGGAGAGAACCTGAGAGATGAAGAAGAGGCTAAGAAACTTCTTGCACCGAAGGTATGCGGTGTAGAACTTGAGCCGGAAGATATATATGTTACAGGATGTGAAAATTATGATGTGTATCATGTTATTACAACAGTAGATATGGATGATACATCAAAGTTCTGTTATTCCAAGGCAATTCTCGGTGACAGCAGCGGCAATATATATATGAG
>JBGVOL010000088.1:0-10319 GCA_045126475.1 Lachnospiraceae bacterium | reverse complement strand
ATGCGATGTGGTGACAGGAATTTTACTGCCGGAGACTCATCTTTTTATGGTACTTATTGTTCTGGCGGCAGCATTGATATATTGGAACAGGGGAAGCATTGAGAGCTCGGCAAGGGCATTTGAGCTTATTTTTTACTGGGTGGTGGTGCCAATAGTAGTTGTTATTGCCGTGGCGATACCAAAGGTTATAGCTGAAAATCTAATACCGACTGTATTTCTTAAAGAAGGCGGTATGGCAGATAAGGGCATGGATGTTGCGGGAATAATCAAGGCAGGAGTGTTGCTTTGGATATTATTTTCTCCGTCGGAGCTTCTTGTCTTCTGCAAAGAACATTACCGCAATGATACAAAAACAACAAAAGGTGTATGGAGGGGACTCTTTATGCTGCTTGCAGGCAATGTGATTACGTATGGGACTATACTTGGTATATATGGAAAATCCGGAATGAACCGGGGAGGAACATATCCACTTCTTAAAGTAATGCAGATAAGCGGAATCCCGGGAGATTTTCTGAGAAGAGTGGACGGTTTTATGAGTGTGTTTTTGGTACTGAGTTTATTCTGCGGAATGGTAATGATGATGGATTACCTAGGAATAAATCTGTGGCAGCTTGGGGACATGCTCTTTGGAAAGCATGAGCGGAAGAATAAAATCGTGTATTCCGTTGTAGTCACAGGAATAATGGTTATAGCTGTGGTGCTCATAGGAATGAAGGTAAAATCAGGTACGGCAGATGCATTCTTAGCGGATGCATATTCGGATAAAAGAATTATCAGCGGGACGGAGCTTGAGGACAGGGGCTTTGTAATGTCGGTAATTATCGGAAGTGAGACGGTTACATTTGAGATTGCATCGGATGATGAGGGTGCATGGCAGGAGGAAAGTGAGTATGTGACCCTCAATGACAACAGGGTATGGGAGGCTGAAAAGCTATACAAAGAGAATGGGGATAAAAAGCTTGATTTTACTCATATGAAAGTCATTTTTGTTGAAGAAGATATATATGAAAGTGATGTGACAACGGAAAATCTTAAATATATGTACGAGAAGGAAAAGTTTGCTGAGAATGTTATCGTGTGTCCTCTGTCGGGTGATATAAAAAAGATGGCAGCAGATGCCATAGAAAACGGGAAGGCATTTGCTGTCATCATGGAAAATATACTGGTCAATTCAGAAAAAAGTCAGGACATGGAGCTGTACCGGGTGTACCTTAATTTTGATTGAACAGGGAGAGGAATTTGAAATCAAATCCGATGTCGCTGCTTCCTGCATTTGAGATGTAGTCAAATTCATCCTCATCGAGGACATTTCTTAGCAGCATTTTTGTCTCGTCGGTGGCAACGCCGTATGAGCCCTGTACGAAGCAGAGTGGCGGATAGAGAACGCACCACCAGTTCTTTCCGGTATTTTCACCTATATCTATACGGAATGCATCATAGTTACCGCAGGGAATGGTTACATCACCATAACTTTTTGTGGGGAAAAATTCATTTGTCATGTACGCTGAAACCTCATAGCTGTAACCTTCCTCGGTGATGACGTCTGATGCAATCTGTTCAATCTCATTAAGATGTGCTTCTATATAAGAAATGCTGTCACTCTTTGAAACGGAAGATTTCATGGCGTCAGAGAGGTAGGCTACAACCCTGTCCTTTACAAGAAGTTTCAGTGCCTGGTCTTCCTCGGAATCACTGTTGGCACGGACATGGAAGCGAATGATTTTCTCAGCTATTTCCTTTTGCATGGCATCATTTGCCTGAGCTTCCGGGGAGAGCATAAATGTACATGTAAAGCCGATTACAACGGCTAAAATTGCAATGATTGTTTTTGGATTGATTCTTTTCATGGTTATGTATCCTTTCAAATGTTTTATGTATCGTTCGGCCGAAGGATATATTTGGAGTATGGACCGAAGAAATGGAAATATACATTGTTTTGGGAAAGATTTTATGGAATTGCTAATAAGTGCTTTTTTGTTTATAATGGTAATAATTGATTACCAATGTTGTGCACTGATTTGGAACAAATGAGAAAGCGGGAAATAAAATGTTATATTCAGGAAAACTTATAGAATGTATTCGCAAAGAACAGAGGGTAAATCTGAAGACGCTTGCCCATGGACTGTGTTCCGTAAGCCATCTAAAGCTCATAGAAGGTGGGGAAAGAAGTGCGGAGAAGCTGTTGTTTGAGAGCCTGTACCAGAGACTGGGAAAATACAGCGGAAGGTTTGAAATGCTTCTTGACCTTGATGAGTATGTAACGTTGGAAAAACGATGGCAGATATGCAACAGCATAGACGGAAAGAGATATGATGAGGCATACAGACTTATAGATGAATACAGAAACAGCACAAATAATAAGATTCATTTGCAGTATTTGTGCCTGGCAGAGTGCGAGGTTATGCACAGGACCGGTGTTGATACAGATAAATGTATGGACAAACTCATGGAAGGATTGCGATACACTTACCCGGAGTTTGATATAGATAAAACAGCCACATATTATCTTAGCAGGTTGGAGATGTATATGGCACAGCAGTACATAAGATATATGGAGCTGTCCGGTGAAAGGGACAGGGCGGTTAAGCTGTATCATAATATATTGAGAAGTCTTGAGAGTGACAGATACGACAGGTCGGAGAGGGAACTTTTATACCGCCATATGGGATATTGGCTTATGAAGCATTACATGTCATGCGAAAATTATTATAAGGCTCTGGAGATTGGTGAGAAGACATACAGGCATACAGTCAGCGGGGCATTTATAATGTTTCTGGCTGAGCTTAAAGAGGGAATTATCATATGCCGCGAGATGCTTGGACAGGACATGACAGAAGAAAGGAAGATACTTGACATTTTAAAGAGAATGAACAGGAAGTTCGGTGTAAAAAGCGCTGATGAGTTCTTTCTGAGGTATACCGAGGAAAGGGCATATAATGTAAATGACGTGATACGTCAGAGGAGAATACTTCATGGAATGACGCAGGAGGAGCTCGCCGGTGATATCTGTGATATTTCAACCCTGTCAAAGGTGGAAAACAATAAGCAGACACTCAGTGAGAGATACAGAGAAAAGATGCTGCAGAAGCTTAATATGTCGGGGGATAAATATGTGGCACATGTGGACACGTATGATTATAAGGTATTTGCAGAGTTGAACCGCATAAGAGATGCTATTGATGAGGGAAAGTTTGATGAGGCAGAAAGGATACTCGAAGATGTATTGAATAATTATGAACTCGATACAGTTAATAGCAGGCAGTATATATTTGCTATAAAGGAAAACATATCTATGTGGAAAGATAATGGTATGTTTGCAACTTCGATGAGATTTGAACAAAACAAGGATGACGCTATTTTATGGTATGAAGAGAAAAAACTTAAGAATGTAATTCTTTTTGAAAATGAATGGAGGATGAGGTTGGATACTGTGATCAAAGAGAAAAGAAAAGAAGCATATGATAAGGCGTATCATAACTTAGAAGATATTATTTGTAGTAAGAATAAAAAATTATATATGTGCAGTTCAAAAGATATAATATTAAAGAGAGAAAAAGCTGATATATTGGGAGAAATGGGGCAGATTGAACAAGCAAAAAAAGAATTGGAAGAAGCAATAATTGTATCAGTTAAAACTGATATTCTGTCATATTTACCAAGCATTACATATATTTACGCATGGAATATACTAGAAAAGAAAATAGATGGAAAAGAAAAAGATATAAATACATGTAAGGAAATGCTGGAGTATTCCTTTGTGTTGTCAAATGTATATAACAACAAAGATAGGGTGATAAGAATAAACAGCTTATGTGTGAAACATAAACTGTCTATATCAATTTAATCTTTAGTTATAGGATATGAATTTTCATCACTATAAACAGAAACCCCATTATCAGGTGTATATATTGATGGGAATACAAAAGAAAGAATGATGCTCAAACATGCTACAACTGTTAACATTTTTTTGATATTTTTCATGATATTACTCCTTTTTTGTTCGTTGTCGCAAAGTATAGTACATCTTCAATTATTATCCCATAGCGAATCTGAAAATTATTTTTTACAGATTTGCCATGGACTATTATGTAAAAAAATGTAATACTTACAAAGTTAAAGGCCTTTAATAAATACAAAGGGATATTTCGCCTCTTAAGTTTTTAAACGCACATACATATTAAGGGGCGGAATATTTTTTATTGTATAGGAAAGTTCTTTTTTAGATGGGATTAGAGCTTTTGACAGCTTAATATTATAAAATAATATTTACAAATATATATCCCGCATGCATAATGGTATATAAGAGTAAAAGCGTGACAGTGATTAATAGAAATAAACATAAAAACAGTTTAGATTCAGCGATGTCAGGGAGGGGTTAAATGTACCGTTATATTGTGAAGAATAAAGGGTTGTATGTGGGATATGTTGTTTTTACGATTGTATCTTCGGTCACAGGAATTTTGTTCGCATTTGTATTAAGTGAGGTTATAAATTGTGCAGTGGCAGGAGAGATGGCGAGACTTTGGAGAACGGTTGCAGCAGGTATAGGTTTTGTTGTGGCAGCAGTGGTAAGTGAATACCTGTACGGTTACTTCAAGAACAGTATTATTTGTAATGCCAGATTTTGTCTTAAGGAAGATTTGTTTAGTGCCATTTTCAAAAAATCAATGAAGAAATATGAGTCCGTTAACAGTGCGGAATATATTAATAACCTGTCTAACAATCTGAATATGTTTGACGAGATGTATTTTCAAAATGTCATTGAGCTTCCGTTGGTGCTTCTTACATTTATAATAGCAGTGGCGGTATGCATAGCTGTTGAACCCCTTATGCTTGTTGTTATTGTAATATTTTCGGTTATTACCACCTTTGTAACTAATTATTGCGGGGCACGTTTACAGAAAAGTACCGGTGAGTATGCAGGCGGCATGGAGGAGTACATGTCACTGATTAAGGATGATTTCCGGGGCTTCCGTCTCATAAGAAATTTTGGTATAACTGCATCAATTTTTGGTATACATAGGGACAAAAATATTTATGTTGAAGAGTTAAAGAAAAAGAACAGCAACAACATGGTTCTTTACATGTGCATGAATGAACTGATAGGTCTGATTTCCACATTGGCGATTATGGGTGTTGCAGCATATTTTGCAATAAACGGCATGTTTGAAATCGGTATTGTTCTGGCATTTGGACAGATTTCGGGAAAAATCATGTCACCTATTATGTCGGCGTCAAAAATCGTTGTCAAATTCAAGTCATCCAAGTCTTTAAAAGCAGGATTTACGGAAATACTTGAAACGGAGGAGAGGGAAGGCTTTAAGAATATCACGGATATACGGGATGGTATTTCGGTAGAAGGATTGTCATTTGCATATGACAATAAGAAAGTTTTGAATGATGTTACCTGTATATTCAAGAAAGGCGGTAAATATGCCGTAGTCGGGGCAAGCGGAAGCGGAAAGAGTACGCTGCTGCATATCATTGCCGGATATTATGATGATTATAGCGGAAGCGTCAGATATGATAATGCGGAATTGAAGAATATAAATGAAGAGAGTATTCATAATTGTACATGTCTTGTGTCTCAGGAGGCGTTCCTGTTTGATGATACACTTAAAAATAACATTACACTCTATCAGGACGGATATTCTGATGACATGATAATGAATGCAATAAAAGCTGCCGGATTGTGGGAACCTACGACAAAGCTGCCGGACGGACTTGACACAAGGGTTTCTGAGGGTGGAAACAATTTTTCAGGAGGCGAGAAGCAGAGAATCAATCTTGCAAGAGTATTGCTCAAGGACAGTCAGGTACTTCTGTTTGATGAGTTTACCGCAAATCTTGATAAGGAGACGGCATTTTCAATCGAGAAAAATGTGCTTGATTTAAAGGATAAGACAATCATTGTGGTGACACATCACATGGATGAGAGATTAAGGGATAAGTATGATGAAATAATAGAAATAAAATAGTCTTTACAAACATATGTTCTGGATGTATAATAAAACAAAAGAACAAATGTTTGGTGGTGACTGAGATGGACATTATACGAGTTAATAAGCAGACCGGGTTAATTGAAGAATGTAAAAATGAAGTATATAGAGATGCAACTGCTATAAGGGATATATCGTGGAAACTTAAAATTCTCACGGATGCGGCAAAGTATGATGTGGCATGTACATCAAGCGGAGTGGAGAGAAAGGGCAATGGACGCGATATGGGCAATACTGCGGCATGTGGAATATGTCATGCATTTGCTGCAGATGGCAGATGCATCTCTCTTTTAAAAATACTTATGTCAAACGAGTGCGTTTTTGACTGTAAATATTGTATAAACAGAAAGTCAAATGATGTGCCGAGGGCTACATTTTCACCTGATGAGATATGTAAGCTGACTATGGAGTTTTACAGGCGCAATTATATTGAGGGGCTTTTCTTAAGTTCGGGCGTGGTAAATAACCCTAATCATACGATGGAGCTTATGTATGAAGCCATAAGAAAGCTTAGGGTTGAATGCAGATTTAACGGATATATTCATGTGAAAGCCATTCCGGGAGCTTCAAAAGAGCTTGTGGAGGCTATCGGATATCTTACGGACAGGATGAGCATCAATCTAGAGATGCCGACGAGCGAAGGTCTTAAGACTATGGCACCTCATAAGACAAGAAGTACCATACTTAAGCCTATGAAGGAGATACAGGCAGGTATACACAATAACCGACTTATACACGGCATTACCGATAAGCGTATACCGATGCAGATGAGAGGCTGTTCTGCGGAAACTTATAAAAACAGCATGGGAATTGCCAAAAAAGACGATTACAATTTTCTGACGGACGGAAGGGAAAAGCAGGAAACAAGCATCGTTTCAGAGCCACAGAGTGATTATGCAGTAGGGACAAGGGGAGCATACTTTGTTCCGGCGGGACAGAGTACTCAGATGATTATTGGAGCTACACCGGAGAGTGACTATCATATTATGAATGTTGCTCAGGCATTATACGATAACTATGATTTAAAGAGAGTGTTTTACTCGGCATATATACCTATCAATGAAGATTCATCACTGCCGTCGCTCGATACAAAGCCGCCGCTTTTGAGAGAACACAGGCTTTATCAGGCGGACTGGCTTTTAAGGTTTTACGGCTTTAAGGCGGAAGAACTTCTCACAGAGGAAAGACCGTTCTTTAATGAGAAGATTGACCCGAAGTGCGACTGGGCAGTGCGTCACCTTGAGCAGTTTCCGGTGGAGGTCAATACTGCCGATTTGTCGGTTTTGTTGAGAGTGCCGGGAATAGGCGTGAAGAGTGCAAGACGTATTGTTATGGCACGAAGACACGGTACTCTTGATTTTAACGATTTGAAAAAAATGGGTGTTGTGTTAAAGAGGGCGCTTTATTTTATAACATGCAGAGGAAAGATGATGTACAGTACAAGGATTGAGGAGAATTATATTGTCAATCATCTTGTGTATAATGAACCGCCTGAGAAATTGTTTAAACCTGACAACAGCAGATTTTATCAGATGAGTTTGTTTGATCCGGGAAGTCCGATGATGTCAGGAAAGGCTTAGGGTGATGGTATGATTAACACGGTTTTATTACATGACGGAAGCCTTGATGGTATATTCACGGCGGTGTATGACGGATTTGTCTTAAAAAATGAAAGATACAGGGATTGCTATGATGATAACATAGGCATTGCAGATATAAATAATTATGAGCCACAGCTTTTCAGGGAGTACATAGAAGTGGAAACTGACAGCAATAAAGCTGCAAAGACGGTGGATGCCATGCTGAAGAAAATAGGAAAAGCAGGGTATGAGCTTGCATTTGGTGTTGCGTGCCATTTCAGCGAAGAAGCGGGGGAGGTTCTTTTCGGGTATCTTGTAAGGGGCTTTAAAGTTGGCAGAAAAGTTGTGGAGATGCTGACGGACAGTTATGTGGAGAGAGCTTTTGAACTAAGCAGAAAGACATATAATGAGGCTCACTATTTCAGGGAATTCGTAAGATTTTCAGATGTAAGAGGAAGGCTTTATTCCAAAATAGAACCAAAGTGCTATGTTCTTCCCATGATTTGCAACCATTTTTCAGACAGATTTCCCGCAGAAAATTGGATTATATATGATGCAGTTCATCATGTGGCGGCAGTACATCCAAAGTACAGTGAATGGTTTTTTACCGATGATACGGATACAGATTTTGACAGAATAGAAGCGATGTCACGGGATGAGTATGTAGACTTGTGGAAGCTGTTTGTAGATACCATAGCCATAGAGCAGAGAAAGAATGAGCGCTGCCAGAATAACCATCTCCCAAAATGGTACAGAAAAAACATGACGGAATGGAATGTTAATATTCGCAGTTGATTTAGAAACAGAAGCAATATCGTCATGCTTGCATGTAAGAGATTGTTTCTGTTTCTAAATTAAGCCTGCGAAGCAGGAACTTCCGCGATATGAGTAAAACATAAAGCCTCGAAGAGGCGACCAGACGCAGAGCGGATGGGTTTTACGAATGACGCGGAAGAACTGCGAATAGGACTACGCGGAAGAACTGCGAACAGTAAAATCAATAAATCGATTGACTTAAAAAAGTGAAATATGTAGAATTAGGAGGAGTTCACTTTGAATTGAAAGGAAATTTGATTTATATGAAAAGGATATGTAATGAAACAGAACGTGAGGTTCTGTTGAGAAACAGGAATATGGTTTTAAAAGGTATTTATGATACTTCGTCAAAAAGTAGTTACAGTGGGCTTTTTGTCGGCCTTTTTGTATCCATGGCAGTTATGTTTGCCGGTCTTGTTCCCATTTTGAATCTCGGTGATGATTTTGAAATATTTATTTGGCTGTGGTTTATTTTTTCTTTTACCGTTCCGCCAGTGTTGACCAGAATAATATTCAGCAAGATTCGTTTAAAGAAAAAGGTCTCTCACTTCTTGAAAACAGCCAACCTTTGTGTAAACGGCGCGACAATTGTTGGTGTTGACATGGTTAACGGTACGATTTCGTATATTGAAGATGATTTTCACGATAATGACGGGAATCCGATAATAATTGATTATCCTGCACTTTCGTCAGAACTTAACATGGCTGATGTTGGTAAGAGAATGCTGGTTATGTATGACAGTGATTCATCATTTCAGCTTATGAAGCTTAATGATGAGCTTTACAGGTTAATTCCTAATTTTTCACCGGATTATCCGTTGAAAAATGAGCCAAAATACTATAAGCGTATACCGCATCCAAATGCCAACAGTATATCTTTCTGTCCTCATTTCTTAACGGAAAAAGAAAAAGAGTTTTTTTCAAATACATATGTTGGAATTACACAGAAGAGCACAAACAAAGTACTTAAAATATGTGGAATCATAATTTTTGCATGGATTATGCTTCTTTCGGCTTTAATTGGAATTGCCGAGGATTGCTTTTTGCAAGGAGTGTTAATTGGAGCATTAATATGTCTTGGATTATTTGGATTTATAATGTTGATGCGAATGATTGGCAGAAGGAATATGAAAAAGACATCAGATTTTGAATTTGTCCAGGAAGTATTATTCTATTCAAACGTTATTGAGCAGAGCGGACGCACCGTTTCGTATTATTTGAATGTGTATGAATGGAAAAACGGAGTATATGAAGTGGTTTCGTATTCATATTCTGCTATGCCGCGAGGTACAAAGTATGGTGATGTGTTATACAAATTAACAAATAAAAAGGGTAAAAACCTGTTTATCAGGAAAAAGGATATTGAGTCAAGAGGTTAGCGTATATGGAAAACAAGGATGTCAGAATTACATTTAAAAGTCGTATGTTTGATACAGATGAGCAGTTTGAAACGTCAGCAAAAGGTGTTCATTACGTAAAGAATGGAAAGCATTATGTCATGTACACGGAAGAGAGTGAAGACGGTCTCAGTGTCAGAAACATATTGAAGTTTGACAGTGATTCACTTAAGGTATCCAAGATTGGCACAACAAAGACTAATATGTATTACAAAAGCGGGCATAAGCATGTGGATGTGTACAGAACGCCTCTCGGAGAGTATGATATGTGCATTGAAACTGAGGAGTATGTGTTATCAGAAAAAGATAGTGCATATGAGATAATTATCGGATACAATCTGGAAATGGGTGGAAGTCATGTCTCAAAGTGCAGAGTTGAAATTGTAGTGGAATATTAAAGTGTATCTATCAGATTAAGAGAGGCTGTCGCATTATATTGTTATAATTGGTACTATAGGAAGTATGCATGCCTGCAAGTGTCAGAATGTATTTTTTCTTCATCTTAGGGATTTTGTGAATTTCCTTAT
>JBGVOL010000087.1:0-20850 GCA_045126475.1 Lachnospiraceae bacterium | reverse complement strand
AACTGCAGTCTGTACATAATCAATGCCAAATGCCAGCTTATCTCTGAGTTTATTGTAACCATCCTCGTCAAGTTCATTGAAATCAGTCTTCTCAAATTCACTTATAATAGAGTTAATATCATCAGAAATCTGATTTGAATAATCATCAGTATATACCATTGATGAAGAAGATACCATATAGATAAAATCATCAACGCTTGATTTTTCGCTGTCCTTATATACCCTGATGCCCTCTTTCAACAGTTCGAAAAATCTCGACTTTGTCATTCTTAAAGGCAATTGTCTCACTGCTTCGGTGATTCTGACATTAATAAGAGTCTTGTCATTTCCCGACAACATATACTGCATAAGTTCTCTTGTAAAAGTTTCATCATCCTTTACTTCCACATCAGAACTGTCCTTAAATCTGTATTCTATCCTGTTGAGCACATGCTCATAAATATTAAAGATATCTACCAGTGATGTGAGTCCCTTCATAATCTTAATTATGCTGTTTCGTATATCATTTATACTGTTAACCGCATTCTCAAGTTCAGGTCCCACAGCCTGCTTCATTACACTTGTATTTACAATGTCAAGGTATGAATTCACAAGTCTCTTAAGTTCGACTGAACCTTTATCCGAACTGTCATCATTTCTTTCCTTAAGCATCTCACTGTATGTATAATAATTCATAGCGAGACGCACTGCCGAATAACGGTAATAAACACTCATCATCGACTGACCGAACTTAGGAAGATTAACTTCCGGATTCTTTCCCTTTGATATATTGTTTACCAAATCTTTCATTTAAAATTCCACTTTCTGATTATTTATTTAAAAATATCGCAAAAATCAAATGTAGCAAGGTAATCCTGTATAGTCTCTGCTCTTCTTATCATCTTAACAGAACCGTCCTCCTTTAAGAGAAGTTCTGCCGACCAGAGTTTGCCGTTATAATTATATCCCATTGCAAAGCCATGGGCGCCTGCATCATGAATAAAGAGATAATCTCCTATATCAATCTTTGGAAGCATTCTGTCTATGGCAAACTTATCATTATTCTCGCAGAGCGAACCTGTCACATCATACTTGTGGTCGCAAGGCTCATCCTCCTTACCAAGAACGGTAATATGATGATATGCTCCATACATTGCTGGTCTCATAAGATTACATGCACATGCGTCACATCCGATATATTCCTTATAAATGTGCTTCTCATGTACGGCCTTTGTCACAAGTCCGCCGTAAGGGCCCATCATATATCTTCCAAGCTCTGTGTAAAGAGCAACATCGCCAAGGCCTGCCGGTACAAGAACCTCATCAAAGACCTTGTGAACACCCTCACCGATAACCATGATGTCGTTTGGCTCCTGGTCCGGTCTGTATGGGATTCCAATACCACCTGACAGGTTGATAAACGATACGCTTACGCCAGTCTTTTCCTTTATTTCCACAGCCACCTCAAAGAGTACCTTTGCAAGTGTAGGATAATAATCGTTTGTAACTGTATTACTTGCAAGAAATGCGTGGATACCAAACTCCTTCACACCTTTTGCCTTCAATATCTTAAACGCTTCGATAAGCTGCTCCTTTGTCATACCGTATTTAGCATCACCCGGATTATCCATTATGGTTGTGCTTATTTTAAACATTCCGCCCGGATTAAACCTACAGCATATCTTCTCAGGAATTCCCGCTGTCTTCTCAAGAAAATCAATATGGGTAAAATCATCAAGATTAATGATTGCACCAAGCTTTTTTGCGTAAACAAACTCTTCAGCCGGTGTTGCATTGGACGAAAACATTATACCGTCACTCATCTTGTCAGCGCCGAATCCCATTTTCTCAGCCATGTAGAGCTCTGTCATTGATGAACAGTCTACTCCGCAGTCATATTCTTTTAAAATGTCAATAAGGAACGGGTTTGGTGTTGCCTTTACGGCAAAATACTCCTTATATCCCTTATTCCATGAAAATGCTTCCTTTAATCTTCTTGCATTCTCTCTGATACCCTTCTCATCATAAATATGAAATGGTGTCGGGTATGTCTTTGCAATTTCTTCTACCTGTTCCTTTGTTACAAATGGTCTCTTTTCCATCTTTTATGTCTCCTCACTCCCAGACTGTAGCACTTTAAAGTACCATTTGGATTATAATAGTTTAGAGGCCGATTGTAAACATTTTTTTACATTAAAGGTGCAACAATCCATAATATCTTTCCGATAAACTTAAGTACAGGATTATATCTGTCGCAGTCCTCCATGGTGATTTTCTGACATTTTTCCAATGTTTTCATATAATCATTATAAATATCTTTTACTGCACTTACATTCTCCATATATGCCGCACATTCAAGGTTGAGGTATAAGCTTCTGAAATCCATGTTAATTGTACCTACAACTGCCTTTTTATCATCAGACACAAATGTTTTTGCATGAATAAAGCCCGGTGTGTATTCATAAATCTCAATTCCTCTGTCGATAAGCTTCGGATAATATGTTCTTGCAATATAGTAAGCAGACGGCTTATCCGTAATATGAGGCATAATAATCTTGATGTCCACACCTCTCTTTGATGCCTGTTCAAGACACCTCATCATCTCATCGTCAAGTATGAGATACGGTGTCGTTATATACACGTATTTTTTTGCCTTGTTGATGATATCCATGTAAACATATTCGCCCACATTTTCATTGTCAAAAGGCTGGTCACCATACGGCATGACGTATCCATTCTCATTGTCAACAGAAACCTCAGTCGTGTATTTTTTATAATCTTCTTTTTCCGCAGACGTTATATTCCATGTCTGCAAGAACATCATTGTAAAGCTTCTTACAGCCTCTCCCGTTACCATGACGGCATTATCCTTCCAATGACCGAATCTGTTTATCTCATTTATATATTCATCCGCCAGATTTATTCCGCCCGTAAATGCAACTCTTCCGTCAATGACAAGAATCTTTCTGTGATCCCTGTTGTTCTGATAGGTTGCAAGTGCCGGCCTAATAGGTGAGAATACACGACACTTAATTCCAAACTTTTCCATCTGCTTCGGATATGAGTGAGGAAGTAATGCAAACATACATGTTCCGTCATACATAAGACGTACTTCTACGCCTTCCTTCACCTTCTCTTTGAGAATCTCAAGAATGGTATCCCACATTTTTCCTTCATCAATTATAAAGTACTCAAGAAAGATAAACTTCTCAGCCTGTTTTAATTGAGTTATAAGTTCCTCAAACTTTTCTTCACCGGAAGCAAAATATTTCACGTCCGAATTGTTATATATAGGAAATCCGGCGTACTCATTCATGTATCTTGAAAGTCCTGCCATATCCGAATTCTCATCAAACATGTGCTTTTGTGTCATATATGGCTTTGTTTCACTGATAAGAGAGCCGATTCTTTTATTGATTTTTCTTGCCTGAGGCTGGATTCTTACAAACAGATAAAACAGTACACCAAAGATAGGCATTGCCAGAATCACCGTAATCCATGATGTTTTCATATTTGGATTGATATCAAGTGTGGCAACATGTGCACAAAAAACAACGGACAGCACCGCCGAAAAACCATAATATATATATAGCGTATCTGTAAGTTTTAGCATAAATAAAAGCAGAACTGCCGCCTGTACCAACAAAGATAATATCAGGAATAGAGTTCTGCCAAATATAATTCTAAATAATTTTTTCATTTTTTCTAACCAACCTTATACATTGTCTGAGAATACTGTAACATTTCCATAATTTCACTCATGCTTACTCTGAGCTTACCCTTATTCCAGAGAAGAGAGAAACCATCAGTATATACTCTCTTAAACACATCTTTATTTTCAAGTACACAGAAACGGAGTGTATCAAGCTTAGACTCGAAATCTATCAAAATTCCGTGTCCGTTTGTAAGTTCTATAAATACCTTATATCCCTCATAAGGAATAACCTTACTTATAATTGTCATGATTTCCTCCAGTCTTATCATGCGTAATATATAATCATCATCAGATTACATTATTACACATGATAAATGACTTTTCATCCCCCTTTTTGGGGTAAAATATGCATTTAATTAAAAAAGTTTTTTAATTCACTTCTTGAATTGATTGACAGCTTGTTAAAAATAATTTTTAGGTTTGACTTAACCGTGCTTTCTGCAATAAACAGCATATCTGCAATTTCTTTATTGCTCATTCTCTGTGCTGCAAGCTTTGCAACCTCAAGTTCTCTCTTGGTAAGTCCGTAGCTTTGTGTATTCATGGAAGCTTTTTTAACTGCCATAAGTTCCTTACCGTATTTTTTAATAACAGTCTTTGTCCTGCTGATAAACTGATTCATTTTTTCATTGCCGTCTTTTGTGGATACTTTGGAAAAAATCAGTGCAACCTCGCTGCTCAATTCGGCAAACGGCATTACTATATCATCCATATATGCAAGTTTTACGGCCTCTTCAAGCATCTCTACAGCTTTCTCCGGTTTATTTGTATAATACTTTGCAATTGCAATATAAATATATGTATAAATTTTATACATCACATTGGAGAATATTCCTGCCACTTCAAGCATCTGCCCGCTTATGGCAAGGAAGTTTGAATACTCCCCCTTAATCAAAAGATATCTGCCATATATAAGATTTGCAAAACCAAGTGTAAGTATTGATGTATTCGTCTCTATTGTTGAATTATCCGTCAGCCATGTTGCAATATCATCAACATTCTCAAAGGAGGCATACACAAATCCCTGACACATATCCATAAGCTTTGTATAATTGTAACGGTTCTCCGTATCAATTATCATATTCATCTCCTTAAGGCATTTGCTCATTCTGTCATAATCAGCATTCATAAGGGCAATTCTTGCCTGGATGAACAGTGCAAGAATGTATATATCCACCTGTTTTCTTGACTCTGCCATATACTTTGCTTTCTCGCACAGAATATCTGCGTCTGCAAGATTTCCTCTGTTAAAAATAATCTCTGCCCTCATGAGGGAATCGGCACCCTTACAGTTTCCTTCTGTAAGCTTGTAATAATCCGGCATCGCCTCATCGATTATCTTAAGCTCATTATCAAGTTTTCCGGGTGTCCTGTGAAACGTACAAAGAACAGACGGTGCTTCAAAATTAAAAAGATTGCATCCCCTGAAAAGCTTTGAAGGCGATTCCAAATACATATATGCTTCTTTGTAAGTATCATCCATCTTTTTAATTTCATTAAAATGATTCAGTGACTGCAAAAAGATGCATTCACCGAGGGTTTCATTTTTTTCTTTTATTCCCATACTTGTGCCATTTTCAATAAATTCCCTCACAAGCTCACATTCACTTTTAAAATAAGACCTCTCATTAAGCAAGAAGAGACTGAGCACAAATACAAGATAATTTCTCACATATTTTTTCTTTATGTCCAATGGAGTCTTTGAAACCATGTCCATGAAAATCTCTTTATTATTGCGGGACACTTTTTCCCATATCTTTCCCTTTGTCCAATCCAGTGCAAGTACCGACTCATAATCGTCTATCTTCATAAAGAACTGCATTGCCATGTAATTATTGTCATTTCCCGCATACCACTCACCGGCAGCCCTGTATATCTTTTTCTTGAACATCGGCTCGAGTTTTTCAAATTCATTCTCAAGGAAATATTTTAAAATTGAATGAATATAGTATTTTCTCTCTTTTACATCATACTTGATAAATCCATTTGCCTCTATAAGGGCGCAAATCTCTTCTTCGCTTATAATTGACTCGGACATCACTGCCGCCTGTCGCACGGTAAAATCATTAAAAACGCTCATACTTATAAGGAAATCCTGCTCTTTTCTGTCAAGATTTCCCCAAATGGCTTTAAATACAAGATTATCAATACTTACTGTCGGTTCAAAGGTGTTTGTTGAAGCATAACTTAACATCTGGAGATAAAGTGCACTCATCCAGCCTTCCGTATACTGAAATAAGAATTCCGCCTCTTTTTCTTCCAGCTTTATTCCGCACTGCTTGTAATACTCAACAATCTCTGCCTGTGTCAGTTCAAAATCGGCCTTGCTAAGATGATTAAGTTTTTTCTTCATAACAAGCTCAAATGTACTGCTTGAAGTAATCGCCTGTGTAAGACACACTACAATAAGATTTCCGTCACGGTTTCCCGATAAATCTTTTAATACATCGTTAATATGTTCATCAGAGATAAGATTATAATTGTCAAGCACAAGTATTGTTTTTTCCCTAAATTCAATACCCATAAGGGCATCTGCAATCTTACTGCTTGTGATACTGTCTACCGGAAAACCGATATTTCTCATCTGGCTTGCCGCAGCCTCATTTATTCCGTTGATTTTTGCACAAAAATCATTAAAGAACTGCTCCCTGTCATCACTGTCAACATTAAACCAAATATACTTTTTTCCGCAGTTTTTAAGAAACTCTTTTACAGCCGTAGTTTTTCCGTAACCTGTAGGTGTTTCGATTATTGTCATGCTGTAATCAAAGATACTTTCAAGTCGCGCTCTAAGTCTTTCAGACAAATATATTTGATTTGGATCGTACTTTTTAATAATTGCCATATAAACTTCCTCTTTCCCCTGAACAACAATATATTAACAATCTAATTCCAATTGTTAACAACAATTTCAGTAGTTTTGTTTCTTACCATCAAATCCTCAAGGCTCTCTTTTACTGATTTATTTTCAAACAATACCTTATTTACCTCATTTACAATCGGCATGGATACGTTATATTTCTCTGCCAGAAGCTTTGCTGCCTTTGCAGAATATACACCTTCAACGACCTGATTTACTTCCTTCATAGCCTCATCCATTGACTTTCCCTGACCCATGAGAATGCCTGCTCTTCTGTTACGGCTATGCATGCTGGCACATGTTACAATGAGGTCTCCTATTCCGGAAAGTCCTGCAAATGTCTCAGCTTTTCCTCCCATTACAAGACCAAGACGTGTAATCTCAGCCATTCCTCTTGTAATAAGTGCAGCCTTTGTGTTGTCTCCGCATCCTATACCGTCAGCCATACCTGCCGCAAGAGCAATGACATTCTTAAGTGAGCCTCCAAGTTCAATTCCAAGTATATCCGGACTTGTATATACCCTGAAACGACTGCACATAAAAACATCCTGTATGAATTTTGCCGTAGAAGCTGTCTTCGCACCTACAACACATGTTGTCGGAAGACATCTTCCGACTTCCTCTGCATGGCTTGGTCCTGATAATACCGCAGCATCACATCCCGGAACCTCCTCATTTATTATATCAGTCATTGTCATAAGAGTGCTTTCCTCAATACCTTTTGAAACATTGACGATTATCTGATGCTCTCTGACCTTTCCCTTGAGTTTTGCCGAGGTTTCCCTTATAAATCTTGAAGCCGTTGCCAAAACGATAATATCCTTATCCTCCACAGCTTTATCAAAATCTGTTGTTATTGCTATACCATCAGGAATCTTTACTCCCGGAAGGCTTACTTTATTCTCTCTGTCATTTTTAAGCATATCTGCTTCTTTTTCGAGAAATGTCCACATAGTGACATCATTACCATTATCATGGAGGAGATTTCCAAGTGCGACTCCCCATGCTCCTGCACCTAAAACTGTAACTTTTGCCATTTTATCACCCACCTATTCTGCTGTGTTCACTACTTCTTTCTTCTGTCCGATTTTACGCTCGGTTCCCGAAATAAGACGTCCGATATTAGAACGATGCTTAAATATAGCTAATGCCGAAAACAATACAACAAGTATGTACGCCTCTAATCTGTGACTGCTTCCTGATAACGGAGGAAGCCATCCAAGCTGGCAGAATACAATAAACTCAACACAAAAACCTGCCATCATACATATTGAACCGAGTGAAACATATTTTGATACTATGGTTATAACTGCAAATGTAACCAACGCAAGGACTGCAAGTTTCCAGTCAAACAGTGAAACGATTACTCCCGATGATGCTGCAATTCCCTTTCCGCCTTTAAAGCCCATATAAAACGGATAGTTGTGACCTAACACAACGCCCATTCCTGTATAAAGAACAAGAAGGAAAACATTTGCTGCCGGTTCATCAAGCCAGATACCGAATATTCCTCTCACTGCAAGTCCTGCAATAACTGCTTTTGCCATATCACCGATATATGTGATAACTCCTGCCTTTTTTCCAAGAACACGCATGGCATTTGTTGTACCTGCATTTCCGCTTCCAAAATCCCTTATATCCACATTGTTCATTTTACCATAGAGATAACCTGTCTGACACAATCCGAACACATAACCTATAACAACACATATTATTCTGTAACCTATCATTTTCTGCAACTCCTTACTCACATTAATTATTGTCCCCGTCTTTTCTTTCACGGATAATAAATTTAAGAGGTGTACCCTTAAATCCAAATGCTTCCCTTACTTTATTCTCAATATACCTGGTGTAAGAGAAATGCATAAGTTCCTTATCGTTTACGAAAATAACAAAGGTCGGCGGCTTAACTGCAACCTGAGTCATATAATAAAGTTTTAAACGTTTTCCTTTGTCTGACGGCGGCTGCTGTAAAGCTACCGCTTCCGTCATTATCTCATTAAGCACTCCTGTTGCAATACGCATTGCATGATTTTCAATAACCATATCAATAAGCTCAAAAAGCTTATTGATTCTCTGTCCCGTAAGTGCCGACATAAATATCATTTCGGCATAAGGCATAAATGATAGCACTTCCTTGATTTTGTTGGTATGCTCATAGATTGTCTTGTCATTTTTTTCAATGGCATCCCACTTATTGACTGCAACGATAATGCCTTTGCCGCGTTCATGGGCAATTCCTGCAATTTTTGCATCCTGCTCCGTCACGCCCTCTGTGGCATCAATGACAATAACAACAACATCTGCCCTTTCAACTGCTGTTACACTTCTGATAATCGAGTAGCGCTCAAGTTCCTCTTTTATCTTATTCTTTCTTCTAAGACCTGCCGTATCGATGAACACATACTCATTTCCGTTTCTTTTAATAACAGTGTCCACAGCATCTCTTGTGGTGCCTGCAATGTTTGATACAATAAGACGATTCTCACCGAGAAGCTTGTTTATGAGAGAAGATTTTCCTACATTTGGCTTTCCTATAATGGCAACTCTCGGACGTTCATCCTCCAGTTCGCTCTCATCCATCGGTGGGAAATGCTTTGTAATCTCATCAAGGAGTTCACCGAAGCCCTGCTTTGAAGCAGCGGATACAGGAAACGGGTCACCCAGTCCCAGATTATAAAACTCATATACGTCTGCTTCCATTTTTTTGAAGTTATCAACCTTATTTACACAGAGTACTATAGGCTTATGACTTCTTCTGAGCATGTCTGCTACCTTTAAATCAGCATCAACAAGACCCTGTCTTACATCAACAAGAAATACAATAACATCTGCTGTCTCAATGGCTATCTCTGCCTGTTCTCTCATCTGTGAAAGAATAATGTCTGATGTATCTGGCTCGATACCACCTGTATCTATCATGGTAAATGCTTTGTCCAACCATGTGATATCAGCATATATACGGTCTCTTGTGACACCCGGTGTATCTTTCACAATTGATATCATTTCGCCGGCCAAGGCGTTAAACAGTGTAGACTTCCCAACATTTGGACGACCTACAATGGCTACTACCGGTTTACTCATATCTTTCCTCCTCGTTTTATGTCAGGATAAGCGGTAATGTAAACAAAATTACCATTATCATCTGTCTTTTCGTCAGTTTCATTTAATATATTGTACAGAAGACTCTCTCCCGTATTCTTCGGAACCTGTATCCTTACGTTTAATTTTTCTGCAAGTTCGCTTAGTTTCATATCATCAAGGAAGACCTCCTCCCCTGATCTTAAAACATTGCCGGGAAGTAAAAGACGTTCACCAAGCTTTACTTCACCTTCACTAAGCTGCTTTAAAATATCCTGTCCTGTCAACAGACCCGATACTGTTATATTTTTTCCGAAAAACTCATTTTCTATGGCATATACATAAATATGCGTATTTGAATACTTTTTCTCAACCATGTCTGCCAGTCTACGTATCTCACTGTAGGCAAGCTTACCTGTGGCGATTGATACCTCACGACAAATACTGTCCTGTTTACTGTTTCTTAAAGCCTCACCAAACTCCTGACGCAAAAGCCTCATCATGCCGACACCGTTTTCCAACTGTATATACCCATCATAACGCTCTTCCTCAGGAAAATCCCTTTCAGCAAGAATATACCATTCGTCAGAAGCATGGATAAAATGAAGACCATACTCTTCATAGAATCTCTGCTGATAGCTTTCTATAAGATCAATAACCTGTATGGCATCTTCTTTTGTAAAGAGTTCCAGTGGATAAAGACCCTCTCTGTATTTCGTAAGCCCTGCCGGAACAACGGACACACTTCTCATATGCGGAAGGTACTTAGACAAATCCTCAATGGAACGCTTAAGTTCAGCACCGTCATTTACACCTTTACACAAAACTATCTGTCCGTTCATTTCTATACATGCCTCGGAAAGCCTGTCTATCTTACCAAGGGCATCACCTGCAAACCTGTTGTTAAGCATCCTGCACCTAAGCTCAGGGTTCGTTGTATGAACAGAGATATTTATGGGACACAGATGAAATTTAATTATTCTGTCAATGTCCTTATCCTTCATATTTGTAAGGGTAATATAATTTCCCTGGAGGAATGACAGCCTTGAATCATCATCCTTAAAGTAAAGGGTTTCCCTCATGCCCTTCGGCATCTGGTCAATAAAGCAGAAAATACATTTATTTGTACACGAATGATAATCATCCATAAGCCCTTTCTCAAACTCGATTCCCATATCCTCATCGAAATCTTTTTCAATCTCAAGCTCCCATTCCTCACCGTTTGGTTTTCTTATAACCATCACAAGATAATCGCTGTTGACCATGTAATGATAATCAAAAACATCCTCCGGTATCTCGCCGTCGATTTCAAGGAGAATATCACCCGGTTCAATATTTAGTTCCTCTGCAATAGAGCCGCTCTTTACAGACTTTATGATATGCTCTTTATGGTTTTTACTCATTTTTATTAAATAGCCTCATTATTATAATATTTAGAAACAATAGCCTTAATTCTCTCCGTCGGAGACATTACCTGTTCTGTAGTATAGTCATGGTTAATTGTATCTATAATGAGCGACATAAACTTGCTCATATCAGCTTCCAGATAATAACATCTGTTTCGAAGTTCAAAGCTTCTGTATGTCAGGTTTGTGGTAATTACATAGTCAAAATAGCCCTTTTCGTAATACTCATCAAACTTGGCAAGACCATCGGTAAACAATCCGAATGTAGTACAGATAAATACTTTTCCTGCCTTTCTGTCCTTAAGCTTCTTGGCAACATCCAGCATACTTTCGCCTGATGATATCATATCATCAACAATAATCACATCCTTGCCTTCCACACTTGTTCCAAGGAACTCATGTGCAACAATAGGATTTTTACCGTTAACGATTGTTGAATAATCTCTTCTCTTGTAGAACATACCCATATCAACCCCCAAAACATTTGAGAAATATACGGCTCTGTTCATACCACCCTCATCAGGACTTATTATCATCATATGTTCATTATCAATCTTAAGGTTCTTGTCCACTCTAAGTACTGCACGCATAAACTGGTATGGTGGCATGTAGTTATCAAAACCTTTAAGCGGAATGGCATTGGCAACTCTTGGGTCATGGGCATCAAATGTAATGATATTTGACACTCCCATATTTGTAAGCTCCTGCAGTGCAAGGGCACAGTCGAGAGACTCTCTCTTTGTTCTTTTGTGCTGTCTGCCCTCATACATAAAAGGCATGATGACATTTACCCTCTTTGCCGAGTTCATTGCTGTTGCTATTATTCTCTTCATATCCTGATAGTGGTCATCAGGCGACATATGATTCTCATAACCGCACACAGAATAGGTAAGACTGTAATTTCCCACATCAGTCATGACAAATACATCATCTCCTCTGACTGACTCCTGAATCACACCCTTTGCCTCTCCCGAACCAAATCTTGGACACTTACACTTTAAAAGGTACGAGTCACACTTATATCCCTTAAACTCAATAGATGAATCATTGTTTACACTTCTCTCCCTGCGAAGCTCTACAAGATGCTTGTCTATTTCCTCAGCAAGTTCTTTACAGCTTTCAAGTGCAGCTATCTTAAGCGGTGCAACCGGCAATGAAATATCTTTTGTGAAATTCTCCGTCATTTTTGCCTCCTGATTTTTCATTAATATGATTATTCCCGTTTCAGGGCATAATCAATCACAATATATTCTATATCATTTACATTTAGCTTGTCAATGATTTATCCCATATGCTATACTTTTATTAAGTATAAATAACAATAATCAGGGGGTATACAAAAGACTATTATGCAGGAAAATAACAATACAAATAAACACAAAGGAAGAAAAATCTTTACAAAAATCATTTTTTACATCATGGCTGTTCTGCTTACGGTCACCACAGGTCTGTGCGTCTACATGACTTTCAGCATAAACAGACTTACTTCAGAGAGTGATAACAAAGAAAATGATGACGATGGCGAAAAAACCGTTTCTGCCGATACAGAAGTTAAAGAAGGTTACACTCTCATAAGAGATGAGGTTTTAGCCGAGTTAAAAAACGAATCTTATTACCTTGGAAGAGACAACCTTCTCTCTTCAATAAGAGCCATGATGGAAGATGGGGACACCACATTAAAAATGCTCAGAACCCTTTATCCTAATCAGCTTATTTATAATGAGCCGGGCGGATACATATTTAAGGATATAAACAATGACCTTTTGATGAATAACTATTCTGATACAGGTTTTAAGATGGAACTTAACGAAAATGATGTACCTGTCAGTGTGGAATATTACGAGGATGACAATCTTGCAAGCTACAAGGGCATCGACGTATCAAAGCACAACGGAAATATTGACTGGGCAAAAGTTAAGGCTGACGGTGTAGACTTTGCCATTCTCCGTGCCGTTGTCCGTGGATATGGTTCAGAAGGCAAGCTTCTGTCCGATGATTCCTTTGCAAAAAATGCTGCCGGAGCAACTGCCAACGGTGTTGCCATAGGTGCTTATGTGTTTTCGGAAGCAATCACTGTAGATGAAGCTCTTGAAGAAGCTGAACTTGTACTTGAGATGATTGAACCATATGAGATAAAGTATCCGGTAATCATTGATATTGAAGAAATCTTTGACGATGACGGAAGAAATGAGTCCCTCTCTCCTGCTGAACTTACCGACATAGTTCTTGCATTCTGTAACAGAATAAAAGAGGCAGGATATACACCGATGATTTACTGTAATCTTAAAGGCTTTATCGGAATGCTTGAATTTGAGCGCCTTGAAGGAATAGAGAAATGGTATGCCTACTACGGTGATGAACTCTATTTCCCTTATGATGTATCTATCTGGCAGTACACATCGTCAGGCGTTGTAGACGGTATATCAGGAAAAGTAGACTTAAATATTTCATTTAAGAATTACGAAGAATAGTTACAGACCGCCAAAAGCATTCTTTATGTGGGTTATTTCATTTCCGTCAAAGGCAATGACATCAAATCTGCATGGTCTGTTTCCAAACTGTGGATGCAGCTTAAGATAGCCTTCCGCAACTTTATAAATAATATTTTGTTTATGTACGTTTACAGCTTCGGCAGAATAGCCGAAGCTGTTTTTTGCTCTGAATTTTACCTCTGTAAATACAAGTGTTTCACCGTCAGAAGCTATTATATCTATCTCTCCCCTGTATGTTCTGAAATTTCTTTCGATTATGACATATCCCTCAGATTCAAGATAGTTACATGCCTTTGTTTCATAGTCCGTACCAAGCTGTCGTTTGTTCATCGTCCCTCCGTATTTATCACTTTTGATTTTATTCTGTCCATTCTGTCAACAAAGACAAGTATCTCTGCCACAACACCGTATAGTTCCGGTGGAATCATATCTCCAAGTTCCAGCTTTGACAGTGTTCCCGCAAGTTTCTCATCCTCATACACCGGAACGTCACTGTCTTTAGCCGTATCAATGATACGCTCGGCAAGTGCTCCTTTTCCCGTTGCTATTACTGTAGGTGCCTCATCACCGGGATTGTATGACAGTGCAACGGCTATTTTTGACTTGTTTTCTTTTTCATTATCTTTGTTTTCATAATTCAACATATGTCCACCTCCGTGTGACCATACTATGCCCTTACATCAAATGAGTATCTTTTTATTGATATCTGTGGTTTATCCGTCTCAAGAACCTTGTCAAAAGGATTGAATTTTGCATCGTCCGGTTCAATTTCAACATTGATGGTTGTTGTAAAGCCTTTCTTTTCCAGTCTTTCCTTAAGTTCAAAAAGATGCTGTTCAACAATTTTTGCCGACTCACCGTCACTTAACACAAAATCAGTCTTAAGTGCCTTCTTTTCAAGGGATACATGGACGTCCGTTGCCCCAAGGCTCTCCATATCCAGATGTAGAAACGCCGTAACCACATCCTTATTAACCGGCATTCCCTTCTTTCTGTTAAATACATACAAATCGCCGTGAGCCTTATTTTCACTAAACTTGACCGGGAGCTGTACATATGCCGCCATCTGGTTTAAATCCTGCATAAACTGCATATTGTTACGGATATTATTAACGGTATTTCCCACACGGTTCTCCTTTACTCCTGCATTTTCAAGTGCATTAAGGAGTGCCTCCGTCTTTTTATCAAGATTCTCATAAAGCTTTTTTACATTTTTCTTTACTTCTTCGTCATCCTGTCCAAGTTTATTTACATTTAACTCAAAATTCTTCTCAACCTTATCCTTAACAAAATGCTTAAACTCCGGTGACGATAAGAATTCTTTTAACTCCTCACCTGACAGGGTATTTAGTTTGCTCATTACCTCACTGTAAGGCATGTCTCTGACAGAAACATCTGCTTCCAAACTTCCTGACTTCCCTGTTTCCTGTACAAACACGGCTCCTTCATCCTGCGAAAGTCCCATTTTCTGAAGAAACACCTCGTCCTCGGCAGAAACTTCCCCCTCTGTTATTTCTGTTGTTAAAGTTGCCGTTTCGCCGGGAGTTTTCCCGGCGATTTGCTCCTGTATACTTTCTTCCGGCTCATTAGGAAGATTCTGCATAAGAATATCTGCAATATCTTTTGCAATCTGAGCTGCCTTTTGACTGCCGTTCTCCGTTGCCAGGATATCCTTAAGCATTTCAGGCACATCCTCCGCAAGTGACTCAGCCTGTGCCATTATTCTGTGTTCAAAGTTCTTATATGCCGAGAACTGGTCTACATTTTCCTGTGTAAGAGGAATTCCGTGTCTCTCCATTGCAACGATATTTTCCGGATTGTCCGTTTTAAATGCCTCAACCTTCTTAATCATATCTGACAAAGAATTTTTATCAATAGACATCTCATTTCTCATCATTGCCTTTACGATATTGATATTTTTTTCGTTTGCCGGCGCATCCGATGCTTCAAGTGCCTTCAGTAATACATTGGTATTGAATGAATTTATCTTTAATGGTTTAATGACAACAGTCTTTCCGTTGTTTGATGATACATTAAAAGTAATATGGTCACCGATATTCAGATTCTTTGAGTCTGTGGATGATGCGTCAAGTGTCTTGTCATTACCAAGAAGTATCTTTATTGCACTTCCACGCACATCAATAATATCACCGCTGAACGTTGTTCCGGGCTTCATCTGTGCCAGCAGCATATTACCTGTAATCTGTGCAGTCTGCTTAACCGCACTGACATTAACACTTGCTGCTGTCTTTCCGGTCCCCTGTGACACAGCACCTGTCGAGGCGCCCCTGACACTTTTTATCTCGCTTGTTCCTGAAGCCGACGAAATATTTTTCCCGATTGTATTCATGAGCTGCCTCCTTTCTGCATCTTATAAAAAATTCTTAATAAAGCTTTTTCTGTGAATAGGTGTAGGGCCGAGGGTCTTTATGGCATCAATGTGGGTCGAAGAACCATACCCCTTGTTTCCTGCAAAATCATATCCGGGATACATTTTGTCAAATTCCACCATCATCCTGTCCCTTGTCACCTTTGCAATGATACTTGCCGCAGCAATGGATATGCTTTTTGCATCACCTTTGATAATAGGTACCTGCTTGATATCCACTCCCGGTATTGTAACAGCATCATTTAATAACAAATCCGGTTTTACCGAAAGGGCATTTATTGCCTTTCTCATTGCGCTGTATGTAGCCTGTAATATATTAATATCATCAATAACCTGAGGACTTTCCATACCAATGCCAACCGCTACGGCCTGCTCTATTATCTTATCGTAAAGCTCCTCACGCTTTTTCTCCGTAAGCTGCTTTGAATCGTTAATATAGAGTATATCACAGTCCTTTGGAAGGATGACTGCACATGTCACAACAGGTCCCGCAAGCGGCCCCCTTCCCACCTCATCTATTCCCGCTATAAACTCATATGAATCATATTTTCTTTCATATTCCTTCATTTTCTCCGTACGGGCAAGTTCCGTTTGGTACTTCTCATACACTTTGGAATATTTTTCAACAATTTTTCTGACACCCGGTCTCTCATCTGCACAAAAATTCTTAATTGCATCAGGAATTCCTGTAACAGGTGTATCTTCAAATATAGCTTTTATCTGCCCAATCTTAAGTATCTCGTCCATCACTTCTACCTATGGTTAATCAGTCCGAATTCACCAAACGGGTAAAACCTTAACCATGCCTTTCCAAGTATATCTTCTTCTTTTATGAGTCCTATCTGACGGCTGTCCTTACTTCTGTTTCGGTTATCTCCCATAACAAAATAATACCCCTCCGGAATTTTTATCGGTTCTGATGCCAGATATCCCTTCATCGGCTTTCCGTCATAATAATATCCATACTCATCGGGAAGTATTGTCTTTTCTCCTGAATCACTGTCTATAAGGTAAATAACACCATTCTCTATCTGGATGGTTTCTCCCGGCATTCCTATTACTCTTTTTATATAATATACTTCTTTTCCCTTGTTTTCATCATAAAAAGGAAATACTATAATATCATATCTCTCAACGTCTCCAAAAGTATAAGAAAGTTTTTCCACAATGATATTGTCACCGTCGGAAAGTGTATTGTTCATGGAATCGCCATCCACAACTGTTCTTTGTCCGACAAATCTCACTACAAGATATGCTGCGACAAAGGCTAAAAGCAGGTACATTATGAGTTCAAGAAAATCCCACACCTTATCACTTAACCTTATCTTACTGCCACATATTTTCTTAATTACACCAATCATTTTTCATCCCTACTGATATTCCAAAGAACCGATTCCATTAAACGGAAGCACCCTGAAACATGCCTTTCCAATTATTGTCTCTCTTTTCACAGCACCGACACCACTTGAACGGCTGTCGTCACTGTCATACCGGTTATCTCCGAGCACAAAATATTCATCATCCTTCAGCGTTACCGGCTCACAGTCCGTCAGCTGCGCTGTTCCGCTGTAATATCCGTAATACTCTTTCAACACCTCATACTGACCCGTATTTTCATTTAAAATATATATGACATTGTCCTTAATATATATTGTTTCTCCCGGCATTCCTATAATACGTTTAATGTATCTCTGACTGTAATCATACCTGTACTTAAATGCTACCAGATCAAATCTTTCAGGTTCATTAAACACATAAGAAATTTTGTCAATAATCACTATATCACCGTCAGACAGCGCCGGTTTCATGGAATTGCCGTCTATTCGCATAGGCGCATATAAGAATGTAATAATAACCACCATAACTACAATGACTGCCAGAATAAAGCTGCCAACCTTTATAATACTTTTAGCCCTGTCATTCAGTTTTCTGTACCACTCAATTATCTCATCCATATTTATGCACCCGCCTGCAATTAACATTATCTGTGTGTTTATGGCCTCTCAAGAGAAATTCTTCCTATTTTTCCGCTTCTGAATTCATCAATTAATATGTCTGCCGCTTTATCAAGATCCACTGTATTTCCCTTCTTAATACATCCTCTCTTCACTGCGATTTTTTCCAGAATGTTTATGTCGGTTTCACTTTCATCAACTCCGTATCTTTCATTAAGCTTTCCCGGGTAATCTCTCTTTAAAATTCTTATAAGTTCAAGGGACAACTCTGCAATATTCAATATTTCATCATTGATTGAACCTGCGATTGCAAGCCTTATGCCCACCTGCTCGTCCTCAAATTTCGGCCAGAGTATTCCCGGTGTATCAAGAAGTTCAAGTGTCTTGTTAAGTTTAATCCACTGCTTTCCTTTCGTGACACCCGGCTTGTTACCTGTCTTTGCACACGCCTTTTTTGCATAGGAATTAATAAAAGTCGACTTGCCCACATTTGGTATACCCACAACCATAGCTCTTACAGGTCTGTTAATAATTCCACGTTTTCTGTCTCTCTCTATTTTCTCTTTGCAGGCCTCCTGTATAATACCGTTAATGGCCTTCATTCCGCTTCCGCTTCTTGAATCAAGTTTCACAACAAAGAATCCTTTTTCTTTGAAATAGTCATTCCACATGTTATTAACTCTTTCATCTGCAAGGTCTGCCTTATTCAGCAAAATAAGCCTTGCCTTATTCTTAGCCAGGGTATCTATATCAGGATTTCTGCTGCTTAAAGGCAGTCTGGCATCTACAAGTTCAATAACCAGGTCAATAAGCTTTATGTCCTCCTCCATCATTCTCTTTGCTTTGGTCATATGACCGGGATACCATTGAATATTCATTATCTGCCTCCTAATGGTTAATCAACAAAACCGATTCTGCTAAACGGTGATGAAATAAGCCATGCTTTACCAAGTATATTCTCTTCTTTAATGTTTCCCACATACTCAAAACGGCTGTCCTCTGACACGTTTCGACTGTCACCCATAACAAAATACTCACCCATGGGTATCAAAACATACTCATCCACATATCCAGGCTCGAATTTTTCCTTAAAATACTCATCTTCAAGCACCTGTTCACCATCACTGTTTTTTATATAAATCTTACTGTTTTCTATCTTAATCTGCTCTCCCGGAAGTCCTATTATTCTCTTAATAGTCTCATTGCCTTCCTCATCCTTAAATACAATCACATCAAAGCGTTCAGGAGAACCAATACTGTACGAAATTCTGTCTATAAGTACCGTATCGGCATTATTTAATGCAGGTGACATGGAATTTCCCACCATATCTGCCGTATCACACATATACACAACAAAAAATACTGCCAGAATAATCACTGCCACAATATCAACAATCCACTTTAAAATTTCATCCAGAAATATATTCCTGTCAGGCATAGGATTAAAATATCCCATAATAACCTCCAATATTATATGCTAATAAAAGTGATATTCATACGGATTGCTCCGCACCTCGTGCTTTCGCAATCCTAAAAACATTCGGAATCCGCTGATTTACTTCGTAAATCGCTTCTTCCTCATGTTTTGCATGTCGCAAAGTAAAATACCTTATCATGCAAGCATGAACGGTATTTTAACTTTTCGACAATGTGTATACCAAAAAGGAACAAATACAATTGTATTTGTTCCCAACTCTGCAAGAAAATTATCTAACGATTTCCTTAACCTTAGCTGCCTTACCAACTCTTTCTCTTAAGTAGTTAAGTTTAGCTCTTCTAGCCTTACCAAGTCTAACAACTTCAATCTTCTCAATTGTTGGAGAATGTAATGGCCATGTCTTCTCAACACCGATACCGTTTGAATTCTTTCTAACTGTAAATGTCTCTCTTGAGCTTCCGCCCTGTCTCTTTAATACAGTTCCCTCGAAAACCTGAACTCTTTCACGATTTCCTTCCTTGATTCTTGCGTGTACTCTTACAGTATCACCTACGTGGAATTCTGTGATAGATTCCTTTAACTGAGTTGCCTCAATGTTCTTAATAATATCGTTCATCTTATGAACCTCCTTAAATATTCGACATTCTTAATACAATTATGGTAACAGAGGAATATCTCTAATCTCAAGTGCAATCACGAGCGACTACACAACATTTAACTTATATCATATGTTGACAAAAATTGCAAGTCTTTTTTTGTAAGTTCCACCTTCTCAAACAGGTCAGGACGCCTTTCTCTTGTTAAGATGAGAGACTGCTCTCTTCTCCACTTTTCAATATTTGCATGATGACCGCTCAAGAGAACCTCCGGTACAGACTCACCTTCCCATACTTCCGGTCTTGTGTACTGGGGATATTCAAGAAGATTATCCGTAAATGTCTCTGTTTCTGCAGAAATATCATTGTTAAGTACTCCCGGAATATGCCTTGAAATGGCGTCAATCATAACCATGGCAGGCAACTCTCCTCCTGTCAGGACAAAATCACCTATTGACACCTCATCTGTCACAATTTTGTCAAGGACACGCTTATCTATACCCTCATAATGTCCACATAAGAATACAAGATTTTCCTCATGTGACAGTTCCCTTGCCATATCCTGATTAAAGGTTTTTCCTGTAGGAGTCATAAAAATAACTCTTGGTTTTTTTCCGTTTCCCACAAGTGCTTCTATATGCTTATAACAATCGTATACCGGCTGTGCCTGCATTACCATTCCCGCACCGCCGCCATAGGGATAATCATCCACATGATTATGCTTATCATTTGTAAAATCCCTTATATTAACGGCTTCAACCGACAATAGTTTTTTCTCCACAGCCCTGCCGATAATACTGGTATTCAATCCATTTGTAATCATATCGGGAAAAAGCGTCATAACATAATAATTCATGAAATACCTCGCATAATTACATATCCATAAGCCCGTCAAGGACATGTACTTTCACTGTTCTCTCTTCCATATTCACATCAAGG